>NZ_AUFA01000081.1:0-11613 GCF_000426265.1 Bradyrhizobium sp. Cp5.3 | reverse complement strand
CGCACCGGCCGCTTGCGCATGAAGGGGCGGACGTTCTGCGTCTTCGCCGCTGCGGCCTGCGCGGCAAGCTCATCCTCGCTCGCCGTGGTGACGAGTTCTTCGAGCTCCAACTCCAGCTGCTCGAGCAGCCGTGCCATGCGCTCGGAGCGCTGCCCGTACAGTTCGCGTTTGAGCTTCTCGATCCGCAGCTCGAGATGCGCGATCAGCGCCTCGTTGTCCGACAGCTCCGCCCGCGCACTGGCAGCCACCGCCTCGGCTCGCAGCCGCGCCTCACGCTCGGCCTGCAGCGCCGCCAGGGCACTGACAAGGTCCGATGGAAGATCGTCCGGCTTCGATATCATGAAGCCATTGAATCAGATCAAGCAGCAGATTCAAACCGAAAAAAGCGGCTATCCGACCCGCGTCGGACGCTGGGTTTCTTGAGGGTTGCGCCAATCGATCCCGGACAACAGGTAGCTCAACTGCGCCGGAGAGATCGTTACCGCTTCACCGGCAACTGATGGCCAGATAAACCTTCCTCTCTCGAGTCTTTTGGTAAACAGGCATGCGCCCTGGCCATCGTGCCAAATGACCTTCAAAAGATCGCCGCGTTTGCCCCTGAAGCAGAATAGACCGCCGCCCATGGCGTCGCGCTTGAGCACTTCCTGCACGCGCAGAGCTAGGCTCGGAAAGCCACACCGCATGTCGGTATGGCCCGTCGCCAGCCACACTCGCACGCCCGTCGGGATCGGGATCACCGTAGCGTCTCCAGCCCTCGCATGATCCGTAGCAAAGCCGCGACATCGACGTTGCGATCCACGATCACGCGTCGGCCATTCGCGGTCACGACCTCCAGAGTGCCTGTCGCCGCCGGTGCCGCGCGCTCCGTCGTCGACTGGACCTCCGACACAATCCGGGCCGGCACAAATCCACCTACCTGACAGCCGCCAAGCTGTCCTTCGCGATAGGCCTTGCGCCACGAAAACAGAAGCTGTTTCGAAAGCCCATGATGCCGTGCTGTCGCCGACACCAGCCGCGGACCCGAAAAACTTTCCTCGACAATCCGCAGCTTCTCGGCAGCCGACCAGCGCCGACGCCGGCCAGTCTCCACAACTTCAAGGCGACGCACTTGGCGACCATCAGCAAGGATATCCATACCGACAGTCAGCTACAGACCGGATAAACCCGCAAGACGGCCGTCCTCGGACGAGTACATCGCGGGTCGCCTTTGCCGACATACACATTGGGTGAACAACCGCATGAATTGCGGGGTCAGCACGCTTGATCATCTACTTTTATGGCGGCGGTTTCTTCCTCGGCTTCTTCGCGCTCGCACCGCGTTGTGGTCGCGAATCTCGCGCGGGCGTCAGGCATGGGCGTGCTCGCCCATCCCGCGCCGAACGCGGATGACGATGTGCTTGTCATCCGCGCCGGCAAAGTGGATCAGGTCGCCGCCCGCCGGACCCGCTGCCACGCTCGATCATGCGGTCGTCGGGAATCGGCGTCTGCTCGTTGATGGCTTCGAACCAGGCACGCATCTCCGGCGGGCCGCCGTTTGCGAGCGGCGGAAACTGGGCGCTGATCTCGAGAATGTCTCCGTGCTGTTCCTTGGACATGTCACTCGCCGGCGGGGCCGGTCGCTCTTGATGGTGGTTGGATTTGCTGGCCTCAGCTCATCCGCACGATCGGTTTGATGACCTCGCCGGTTTCGGAGGCGTGGATCGCCTGGTTGATCTCGTCGAGCGCGTAGAACCTCACGAGCTTGTCGAAAGGAAAGCGACCGTTGCGGTAGAGATCGATCAGCATCGGAATGAAGATGTCCGGATTGGACTCGCCTTCGACGATGCCGATGAGGCGACGGCCGCCACTCATGAAGTGAGTTTCGTTGAGGACGATCTCGGCATCGGGGCCCGAGGCGCCCAGGATGCCGCAGGCGCCACGCGGACCGAGGCTTTCCACCGCGCTGCGGATCACGGCTGGAAGGCCGGTCGTATCGAGCGCAAAGTTCAGCCCGCTGCCGGTGATGCGCATGATCTCCTCGACCGGATTGACCTTGGTCGGATCGATCGTATGGGTGGCGCCGAGCGCCTTGGCGACGCTCAGCCGCGACGGCTTGGTATCGACGGCGATGATCGTCGTCGCGCCCACGACGACCGCTGCCATCAAGGCCGACAGGCCGACCGAGCCGGTGCCGAACACAGCCAAGGACTTTCCGGGTAAAACGCGCAGCGCGTTCATCACGGCGCCGGCGCCGGTCTGCACGCCGCAAGCCAGGGGGCCCAGCAGCTCAAGGCGCACATCGCTTGGCACCTTCACGACATTGGCTTCGTGACACAGCGCGTGAGTTGCGAAGGACGACTGGCCGAAAAAGTTGCCGTTGACGCGCTCGCCGTCCTTGGAAAGGCCGCTGGTGCCGTCGACCCGCGTCGCGAAGAAATTGCGCGGGAAGAATTCGTGGCAGTAAGTGGTCGCATGGTCGCGGCAGCTCGGGCAGGTGCCGCAGGAATTGAACGTCATCACCACGTGATCACCGGGTGTCACCTTTGTGATGGCAGCGCCGACGGCTTCGACGACGCCGGCACCTTCATGGCCGAGCACGACCGGCAGCGGCGTCGGCAGCATGCCATCGCGGACGACGAGGTCGGTGTGGCAGACGCCGGTCGCTGCGACTTTCACGAGGATTTCGTCAGCGCGGGGATTTTCAAGATCGATGCTTTCGAGGCTGAGCGGCGCGCCCTTGTCGCGGGCGATGGCGGCACGGATCTTCATGATGGGATTTCCGGTCGGACATGTTGCGATAGGATTGGGAGAGCGGGCATCCGGCGCAGCGCGCGCCGGATGCTGTGCGCAGGATCAGAACGGGTAGGGCGTTGCCTGCGGCTTCTCGGAGGTCCACACCCACTGTGTGAACTCCTCCCAGATGGCAGGGCCGCTGATGCGGCTGCCATTGCCGGAGCGGCCGCGGCCGCCGAACGGTGCGAACGGGCCGCCATTTACCGTCTGGTCGTTGATGTGGAGCTGGCCCACATTCAAACGCTCGCCGACGGCGCGGGCGCGCGCCAGCGAGCCGGAGATAACGCCTGCGGCGAGCCCATAGTCCAAGCGATTGGCGAGCTCGACCGCCTCATCATCGGTCTCGAAGCTGACGAGGCAGGCAACGGGGCCAAAAATCTCCTCTCCGAAGGCGAGCATGCCGGGCTTCACATCGGCAAGCACGGTCGCCTGATAATAGCGCCCGTCATGGCCGCCGCCGGCGAGCAGCCGCGCACCCGTGGCGACGGCATCATCGACGATGGACTGGATCTTTGCGACCTGCGCATCGCTGATGATCGGTCCGAGCGCGACGCGGCCGGTCGAGGGATCGCCGGCCGGCAGATGACGCGCCTTCTCTGCGATGCGATTGGCCAAACCTTCGGCGATGCTCTTCTGCACCAGCACAAGACCGGTCGACATGCAGATCTGCCCCTGATGCAGGAATGAACCCCAGGCGGCGTTGGACGCCGCGATGTCGAGATCGGCATCGTCGAGCACGATCAGTGAATTCTTGCCGCCGAGCTCGAGCTGGACCTTCTTGAGATGGCGGCCGGCGACCTCGCCGACCTTGCTGCCGCCGTCGGCCGAGCCGGTGAACGAGATCATCGCGATGTTGGGATCGGCGCACATGGCTTCGCCTGCGTCTGCGCCACCGGGCACGACCTGGAGCACGCCGCTTGGCAGCCCGGCATCCTCGAAGATGCGCGCGATGATGATGCCGCCAGATACTGCCGTTCGCGGATCCGGCTTGTGCACGACCGTGTTGCCGACCGCGAGCGCGGCGGCGATCGCGCGGATCGAGAGCACCAGCGGGAAGTTGAACGGCGAGATCACGCCGACGACGCCGTGCGGCACGCGTTTGGCGGTGTTCGACCGGCCCGCCTCCATCGACGGCAACAGGATTCCGTTCGGCTCGAGCGCAACGGCGGCGGCATGACGCACGAAGCCGGCGCCATGTTCGATCTCGATCGCGGCCTTCGGCTGGATCGAGCCACTCTCGCGCATGATCCAGCCGATCAGCTCCTCGGCATTGCGCTCGAGCAGGTCGGCCGCCTTGTTCAGGATTGCAGCGCGTTCGAGCGGCAGCCTGGCTGCCCAGCCCGGCTGGGCGAGGCGCGCCTGCTGCGCCGCCTCCGCAATATCGGTCGCATTGCCGATGCCGACCGAGCCGAGCACGGCGCACGTCGCGGGATTGTTGACGTCAGTCACGCCGCCGCAGGTAGCCGACCAGTCGCCGAGGAATGCCTTGCCCTGCCATTGCTCGACAGCAATGAAGTTGTGAGCCTGTGTGTTCACCGAAAAATCCTCACTTGTCCCCGCGCCAAAGCGGGCTCTCGTTGCAGGACCGCGAGGCGATGCCTGCGGCGTTGAGGGAGGGAAACAGGTCACAAGTAGGCGCCGGCCCTCCTGTTTTCGTTTTCCTCCCGTTGGCCGGGGGAATAGCAAGGCCGGTGCCACGTCCGGCTCCGAGTTGCGGCGGCGTTCCGGATTAGCAAAATAGTTGAATTATTTCATATGGATGGAGTCGGCGTTGAAGGGGTGCGCGAAGGGGTGCGGTCCGTTCGAGATCTCACGCCAGCGTCAAGTTTCTTTATGAAATCATGAAATTCCTCTAAGTTCGATTTCATTATTTGATGAAATTGGAAAGCGCCGGCATGCCCGACAAGGAATCCCTGATATCGCTCGCCGAGGCCTCGCGCCGCTCGGCGCAAATCCTCAGCCGGGGTGCGAGCAGCGAGCTTCGCACCAGTGCGCCGCCGACCTTTGATGATCTCGCGGAGTCCCTGCATTTCGCGCTCGGCGATGGCCGTATCTGGCTCAACGACCAGCGCATGGTGTTGATGCAATCGCAGGTGCTGGGGCGGCTGCGTGCCGAGATCATCGACGCCTTCGGCATGGAGACCGCCAAGGCGATCTTCATGCGCGTCGGCTACATGCAGGGCGCGCGCGACGCCGCGCTGATCCAGAAGCGCTTTCCGCATGAGGACCTGACCCACGCGTTGGCCGCTGGACCGCGGGTGCACACGCTGGAGGGCTTCGTCAAGGTCACCACGCGGCACTTCGAGTTCGACCGCGACAAGGGCACCTATTTCGGCGAGTTCTACTGGGACGATTCATCGGAAGCCGCCGAGCATGTCGCGAGCTATGGTCTCGCCAACGAGCCGGTGTGCTGGCTCCAGATCGGCTATCCCGCGGGCTACACCACAAAATTATTCGGCTCGCCCGTGATCTTCCGCGAGATCGAATGCGCCGGCATGGGCGCGCCGGGCTGCGTGATCATCGGTCAGCATGCCGATGCCTGGGGCGACGACGCGCCGGAGCGGCAGTATTTTGGCTTGGAATGGAAGAGCCGTCCGCTTCACGTGGCGGCCAAGATCCCCGTTGCCGAACAGGAAGCGCCGGCCGAGGTCGATGCCAAGGGCGACGTCGCGGTCGGCGTCTCCGCGGCCTTCGTTCGCACGCGGCGTCAGCTCGAGCGTGTCGCGGCCACAGACGCGACAGTGCTGTTCGTCGGCGAGTCCGGCGTCGGCAAGGAGCTGTTCTCCAGCCAGTTGCATGCGATGAGCCGGCGCAATGAAGGTCCGTTCGTCGCGATCAACTGCGCCGCGATCCCGGAGCAGCTCGTCGAGTCCGAATTGTTCGGCGTCGAGAAGGGCGCCTTTACCGGCGCCATCGCCTCGCGTGCGGGCTATTTCGAGCGCGCCTCGGGCGGCACGCTATTCCTGGACGAGATCGCCTCGCTGACCTACTCGGCGCAGGGCAAGGTGTTGCGCGCGCTTCAGGAGCGGAAGATAGAGCGGGTCGGCGGCACAAAGACCATCTCGCTCGATGTCCGCGTGGTCGCAGCGTCTAATGTCGATCTCAGGGCGGAAGTAGCGGCCGGCCGCTTCCGGCAGGATCTCTATTTCCGTCTCTGCGTTTTTCCGATCGTTATCCCGCCGCTGCGCGAGCGGCGCGACGACATTCCGCTGCTGATGGCCCATTTCCTCAATCTCTACAGCGCGCGGCACGGCCGCCGTCTCACCGGCTTCAGCCGGCGCGCAACGGACGCGCTGCTCAAATACAGCTATCCCGGCAACATCCGCGAATTGCAGAACCTGATTGAGCGCGGGGTGGTCTATGCCGACGAGGGTGGCGTGATCGACGTCGGCCATCTCTTCAGCGGTTCGGAGCTTCTGCCGCCATTCTCGATCCAGCTGACCAGCGAAGGCCGGCTCGGGCGGATGCCGCTTCACGCAGATGGTGTGCCGCCGACGGAGGCGCCGCCTGCGCTGTCACCCGACCACGGCGCCGCGTTTGCGGATGTGGAGCGCGCCACTTACGAGACGGCTTTGGCGCGGGCCGGCGGCAACGTCTCAGCCGCCGCGCGGGCGCTTCGGATCAGTCGGGCGCAGCTCGACTACCGGCTTCGGCGGCTCGGTCTGCACAAATAGTAGCGTTTTGTCGGCCTCGCAAGTTGGTTCTTCCGTCTTCAGCCGGCGTTCTGCCTTGCGGTATCCCCAGGCATCTGGACCATCCGTTCAACAATGGGCGTACGCCGCGTATCATAATGACGAAAGAATTGGCTCCACCGGTGCCGAGAGTCTATGCAGACAACCACAATTTCGATCGTGTCGCCCGGCCTCAACAAACGATCGACCTATGCGCCTCGACCCGACGGCCGTGCCATCGTGCGGACGGCCCGGCAGGTCTCGACGATGGCGAAGGGAATGCCATGGCCGCGACATTGCTGATGGCAACCTAGCTTGTCGAATTCGTGGATCGGGGCTGCATCAAGGTTCTTGCGTGCCATCTGGCTGAATCAATCAGGCTCGTACGGTGAACCGAGCGTGGCCCAGCCTGCGTGGCGGCTAACTGGGACCTCCTCAACAACAGACACCTCAATCGCTTAGGGTATTGTTCACAAGCGACACGCCAAGCGCAGAAATTTTCGGCCGTATGGTGGCGTTCGGAGCCGCATTCGCTCAATTGGTCACGGCCTGTCAGGCGGGGCCACGTTCCAAGTCGGTTGTTGTGCTTAAGAGCCGTTCAGTCGGATCAATTCTACGGACGTCGTCTCAAAGAGATTGGCATTGCGGAAGGATTGTCGAACGGCACGGTATACGCCCTCGAACTCGGGAGTCTTCGGCATTTGAGGATCAAGACGCGTGTTCCAAGTCACCTTCAAGAGCTTTTCCTTCTTGTCGAAGGCCTCACTGAGACCGTCTGCTGGTCGGTTTCTGAATTTGAGTTTCTGCGCGATGGGTAGAGCAAGCATCGACAGCTCGAGATCGTGGTCCTCAAGAAGTGTCCAGATGTCAATGAGGTCACGCGGTTGCGATCGTTTAGGGGCGGTCAATGCCACGATCTTTTTCGTTGCGATTTCGTCGATCGAATAGACGTTCAGACCTTCATGCTCAGGAAAATCGAATGCGGGATAGGTTTGGATAACCTTTAAGGAATCGAGATCGCCGCAAATGAATTCCGTTTTCGTCACGTCGACGTAGTCCTCGATACGCGGTGGCAGGAGGCTGGTCTGCTCGCGGCATGAACCGCGTTTGAATGCACGGATCGTCATGCGAATAATCGTACACCATCGCGCGCCGAGGATTCTTGCCCAGTCTCTTGACGCGTTGACCACATGCCCACAGCAACTGCAGCAGACAGAGTCTCTGGCAGCGTGATAGAAAGGGATCAGGAGCGGTCGGTTTCCAACTAACAAACCGGTTCAAGCGGGTCCCGCTCCGCGGGTCCATTTCATGAGATGATAATATGTATGAAAATATAAAACGTAAATGGGATAGCGGTTCCAGCATTGTTCCCAAAGGGGGAATGGTACTGTCCGTATTTAACCCTCAGTGTCCTAAGTTGAATTTCGAAGTGTCCTAATTTGTTCTCGGACAGCCATGAGCTGTTCATCGTCCGGATGGACTAAGCTGAAAGGGTGTTCCGCCAGACGAACACCGCCGGACTAAACCTCCGTATATCCAGAGTTTCGTCCCGACATGTGTTAACGATACGCGCCGTGCTTCTACGGGTGGCGCATGAAAAAAGGCGACGTGACGTGCTCGGAGTGCGGAGCTGGCTTTCGCCGCCTTGAGCTTCCCACGCAGCCGGGAACCAAGGGCGAATATCATTGCCCTGCGTGTGGCGAGCTTCTGGAGAGGTTCGACGGACAGGTGCTTATCGCCTACCGCCTTACGATACAGCCATCCATCAAAGGCATTCGCGATTAAGGCCGCCTCAGTTGGCGGCCTCTTAGTCACCAATAGCCATGGCCTCAATGGTTTCCAGCAAGCTCAGCCATTCGTTAGTCGGCAACACCCCATGGCAATGCCACCGATTGGTGGCATAGGGTTCCCCAGCCTTACGTTCGATCCAAAAATCTGAAACGAGGGTGTTATTGACGAGAGTATGAGCGTCGCCGCGCCATTGCACGCGAAGCACGTTTACGTCTTGGCTAAATCCGTAACGCTTTTGCGCGCTCTCGTTCAGGATGTCTTGGAGCTTTTTCCACCCCTTGAATATGTTTTCAAATTCGGGGGCAAACTCAACTGTGACCTGACTGAGATAGATGGTGTTCGGCGGTCTGATAAAATCTCGAAATCCAAGATCGCTCTGAGCCCACCTCCAGATTTCATCCGAAACTAGTTTCGCATCGTCGGTGTTGGAGCAATCAACAGCATATCCGTCGCTATAGATGTCGAATTTTTGGATGGCTATCATCGTCCCGTTGATGATTACAGCGCCGTCCCCGAACTTGACGACCTGATCAAGCGAAATGGGTGGGGTGGGTCGAATTTGAAAATTGAACTGCTCTGCGAGCGCCGTCGCAAGAATGGCGCTGTTTACTCCGTGCGTCGGGCGCACCTCTTCCCACGCGAACAGCTTCAGGCAGCGCCCAACAGTCGATCCAATTAGCTTCACGCTGCGGCTCCCGCTGCTGCCCCGCTTCCCAGCAATCCCCTGCCCGATAATGCAGGGCGCTGCGAGATAGTATTAGCATTCGCCGCCGCAGACGTTTCGACAGATGCGCTTAAACCAAGTTGACGCAATGTGGCGGAACCTCTTTGAGCATCATAAGCAGTGGCCGCTGATCGGTCCATACGTTGCCTAATTTCAAATAGGCGGTTTGCGTCAAAGCCTCGCTTTCTTAAAGCACTTGGTGACATGTTAGACATGCGAGCGAGCCAATCGTCCCATTCGACGAATTGAACTAACAACGGGAGATCGTAGGCAATCGCGATTTCCAGACATGACTGCAAGCTAAGCTTACCGTAGTCAGGGTCCTCCAAACGGGAAATCACACTTTGTGTTTTGCCCGAAGCCTTCGCTAGATCACCTTGGTTCCAGCGCCGCTGCTCTCTCAGAGCACGAATCTGAAAGGCGATGTACGAGCGTACTTTATCCATCATGTATTCATGACGGAATTCCTCGTCCGTCAGTTCACGGACAAGCTCATTACTGAAGTGGGAGCCAGAATGGACAGCACCTGGAAGCATCATGCTCAATTTCCTTTTTTCTGCTTTCAGCTATTTCGGCGCTTCGGATCGAACTTCCCGTTTCTTTCTTCAGCGCAGATGACAATTGTGAAAATCATTCCCGGGCTGAAAAATCCGAGAGGGCGATGTTGAACGCCGTCAACATTGAAGCGGATTTCGCCCAGCTCGTAGCCGTGAAGAAGATCGAACGGTTCGCGCTTCCATCCTGATCTTGGCGTCTGCGCAAGAAACTGAACGCGCCCCAGAAATTTCGCGCGACATCGCGGTGATTGTTTTCCGTACCAACTGCGAATCTCATCAACGCCACGCTCCGAGACATAGGACCGAATTGTCCAAAGAGCCGGCATCCAAATATCTCATTTTTGCGATTCGAGCGCAAGCGCCCGCTTGACGCGATATCGCAGATTTGCGATATAGTGATTGAGTCCATAAAAAATCCGCCTAACCTTTTAAGATTAGACGGGTTTTTTAAACGACGGGGTAGCAGGTCGCCGGAGAGCCCTTACGAAGTTCGCCCGGTCGGTTCGATTCCGACTACCTCCACCGAAAAGCGGGACCGCCGTGGTTGCAGCCGCAACGGCCTCTGATCAACCACCCAGGATTGAGCCCCGAAGCGACTGACCACTGACAATATACGCTTTGCAGAGCGTTTTTGCCAGAGTCGCCAACGCTCAATCCCCTACCGAGGATTGAGCCCTCATGAATGTCCTGTCTGGCGATCAACAGATCCAAATCATTGCCTGCCTGACCGAAGGCCAGAGCATCCGCGCCACTGAGCGCATCACCGGCATTCACCGCGATACGATCATGCGCCTTGGCGAGCGCGTCGGCCGTGGCTGTGCCGAGCTGCACGACCGCATGATGGTCGGTATCCGCACCGGCCGGTTGGAGCTGGACGAAATCTGGGGCTACGTCGGCAAGAAGCAGAAGAAAGTCGAGCGCCACGAGCTGAGCCATAAGGGCGACCAGTACACGTTCATTGCGCTGGCCTCCTCCGCTAAGGCCATCGTCTCCTATCACCAACGGCTTCTCAAAGAAGCTCACCAACCACGCTGCGGCGGTCAGCCTGTACGTCGCTCACTACAATCTCTGCCGCGTCCATGAGGCCTCACGAACCACGCCAGCGGTCGCGCTTGGCATCGCAGATCGCATCTGGACGATTGGGGATTTGATTGATGTGGTGCTGCCGCTGGGGCCGAACCGACCGGTTCGGGTAACCCGCAACTTCCGGGTAATCGACGGAGGGGAGCCGTAAATTGTCGTCCGTTAACAAGCCGGATTGAGCTGGGCCTGGCAAGCGAGCGTTCGCCATAGTAATCCCAGGAACAGGCGCAATAATTCCCTGAGCCAGGCGAGGATGCGGCGCAAGTTGTGGCCGACGGCTGAGAGGATGACGTTGGCGGCGTCGCCGGCGCGGCCTTTGAGGTAGCAGCGGCCGAGATGACCTTCCGCTTTCATGTGTCCGATGATGGGCTCGATGGCGGAACGACGGCGCAGCTCGCGCTTGATGACGCCGAAGACGCCGCGCTTCTGACCGGAGATGAAGACGCGGCGAGGATTTTGCGCGTCATGGCCGCGGTACCCCTTGTCGACATAGGCCCGCTCGATCGGACAGCCGGTGAGTGTCTCGGTGCGGTCGATGACGCCTCGCAAGGTGTGACCGTCGTAGGGGTTGTCGGGCATTGCGCTAGCGTGCAGCACGAACAGGCCTCCGGGGGCTCGGCGGTTGTTCGTGACGATGGAGGCCTTCACGCCGAATTCATAGGGCGCGGCGGCCTTGCCCTTGCCGATGCACTCCACCTCCGGGGCATGAAAGGAATAGAGCTTCCAGCCGCGCTGGCGCTGCTGCTGTGAGCGGATCTGGCTGGCTCGGCCAAGGGGGAGTGCGAACGCCTCTTCCAGTGCTGGCTGGTCCTCGATCTTGCGACGGATGTCGCGGATGATCCGGCCCAGCCGGCTGCGCAGGATACGCAACTGCCGCTGATGCCGTCCGAATTGTTTGGCATGAGCGTAGCGACCCGCCATCATCGCGGCTGCCTTGGCCACGCGAGAATAGGATTGCCGCAGCCTGACGCCGTGCTGTCTCGCCAGGCGGTTGAGCCCCCTGATGGCCGCATGC
>NZ_AUFA01000080.1:0-12085 GCF_000426265.1 Bradyrhizobium sp. Cp5.3 | reverse complement strand
CTCGATCTTGCCGCCGTGGAAGCCGATCCGTCCCCGCGTTCGGCCCCAACGGTGCGCCCGCCGCGCCGCATCGCGACCGTGGCGCGGCCCGCAGGCCGCCGTGACATCCGCCTCCATCATCGTGCCGAGCGCCTCGATCCCCGCCGCAAGGCAGAACCGATCAAAGCTCGCCCGCACTTCTGCAAACGCTTCGTCCACAGCCCCAGTCGCCGGCGAACCAGCCGGTGTGATATCTCTCGTCATGGCGTTGCTCTCCTTTGTGGAATCAGCACCCCGAGCCTACCGGCTCAAGGTGGGCAACGCCGACCTCTTCAGAAATTCAACAGAACCCGGGACATCCCCGTGAGTAACAGCGCATTTGTTTAGTGATTTGTCGAGATGGATATTCGCAGATGGCCTACGACAACGCTACGGTGCAGATGCTCCGCAACGTCCTTGATGAGGTACTTGCTAGCTCCAGGTTCATTGGGCAGAAGCAGCGCTCTGCACTGGAGATCGCGGAGCGCATTCTCTGGCTTGCTTCACAGGGAGAGCGGGAGGCCGCAACGATCAAACTTCACCTGTTGGACGAGTTTTTGGCGAGCGGTAGCTATAGCGTTAGAGCCGAGAAGCCCATCTCGATGACGAGCAAGGCTCCGCGTTGGTCTTCGGATATGCGCCATCGGGGATCCTAATAACGCCCATGTCGTCACCGCCGCAATCTCGTGCGCATCAACATCTATGCGCGCTGTGATTGACCTGAAGCCCCTGGCCCGTCTCCTCGTAACGAGGCTCTGCAGCTTACATCATGAGGTGTTCGAGTTGGCGAAGACCTGTTTGAGGTCAGCGCTGCAGCGGGGAGGTACGGTGGGCACCCGTAGGTGGCGAATGCGCAGCGCCACGTTCAGTCGTGAGCGCCCTCATATCCGGCAGGATCGAAGTCGCGAGCCGTCCATTCCTCTCCGGGCTCTAGATCGGTTAGGTCAACTACAACGCCCGTGCCTTCAACCGTCCATCCTCCCATCTTGGCCGCCCCCTCGTGGGTGGCCATGCGTCGAGAAATAACCACTTCATCCGTAGCAACGTTGTAGAGCTTCACTTTGTAAACGACAGTTTTCGTCATTTCCACTTCCATTTGCTCTTGATCTGGGTCGTAGGCGTATCCGCGCAAATGGATCAGCACTAAGTTGCCCCTCCTGGGCAGTCGCGCAAGCTTGTCGAGGATGTGCTGCGGTGCTCCTTCTTTGATCTCTACGCCGTATCCGTAAACCAGTCCGTCGTCGTTGGCGATCTCGTGTATCACGTACTCGATTTCATTTAGCTCATCCGGCGTGAGGTCAAGTGCCGCGGCAATCGCCTCAGCTTCCTCGCGGTCGTACTCATCTTCAAGCTGCCTGCTGCTCATTGTGCGCCACTCATGTCAATGCCGTTTCCTAAAGATCGACTTCGTCTGCGTCGGCTCCAGCATAGGCTCAAAAGCCTTTGCTTAAATGAGCGTGGCAAGTGTCTAGCTGCTTCGAGTAGCGCGGCCGCGCGCGATCTGGCGACAGAAGCTCTCTCGGCTGCTCGGAATACCCATTTATCGTTAGCTCGAAAGTTGATTTCCTCCGCGCGCTTTAAATCCTAGGACGGAGTCACGGCGCAATCAGCCCGACATTCAACCGTATGAACACGTCATCGATCGCATGCGCAAGCGCATAGTCGTTCAAGGGGCTCACGTCGTCTTCGCCTGCAAAGTGCAAACCTACCGCTCTGCTTGTTGAGCGTTCCACCCACAACGAGCCGGAGTCGCCTTCCAAGCTCAGGGCAGCCGCCGGCGCCGCCTTATCGGGTACCAATCGGAATCCCTGCATCCACTCTGGCCCATCTCCGAAGCCGGTGTAGTCGATCCTATAGGTACCGGCTACGCCATCAATCAGCGCCTGCGAGACGCCGGATACTGCACCGCTCTTGATCGCCGACATTCCTAAAGCGGGCGCGACCGTGGCTGTCGGCACGACCGTGGTGCCGAACAATTGCTCGCTCAGATCCTTGTCGTCGGTGAGCCGTCCGAGGGCAGCATCCAACTGCTCCGACAGGCGGAGCCACCGTTCCAACCTCGCCACCTCATTAGGGGGGCTGCTGCCTAAGTCCATCGGCCCTGGCTGGCTAATTGGATCCCCGACCGATGCTTCGGGCCCGCCGCAAAGTACGTGCCAGTTGCTCAAGAGATAGCGTTCTTGCGTCGTGAGGTCGCGAACTATGGCTCCCAGTGTACCCGTGCTCCGCTGCTTGAGATTGCCCACACTGAGACCCGGCTGGACGAGCCGCTGGGACGCGCGCGGAGTTCCGGCGTGAGGGCTGTAGCCGATCTCCAGGACATCAAGGTCGATGCCATCGATCTTGTTCGGCAGTCTCTGGTCGACGGGCAGACGTGACAGACGCTGTTTCCGGTTCATATGAAATCGAACCGACAGCCGGTCGGTACGCATGCCGTCCTTAAAGGCGAACCCGTAGTCAACCCCGCAGACGCCATCCAGCGACCGAGCCATCCTCTTGGCCTTGCTCAATGCCGTCGCAGCACGGGAAGATGGCGAGCGCGCCATTGGCCGACGATCACTGCGAGCTGAATGGTATCGACCAAAGGAAGTCCGTTCGCAATCGTCCGGAGGCGTACGCGGGATCGTTCTGAAGATCGGGCTTCCCCCGGAAGATTGGAAGGAACACTCGTCCCCCTTGGCCCTGCCAGTCGGGCCTCCAAGCGGACCGGTTGTGGCAGTTCATACAGTTGCTCACCGTGCCATTGCCCGATCCTCCATCGGGAAAACCGGCCTCGAGCCACGGATTGAAGGCGATATGCGGCTTTCCGTCTGACTCGCGCGGCAGGTCCAAGTCGTAGGTCGCGCTCATGAGGAAATTGCGCCAGACTCCACCAACCTTGGCGGGCCGGTCGGCAGCGAAAGGGCCACGATCGGGCCGATCGTGCCACCAGAACGTCGCCCAAACCCAATCGTCGATCTCTTTGGTGGTCAGATGGGTAGCTACTAGAACCACATAGTCGCCTTCCTGCAACGGTCGGCCAAGCGCAAGCTCCGCGGCCCGAGTCAGGCGTTCGTTCGCCATCGCGTTCTGGGCCGTCTGTGCGTCGAGCTTGATCGCATGGAACGCGTCAATGCCGACCAAATGCGAATTGGTGAACTGCTTGCCAAGAAAGAATACCGTCTGGGTCGCGTTCGGAGGAACGTTGGTCTGGTTTGGGTCGACCGCAACGACGCGCGCCCAACTCGTGAACGGGTTACCAGTGGGACGGGGCGGATTGCTCTCAGGATCCCAGACGGGCAATGCAGTGACCTGGTCCCGGGCAATCGGCCACCACACCGTCTTCAGCGAAATCGCTTCAGACGGAAAGGCCGGAATTACGCGATTGCCGGGAACGACCGAATCCGGCGCACCGTTTCCCCGTAGCGCATCGAGCTCCACCGTGAGATAGAGCCGATTTGTGCGCACATGCTTGTAGCCCGTGAAGTTGTAGAGCACCTCCGACAGTAGAGCAGTCCCCGCAGCTTGCGGCCCGAGTTCACCAGGTATCGCTGACAACTGGGCGGGTTGCTTGAAGCGCCGCACGATGCGGCGCGGCCCGATCGCCTGCGGCTCCGGCCCGACCTTAAAGACCTCATCTTCCGAGAACCATGTTTCGAAGACCGGGTACTTCCCATCCGGCGTCGTCTGGGTCACGCCCGCAAACACGTTCCAGACGTGGAGACGCTGCGCGGGCACGTTTGCCGATGTCCGATATTGCTCGAGTGTCTGCTTGTTTGCAGGAAAATCGAAGCCTGGCGGAATATCGAAGTAACCGACCGGAGGCTGTTGAGCGAGCACCGCCAATGATTCGCATAAAAATAAACAGGTGGCGAAAAAGATCGATCTCAGCTTCTGCATGAAAGCTCCTCGAGAAAACCGGCGCACCGCCCAGCTCACGGCTGACAGCCGCCGTCGATCCAACTCTGGAACAGTGCAATCTTCTCCGCCGACCACGGGCCGTCCCCGCCCCTCGCTGGAGGCGGCGGCATCACCGGCCCGCCCTGCGCCTTCAGTCTGCGAAAAATCCGATCGGCATTTGTCTTGACGTCGCCGTACTTGGAAAGATCGCAGAACCACGTCATGTGGTTGATGTCCGTCTGCGTAAACAGTGGTCTGATGTCGGCGGCAAATCCTATCAGCGGATTGCCATTTTCAGCGCCAGACATTTCTATGCTCCGGCCAGCTTCTTTAAACTGGCTTATCGGTTGCCACAATCGGCTAGCATTTTACACTACGTGATCTAGTAGGCAGTGTCGCGGAGACATTGGCTCGGACGAAGGGATTCGTGATGCCAGAGGCCACGGGTGCCTAGTCGAGTGTGGCCGTGACGTCGGCGGAAGCCATCGTTGGACCAAGCCGCCAGGCCACGATGTAGCGTGAGAAGTCATCAAGCACGGTCGACAGATAGTACCAGCCCCATCCCGTGATCTTGAATGGAGTAAGAAGCGCTTAAGCGCTTCTTACTCCATTCCCGATGGCGCGGGGCTTCGTCTATTTGGCCGTGGTGCTGGACTGGGCCACCCGCCGGGTTCTGTCGTGGCGGCTATCGGTCACCATGGAGGTGGCATTCTGCGTCGCGACACTGGAAGCCTTGGCGAGCCACGGCAAGCCCGAGATCTTCAACACCGACCAGGGCTCGCAGTTCACCGGGCGCGACGTTCACCCTCGACTTTTACAATGGCCGACGTCCACACTCGAGCCTTGACGGCGGCACACCGGATCAAGCCTACTTCACCTCGCTGCCGCTCTGCACGGCAGCCTAATCCCGGCGGAGGCTCCACTTATCGACGCGGGGATTCTGTTCAGACAACCGGGACCAGCTCTGCTGGACCCATCGACGCTACCAGACTTAGTAGGTTATTTGTTCGCGCTCCTCAGGTAGCTGAGCGAAGCCATTCTTGGAGATGTTAGCAACGTCGGTGCTTAAGTCGCCGTCGGTTCAACTCGACGGCCACTTCGAAAAGGGCGCTGAACTTTGGATGGTAAAAGTATCAAGTGGGCACGAGATTAATGGCGCGAGACAAACCTAAGATAGCCAACGCATCTTGCGGAATATCAAACGGCTTCGGCAGCGCTTTGAGCCCGAGATTCTGAGTGAGGTGCGTGGTAGGCATGCCTCGACGACTTGTGTGTACCGGCACACCGGTTTCCGCCGCGTTCACCACATTCAACGCATGGCCGGTTCTTGCAGTACCTGCCACAACGAGTTTTTGGCAGCCGCGGCCAACGACCGATCCGGGCCCAATTTGTACCTGTGGCTCCGCCGCCATCTCCGAATGATCTGCGCGATCAAATGATCTGCGCGATCAGAAGACATTGAAGCCTTTTTGATGCAACGGATTCGCCGCCAAGCCGAGTCCGCCCGCGCCAAGATCGACGCGACAATTCAGGCCTTGGCCGACTGACTATCTCAGGTTGAGATCTTTCTTGGCAACCGCTACACTCAGTGAACTCATTTTCTTTAGGGAGGGTGTTCGCGTGGCCAGCCCCAAGATCATCATCCTGTCGGACGGCACCGGTAATGCCGCCTCAAGCGTCTGGCGTACAAACGTCTGGCGGATGTTCCAGGCCCTGGACCTGCAAGGCAACACGCAGGCCGCGAAATACGACGACGGCGTGGGCACCTCGTCCTTCGTGCCGCTTGCCGTGCTGGGCGGCGCATTCGGATACGGCCTTAAGCGCAATATCCTCGACACCTACAAGTTCATCTGCCGCAACTACGATCACCAGAACCACTCAAAGATCTACCTCTTCGGCTTCAGCCGTGGCGCATTCACCGTGCGCGTCCTCAGCGGGCTCATCCTCGAGCAGGGCCTCGTCGTCGCGGACACCGAAGGAGAGCTGCACGACGGCGCGGTCAAGGCTTACAGGGCCTATCGGGCAAAGGGCTACCACTCGATCTGGCGGATCGAGGTGCTGTTCCGCGCCCTGCGTGACTATATCCTGGTGCCGATGCTGGACCTGCTGCAGGACAACAAGCCCTACGCCAAGATCGTCCGCAAGGAGATCCCATCCATAGAGTTCATCGGCGTGTGGGATACGGTCGCCGCTTACGGCCTGCCCATGGATGAGATGACGCGCGGCATCAGCAACTGGGTCTGGCCCCTTGAGCTTCCGAACCGGGTCCTCAGCCAACGCGTCAAATGCGCAAGGCATGCGCTTGCGCTCGATGATGAGCGGACGACCTTCCATCCCGTTCTCTGGACCGAGGAAGGGGAATCCAAGCCGCCCGTCCCGACCACCATCGACGGCGAACGTCTGGTCCAGGTCTGGTTCGTCGGTATGCACGCCAACGTCGGCGGTGGTTATCCCGACGACGCTGTGTCGTTCGTGCCGCTCTCTTGGCTTGTCGACGAATCGATCAAGCACGGCCTCGTCTTCAAAGAGGCTCCCTTCGCAGAGCCCGACTCCGTCAAATGGATCAATTCATCGCAGGACAAGGACGGACGCCTCTATGACTCGCGTTCCGGTCTCGGCTCCTACTACCGCTTTGGTCCACGGAAGGTCTCCGACCTGTGCAATGACCCGTATGTCGGTGTCAGCGTGAAGCTGCCGAAAATCCACGAAAGCGTGTTCGACCGCATCGACAGCGGGTGCAACGCTTATGCTCCGATCGGCTTGCCGCCGGAGTACCTCGTGGTCTCCCGTAACGGCAAGCTCACGCCGCTGGGGACGACGACCTTCGAGACGCCAGCGGGCGCGACCACCCGGTTTGCGGCGCAGGAAAAGCTCTGGAATTTCGTCTGGATGCGTCGGGTAGCGTATTTCGCGACGTTGGCGGCCTCGCTGCATCTCGCGTCGTTCTGGCTATTTCACGACCGCATCAAGGAGCATGAGTTCGAGTCACCGATCCGGATGGTCTCCGAATTCGTGCGGTTCATCGAGTCCTTCCTGCCAAAATCGCTTCATTGGTGGACTGACTGGTACGCCGCGAACCCTGAATGGTTTGGAGGCGGTATTGTCGCCATGATCATCCTGATGGTTCTTGGAAGCAGCCTTAGCGGCAAAATCAACGACCGGATGCGTCTGCTTTGGCGTGACCGGGCGGCGCCAGTGGCGCTCTCCGGCCTGCTTCACAACGCCATCTACACGTTCAGAACCCACGTGCTCTACCAGTTCGTCATCCGCGCCGTGAAGCGGCACGTGCTACCGCTATTCTTTGCGGTGGCGATGGTCTGGGTCGGCGCGACGCTCGCGAGCCATCTCCTTTTCAACGCAGCGGACTCCATGGGAGCGTTTTGCAAGGGCACGGCGGAAGACAAGCTTATTCCCGTCAACAAGGGTATCGACCAGGACGGCGCTGACTTTGCGACGTCGGCAATCTGCGCGCCGACAGGCCTGAAGGTCTTTTCGGGGCGCTCCTATGAGGTCAGGATCACCGTCACCGAGCCCTGGACTGACGATGAGCGGCCGACGACGCCAGCGGGCTTCCGGACCTCTACCGTAGAGCTTGCTGACCGGTGGAAGTTTCGCGGCGCGATTTTCCTTCGCCGCATCTTGTTCAGGCCCTGGTACCGCATCATCGCGCGGGTCGGCAACACCGGCGTAGACGAGTATTTCCTTGATCCGGTCCCGCTGCCGAATACGACGCCGCAAGCGTACAAGGCGACCTTCAAGGCTGAGCGCAGCGGCGAGCTGTTCCTGTACGTGAACGATGCCGTGATCGGACTGCCGTGGGTATACGATGCATTTTACCCGAACAACGGAGGCAAGGCGAAGATCACAGTAAGGTTAATGTAACTTCTTCTGGATGCCGTAATGGGCCCTGCTCCGAGCAAGGGGTGATGGTGGCTGTAGATGATGAAACGGAGGCACGACTTGAGGCGGCCCCAAGCATCTGGAGACGGAGAACGGCCGTGGAGAACGATGCCGGAATTGACGTGTCATTGGAACTGTCGAGCGTAGGCGTTGCGGATGCCCAAGGTAAAATCCTGAAGGATGCGAAGGTCGCTAGCGAACCCCACGCCTTGGTTGAATTTTTCGAGACGCTTGGCTTTGCAGTGAAGCGGATCGGGCTTGAGGCTGGGCCGCTGTCGCAATGGCTGCATGCGGGGCTAAAAAGAGCAGGCTTCGAGACGGTTCTGCTGGAAACGCGGCATGTTCTTTCACGGTGGCGGGTTGGTGGCGCTTCAGGACCGCCCAGCGTCTGACCAATCTGATCTCGCTCTTTTGTATCATGAATTGGCGAGTCTTCTGAATGACGATGCTCAACCGATCCGCCCCAGACGCGCTGCCAACCCTCGCGTTGACTGCGACTGAAATCGGCGTGCTCGATCGCCTCGTCAATGACAAACCAAAAGCAAGCCAGAAAACGCTCTCGCACTATCTGATCAAGATCGCCTGGCTCGGTTATCTCGCGCGCGAGCGACTGCCCCCGGCAATACAGTCATCTGGCGCGGACTGTCGTCCCTCACCGCTGGGCGCCATAGTCGAAGGAGAATTTTGTGGGTAGTCACAAAGTCGGCGTCGGCCACCTTGTGTAGTTCAGTCGCGGCGCTCTCCGCTCAAGCGTAACCGGTACGAGCTCCCGCGTCTGCGGTGATCAGCGGGAGCCTGCATATTGGCGCTTGGCCTCGACGGCCGCTGGAAATATCGGCGTAAGCGTTGCACAGAAAGTCCCTGGTCTCGCGGCCGCTTCGTGGCGGTCCGAGCAACGGACCGCCCTGATCGTCGCGACGGTGCAGCAGGATGCACAGAAGACCTTCACTTAGCAAAGCTTCTCAACCGATTGCGATTACCAAAACTGCCTGTCGAGGGGTTGAACTCGTCCAAGATGCTCAGCAGCAATCCATCTCTTGCTTGGAAGCGCAACCGTATTTCTTTCGTAACCGTTCGAGTAGCACGCCTTCCGTTTGACGCTGTTCAAACTCTTCGCCCATGAGCAATTCATCAATTGTCCGCACGCGCCCGAACTGAGCCCGGAAACCTGACTCATGCTCCCAGATTGTGCCCCACAGCAACACTGAGCCAATTGCAAGAGCAACTGGGCCTTGCTGGCCGGTTGGTGGAAGGAGATGAGGGGACCGCCAAGTGCTTGCAAGCTCTCTCCGCAGCGATCCATTCCCAACGAAGCGCTCGACCAAGTCCCTGGTCTTCAGGGCGTACACGCCGGCGTGGCCGCTATGATTCACGTTGCCGCCGGACATGGGCTCTTGAGGGTGCCAATGGCGCCAGCTATGCGGCCCAAACAGATTCCCTTCCCAAGAGACAATCCAATATCGATGGCCGACAAGTTCACCGACAGTAAAGCTCATGTCGGCTCCTTTTCGGGTACCTTGGTCGGGACTACCGGAAGGTCAGGCGGTTCTGGACTGATCACGGGCTCCTTCAAGGGGACCACCTCATGTCGTCTGACGGGCTCACCAATGTCGGGTTCCATTCTAACCACCTCGTGTATGATTTTACCTTTCAAACTGCTTTAGGTCTTGTAATCGGCAAGTGCTTCGTTGGGCGTCTTTGGCGTTCAATCCGTAGTGCTCTCCTGAATGTATGCAGCATTCCACTTTCGTACCGTTCTTTGCAAGTCCTTCAACGAGTCGAAGGACTTGTTTTCGTATGCTCTTTTGATCCGATCCATGTAAGCGTTAGTGCCATTACGCAGGTTTTTCTGGAACAATGAGGCAGTGAACGATGCTGCAGCGCAGAAGACGTCGAGCAGGTACCTGTGCGCCTGCTCTTGGCGCCGGCGGGGAACGCCCTGACCGATGAGCCGAAAGCCAGCGAGCTCGCGGCAGCATCGTCGAGCCTATCGAGGCTTTGTGAAATCCATGAGGTCAGAAACAACGGAGAGCAGCGTGTCCGCGCGAGCCGATGGGAGGTTAAGCGTCAGAACGGTCTCCAGCGCCGACAGGCGGCGGAGGGACGATCGCCAAGTCCCGCGCGCGAGACAGTCAGCTCCGCTGACGCGTCGACAGGGCAAGGACCGCCGGCCCAAATAGCAACCTTTCCGGTCGAGTCGGCCAGCAAACATCGCCTTGAATTTTTGAGATTTTCCTCAACGGATGAGTTGATTCTGCTAATGCGTTCCATATATGTTCGCCGAATCACAGGATGCAGGGCCGTGATAAGCTATTTTCCGCCTATCCCCCTAAACGCGTCAAAAGCGATCGTGCATGCGTTTGCCGAGCAGGTGGCGGACCGTCTTGGTTTTGGTCCCGGCGATCCCCTTGAGCCGCTCGTCGCGCGCCTTGGCGGGCGCATTGAGTATCGCACGCCGGTTGTGAGCGAAGGACGGCTTCCAGAGTCGATCTCGGTCGAGGGCCCCAACAGGTTTACCATTTTCGTCGCGAGCATCACGTCGGCTGGACGCGATCGATTTACGATTGCTCACGAGCTAGGACATCTGTTCCTCCATTTTCCCCTCGTCTCTCAGCAGCATCCTGGAGGGGGGATGAAGGCTACTCGTTGGGTTAATGAAAACGATTCCATTCAGCAGCGCGCTGAATGGGAAGCGAATTGGTTTGCTGCCGCATTTCTGATGCCCGCGGCCAAATTTTTGTCAGCTTATTCGAACTGTAGCGCAAGTTTGCCGATGGTCGCTTCGCGCTTCGGCGTAAGTTTGCCAGCCGCTGAAATCCGCGCAAAAACGTTGGGTTTGGTCCATTAGTGGCATGTCCTAACTACCGGCTGCGCCTCTTTCTTTCTGTCGATCTGGTCGGGTCGACAGCCTTCAAAGCTCGCTTGGCTGACGCCAACAAAAATCCCGAGCCGTACCAAGAATGGGTTACGAAGTTTCGCCACTTTTATCGCGAGTTTCCGATATTCATTGATAGTCGTTATGCTCGGGCACTCAGATCAAGCGATGACTATGAATGCTATGCCACGAACGGTCCGCAGGTCTGGAAAACCATCGGAGATGAGATTCTTTTTTGCTGCAGAGTTCAGAGCTATGAGCATTTGTCTGCGTGCATAGTTGCTTTTTTGGGCGCGCTGGATGATTACGGAAAGATCCTTGACCAGGATGGCAAGCATATGGACGTCAAGGGCGCAGGGTGGATCGCCGCTTTTCCTGCTCCCAACGTCACAGTTGAGATAGCCGGGAAAGATCCAGAGCAAACAAGTTCATCCGACCAGATTGATGAGGAGTTCGAGTTGCAAGCCGACTCATCTCCGAACAATTTCGACTTTCTCGGTCAGCAAATCGATAGCGGATTTCGAGCTGCAAAGAATGCCGCGCCGGATCGCTGTTCTTTGTCCATCGAGCTCGCCTGGTTGCTTGCAGAGGCTGCTCATTCGGAAGTGTTCCCTGCGAAGTTCTCATACCACGGGAGGCACCCACTCAAGGGAGTCATCCATGATCGGCCGTATCCGATAATTGCGATCGATGCGGAACGCAGCTTGGCACGACGTGAAGTTCGAAAGCACGAGCGCGCAGTTACCAGGGAGGGGGAAGTCGAATGCCTCCACCTCCGCAATTTCCTTGAATCCTTTATGAAAGATGAAGGCATCGAGCTTCCGCTGCTTTCTCGTCATGGCATCGATCCTGAAGAAAGTATTCTGCCGCAGACATATCGCGATTTTCAAGCGGCGTGGACCTCAACTAATCAGGAAAATCAGTCCCGCCGGTCTAATGAAGTCGCTGCTGTTGATGCTGAGGATGGAACCAACGAGCTGCCGGCATCAGTGAATGCCAACTTGGACGCCGCGGTGGCTCAGGCAGAGAGACCGTCTCAATAAAGGCCCGGCGTGTCGGCCTTGGGAGCTATCGCTGAAACTTGGTGACGGCGGGAATCGGGAAGGCGGCATATCGTGGGGGTGCTTGACGCCTCCACTTCTCCACCGAAGGAGCGATATGCCGTGTCCAAAGATAACATCATCAAGCTGATTCAGCCAGGAAACGTCGACGATCAACTCACCGAAATCTTGCGCAATGGGGCGCGTGCTCTGTTGGCCCAGGCGGTCGAGGCCGAGGTCGCGGACTTTCTCGGCAAGCATGCCGATTTGAAGACTGCGGACGGCCACCAGCGCGTCGTGCGCCACGGTCACCTGCCGGAACGCGAGGTGATGACCGGTATCGGTCCGGTCGCCGTCCGCCAGCCGCGTGTAC
>NZ_AUFA01000079.1:0-12105 GCF_000426265.1 Bradyrhizobium sp. Cp5.3 | reverse complement strand
AGCCGATCCGTCCCCGCGTTCGGCCCCAACGGTGCGCCCGCCGCGCCGCATCGCGACCGTGGCGCGGCCCGCAGGCCGCCGTGACATCCGCCTCCATCATCGTGCCGAGCGCCTCGATCCCCGCCGCAAGGCAGAACCGATCAAAGCTCGCCCGCACTTCTGCAAACGCTTCGTCCACAGCCCCAGTCGCCGGCGAACCAGCCGGTGTGATATCTCTCGTCATGGCGTTGCTCTCCTTTGTGGAATCAGCACCCCGAGCCTACCGGCTCAAGGTGGGCAACGCCGACCTCTTCAGAAATTCAACAGAACCCGGGACATCCCCCTGCACCACGAATATGGAGACTATCGAATGACGGCATCTTCTAAATCTAACGCTATTAAATTCACTCGCTTCGAGGCATTCCTCGGCGGCTCTTGGGTGGCTTTCGAAGGCGAAGTGGCCCGGACCAAGGATATCGTCTCGGTTAGCCGAGAGGTCACCTCCGCCGAGGGCAAGCCGTTTCGTATCACAAATGTTTTTAATCTAGCTCAGCTTCAGGCATACGCTTTTGCCTGAGGAACAGGTTTGCCGGTCCGGGATCGTTCTAAGAGCGGTGTATCGAAGTGCTGGCTTCAGCCTAATACCCACTAGAAGAACAACAAGGCACCGGCTACCGCGTCTTCGATGCCGACCGATGGTACTGGTCTGAGCGTTTGTGGAGCAGGGGGCGCAGTGTAGTGCGCTTTCACTCCGCGGTATGCAAGTGGCAAGCTGAGGCCGTTAGGCGGGGGCGCCATGGCACAGGTGCCTAGCTGCTCGGCCAGCCGTTGGCGATACGCCGAAGCGTACGGGTAAGTCAGGAGAACGGATCGACGTTGTTCGTCTTCGCTGTCTGCAGCAGTGTTGCGATGGTCGCCCAGGTCCGTCCGCCGCCATCGTTGCCAGCGAAGAGTCTATTGTTTCTCGTAATTGTTGGTGGCCTGATGGCGCGTTCGACGATACTGGAGTCGAGCTCGATCTGACCATGGGTCAGGAAGCGTTCGAAGGTGGCACGACGCGGGACGGCATGGTGGGTCGCCTCGGCCAGCTTTGGTTTGCCGAAGATCAGCCTCTGCTGCCGGAGATTGAAGAGATCAGCGACGACCGCCGCGGAGGCTTTGCTGATGCGCAGCAACGCATGCGTCGGGGGACTTTGACGACCCACGGTCGTCCCGACCTGCCAGAGCTTTGCCATCCACTCGACTGTCGTCGCTGTCGATCTCAAGCTCCCTGCAACATGCACCTCGTAAAACTTTCGCCTGTGTGACCAGCAGGCAGCCAATATGATGCCATCACTGCTGCGATCGGGCGCGCCAACCTATTCAACCTATTAAAGGCTGTATAGTCATCCGCCTGCAGGATGCCGCGATAACCATCATGCCGGACTGCGCATTCGCCGAAGCGGCTGAAGGTACCCTAATGGGACTGGAGCGAAGCGGCCGAGACAAGTGGGTTGCGGGCACACAGCATGACCTGGGCCTTCCAGGCGATATAGCGGACGGCCTGAGGCAGGTGCTCGTTACGGTCATGGAGCTTGCGACAGACGCGGGCTCGCATGCGATAGGTTCATGCCCCGTCGATCTGAGCCCGCCTGGCCAGAGTGTTGCCGGCCTTGATGATGCGGCCGCGCCGGGTCGTAGCACCGCTCGAACGCCTCGACGGCACGAGGCCGAGATAGGCCATCAGCTGACGGGATTGTCGAAGCGGACGAGGACGCCGATCTCGGCACCCCCGTTGCGACGACAATGAAAGCTACACCGCGCATGGCCTGCACAGCCTCGACCACCGATGCCATTGACCACTGCGGCTCCGGCTTTTCAAGCGGTGCACCCGGGCCTCGATGTCGGTCGCGGCATGAATGCAATCCTTAAGGACGATTTGGCTTGCAGGGTGATCGAAGCACACCGTGGTCACCCAGCGGCGGCAATGCCCTTCTTGCCGGCGTAGATCCGCCCATGCGGCAGCAGGAAGTCTTGGAGATGTTGCCTCCCTTGCCGAGCACACGCATCGCCGTAGCGCGGGGCCCTCGCCAAGTCGCGCATGACCTCATGCGCCGCATCCGGAACCCACACCACCGTCAGCTCGTCACTCCGGCGCAGCGTGGCCAGCTTCGCCGCGTCGCGTCGGTCGATTTTAACTCGATGTCCGGCCTTCATCGAGATCAGCGAGGTGCCAGCACGATGAAGTTGTGCTCCTGTCCCGCTAGTTGTCGATGCAGGCCACATCCGAAGGGGACCGGGCTCGTAGCAGAAACCTACTTGCCGGTCACCACTGCCAAGCTTCTTCGCCGCTTGGCGATCTGATCTGCGCGATGGGGAATCCTCCCCCAGTTAGAACCTCCTCGCCGCGCATCCCGTCGGTTAACGCAACCGAAATCGTCGCCATCTGCCGACGCCACGAAAAAGCTATCGTTCGTCAGGCCCGCTCTCCATGCTTGAGGTTCGGGCTGGCCCATCCGGTGCAACCCTCGATAGGAGCTTGCCGCGGGGCGGGTCGCTTGTCATCTCAGAGGGCGAACATGGAGTCTAGAGATCATTGATCGTGGGCGGGTTCGATTTGTTCCTCATCGGGGCGGACTGTTTGGGCTGACCTTCCGAGGGTTGGCTGAAGCGGGTGACGATCGTCCTCAGGTGTGCTTCGCGATCACGTCTGCGTCGAGAGCGCGAGCGGATGTGCTGCGTGCTCGCCCGTCCGTAAGCCACGATGTCAAAGCGGCGACCATCTTTGGTATGTTCCCAAATAGGTCCGTCTTCATGCTTGAAGGAGTCGGTGGAAGAGATGGCGATGAAGTGTTTAACGTCTCCGCGGGTGACCATGTCGTATCCACGCTTGTGGTACTTCTTTTTTATACTGTTAGCGGTAGCAGACGTCCAAGCATACGGCGGCGTTGTCAAGGCCATCACCTCGTCGTCCCCGAAAGTAGCTGGAATGTCCTCGAGCCTCTGATTCTTGGCGCACGCCTCTGCAGCCTCGGCCGTCAGATAGACGTACAAGGGGGAGATTTCAGGATCGATGCACTCCATCTGCTCGTCGACTGGAGAGTCATTCATACACGGTTCGGTTTCGAATTCCTTGAACGCCCCCGGAGGAAACTGAGAATCTTCACTCTCCTGAACCGTTGCGACCCACTTCTGTTGCGAGGTCAGAAGTTGCCGGGTGAATTCCCGGTATTGTTCGAATGCCCTGCCTAGCGCCGCCTCCAAAGCGGACCGATCTCCCACATCCGCTAAATCGACGCTTTTAAACGTGGGGCGCTCATAGGCTGGCCAGTTATCGGCCATAATGAAAGAGGATGTGCAGAATAGATATGAAGAAAGACGTGGTCGTTTGGAATGATGGAAGGGGAAAACAAAGGGCGTATATATAGGTAGCAATAGAGCTCCTGAGTTGCTCCATCGGCTTATAGCGACCATATCGCTTTCAGCCAGCGCGGACATTGACCGTGACCTGCCCCTGATTTTTTATCCATCAGCGTCGAGCCTCTTATTGAGCTACAGTGACAGATCGTGACACGATCCAATTAGCCAATGCGTTCCGTCAGTAATTTACCTTTTCGACGGGCAATAAGAACATCGAAGATCAATAGCACGTTCAACTTCTCGAAAGGTCACCGACGAATTTTGCGTCCAATTGAGTCCCTTCCGTAGCCCTGCATCATGCAGTTGGAGTGCGCAGAAGCTATCTGCGAAACGCTATCTTGGCCATTCGGGCTCTCTTTCAGCCATTAGGTAGATTGCGACTTCCAAGCTCCTCCAGCGAAGCGCGGCCGCCTCGGCCATAGGATCTCTCTTAAGAGGAGCCGTCATCGGGGCAATCCGGGTCGCGCTGGGAAGGGAAGCGTCGCGTTGGGATAGCAACAGATGGACCGACCCTCCTTTGATCAGCCCTTGAGCGGGTCGCGGCTAGGGCGAGCGCAGCAAACCGATCCAGGCCCCTCCCGTCGTGGTGTCTTTGCCCAAGAGGGGGAGCGCATCGACGCGGCGGCCCTCTGGCCAATTGGGAAACTTGTCATCGTTTCGAACCGCGTTGCGACGGCCGACCCGAATGAACCCAAGGCGGGCGGTCTTGCCACCGCCCTTGAGTCCGTCGTGAACCGCTTCGGCGCAGTCTGGATAGGGTCCTCGGGCAAGGCGGGCTATGGCAGTGAGGACCTGCCGGGTTGCGAGCAGCGTGGCAAGGGCCAAGTGATCAGGCTCGATCTGCCGGCAGCCCATTATGGTGGGTACTACCAACATTTTGCGAATTCGACTCTCTGGCCGGCATTGCATTCGCTGACCGAGCGGGTCATCCCGTGCTCGGCAGAGCACTATGAGAGCTATTGCCAAGTCAACGCCTTCATGGCGAAAGCGCTGGCGGGCCTTGGGAATCGGAAGGCGTTCTGGGTACATGACTATCATTTCCTCCCGCTCGGCAAAGAGCTGCGCAAGCTCGGTGTCAACCGGCCCACCGGCTTCTTCCTGCATACGCCATGGCCGACGCCTGACGTGATACAGCAAGTGCCCCACTATGACGCGCTGGTGGACTCGATGCTCTGGTACGACCTAGTCGGCTTCCAGACCTATGGGGATCTGAGCAATTTCCTTGCCTGTGCGCATGCCCATTGCGAGATCGTTGAATCTAAGAATGGCGTCGTACGGTCTAACCACGGCCTGACGCGATGCCGAAAGTTTCCAATTGGAGTCGACCCACAGCAGCTCGCAGCAGATGCCGAGAAATCGCTCGCGAAGTATAAGGCGGATATCTCGTCGATACAGGAAAAACTGAACGGCGCGACGCTTGCAATCGGTGTCGACCGACTTGATTATACCAAGGGGATCGACAACCGGATCAGAGCTTTCGATCTCCTATTGGCAGAGGACCCGCACAGCGTCTCGCTGTTGCAGATCGCGCCCCCTTCGCGCACCGACGTCCCAATGTACGAAAAATATGGTGCCTATATCGAGGGTTTGGTCGACAACATCAATCGCGATCATCGCGCGGACGACGGCTGGGAGCCGATCTTTTATAAGAAGGGCTACCTTCCTCAGGCTCAACTTGCAGGTCTCTATCGCGCTGCGCGCGTTGGTGTGGTGACGCCGTTGCGTGACGGCATGAATCTGGTGGCGAAAGAATATGTCGCTGCGCAAGATCCGAACGATCCGGGTGTGCTAGTCTTGTCGAGGTGTGCGGGAGCGGCCGAAGACTTCAACGAAAACGAGGCTTTGCTCGTCGATCCGACCGATCCTAGAGCCATCGCCGATGCGATTTCGAGGGCGGTGAACATGCCGCGGGAGGAACGCCTCGCGCGCTGGCGGTCGATGATGAACAAGCTTCTCGAATATACGATCCACGACTGGTCCGACGCTTTCATTCGAGAGCTGTACAAGGGCCAGGGCGTTGGATGGAAGGCGAGACTCTCTCGATTCGCGTTTTCGGTTTGCTGCGGGCGCAGCGTGGCCCTCCCAAGGGAGACGCGACTTAGTCAATCTCTGGCCCCGCCCTGTCGCGCTCTGCGCGTGCCGCCGCAATCGGCGCCTGGATATGGGTCGGAGGCTGATCTGTAGTCTCGCTCACGCCAAGGCACTCAAGCTGATTCGTTAGCCGTTGTGGGGTACCGCAGCAAGCCGTGATCCAATTGGTCGCAGGGTTTACGAAGTTGCGGTCGGCCGGGCACTGTCGTGGGCACGCATCACGCCGTTCGCGGCGCGATACGCCGGCCTCTTCTGGACCTCGTCTGCTCGCGAACAGCTCGTCATTCTGTTGGGATTACGAGCTGTCTTTCATCTGCTTATTGAAATGTTGTTTGTCGTATGCCGTTATGCGGCAATCGATTTTTTTATTGAATAAGACTCATTAGATAAACTGTTTCGAGATTGCACGGACTTAAGGCTTTGCCGAGTTGCATGCCATCTAGCTTAATATACATCTGTTTGATTGAACGTGCCTGGAAAACATAATCGAAATAATACCAAACACGGTCGATAATCAATTAGTCCATAACGAAGGGAAACAGGCGGAACGAGCCTGACGCACCGCTCGCCGGCCGGTTGAACCCGGTGTCGTTTCGATCTGTTCAAAAAAAGAGCGCCTAGTCGCATAATTCATGCACGGATGACAAAGAAATTCGTTGTCTGATTCGAGACTACAGCCACAGCCGCGCGTGCGCTAGCCATGCGCCTTGGGAGGGCAGCAGGGCATCATTAAGACAATCATTACATTTGGCTACGCTGCGTAGCTAGATCGCTTTTCAGTGTGCCTTCGTCGGTTGCGATTTGGCCCCCTATAGGACCGACGTTGAAATGCAACGAGAGCCGTGTAACGAGAGCCATGTGAGGTCTTGTCAGGGATTTAATTGGCGCTGAAAGGGAAGCGCCGTGAGAAACGTGTACAGATCAGCGCAGTCGGGTGGCTTTTGCGGAACCGCAAAGTGTTTGTCTCTTAGCGCGATGATGGTGACAACTGAGGGATGTCATCCGTTGCCCTATTTAGCCCCCACATCTTGTTCCGCGTTCACTCAAAGCCTCCTAGAAGATCCTTCACGGTCATCTTCCATCTTCTCCATTCTGTCATTCCATTTCCCTTTGTGATCGTACGATGACTGACCTCCCCCGAGCTTTTGAGCGGCCGCACTACATTGGTGTAAACTTCTCTCAGAGGACCCTTCCATCTACGCTAACAGCAAGGTTAGCCAACGCGATTAATCAGTATCGCGGTTTCCTTGAATCGCTGCTGGCCCGGCAGCAGCGTTGGGTTGTCTCTGTGAGGGGCGCTTGGTTATTTGCCCTCGAAAATGGGGAGATCTCTTACGATCACTTGCTAGAGTTCTCCCGCTTTCCATGCATGAATGATCCGAGGAGCGGCATCTTAGAACAAATAACCCGGAACCCAGATGGAACGCCCGCTGTGCTGTATGTTTACACTACAAATGATGCCGCACGCGCGTGTCTTTGCGCGGGAAGCTTAGAATTCATTCCGCAGAACATGCGCTTTAGAGGTGCGGATGGTCGACAAAGACTGGTGGCGGTGGACATCCGGCCGGATAGCGGGGATTTCTCTATTGAAACAATAGCTGAAAAATACCGGTCAGCTGGATGTACTCAAATTCAGAATGAGCAGATCGAACGCTGCCTTGTTATCGCCCGCACCGATTGGTTCAGTTACGATGCGCAGAAGGGCTTGTTCGACCGTGCTGGCTTTGACACATTTGATGTGTTGGCCATCACGCAGGTGATCACCAGCTGACACGCTTGTGCTGTCCGCTGGCTGTCGCGGGTGCCGTCCGGAGAGTGGTTGGAATTCGCCGTGGCGCGATCTGGAGGGCCACCCGGGAATGCTCGGCGCCACCAGCGTGCGGGCAGTGTCCGCCTAGGGGGAGCCGCGCTGGGGCACTCGCCCCGCGAATGCTAGACCGGTCTACTACATTGCGAGAACTCTTTGCCGATCCCAAACGGGCGTTCGGGCGGCAAACTTCGACGCCGTGCCGAAAGATTCCACTGTTGCGCGGCCGGCATGGGTCCTCCGCGTCGAGACCAAAGAGGCCTGGCCCGGGATGCGCGCCGCGTAGCAACTCGCAGCAGGGAGCGCACCACGTAGAGTCTCAAGCAGGCCGAAGTGCAGCGCGTGACGCAGCGCCAGCGACAGACCCTGAAATGAGTTGGGCCCGTGCGGCGATATCGACTTGCTGACCACTGAGAGCGGCGACGCTCTTTATGAGCGGGCTTAAGCCCCCGGCGCACAGTCCGCGCCGGATGTAGCCGCGGTCGAAGGCGCGTTCGAACTGCGCCGTATCCGGCGGGCAGACGATTGAGATCGCCCACGACGACCGCGCGATCCGATGGTCCTTCGCCGGTATTAGACCACAGAAATGACGCGGATTCGATAGAGAGAGCGGCCTCGCCGAGTTGCCCTCTAGGACACGTCACTTTCGCGTTTTAATCCCGACAAGCACCTGTTCCGAAACGCATGAGTTGTCTCTTGAGATTGCGATTGGCCGCCGAAGCGTCGTGCGGCAGCAATTTGCCATATGAGGCGCGTTGTCTGGATCGCGCGCCATCCTGTCTGGCATTAGCGGCGCATTGTGATCGACAGTGACGATCCTTTAAGCGTTTTGAGGGGGCAGTTAGATTACCGCTGCGTCCAAGAGGCAGACCCTTTGCCGTTTCGCAAAAGCCAACTTACCGTGCTGATAGGGAACTGAAGCCGACGCCTACGACGAGACCCCAGCCTGGTTTCGCTTATTTAAGCCTCAGCACTCAGCTCCCCCACAGCACTTCATTTTCCAGCGGATTCTTCTGCGATATGTCATCATGCCTCTCGTCGTGTTTCGCCGTCCAAGTTTTGGAACTCTGGATCTCATCTCCGCAACCGACGGAGATACGTTGAAATGTCATCTAGCAACACAGCTAGTTAGATATGATGAGTTCATGAATGACGTCCTGCTTCCCGCGCAACGCGGTTGGCTTGAGATTGCGCAGGCTTGCGGACTCGAAGCCGACTCTGCCGCACAACTTGCGACCCATCCGTGCACGGATCATTCAAACAGCAGAAATCGGTTCGAGCAGATCGAAACCACGGTGACTTCAACTGGCCGGTGGACGGTGCGCCAGTTACTTTACATCTACGTTCCGAAAGAGGTCGGGCAAGCATGTCAGAGAGCGCAAAGCCTTGATCCCATTCCGATTTACATGCGGGTTTTGGATCACGACGGTCGCCGCAAGATGTTAGCAGTGGACATCCCACCGTATGCGGCGAATACCTCTGTAGAGAAGCTAGTGAAAACGTATCGCTCAGCTGAGTGCCTTTTGGTCGAAGCCAAAGATATTGCGTGTTGCCTCGTTATCGCCAAATCCGATTGGATCCGATATGACCAGCAGAAAGGAGTGTTTATACGCGATGAGCTTGGATCGTTTGATGTGGTAGCAATTGCGCCAGTGCTACTTCCCAGCACTCTGCCCGAGGTTGCGAGCGATGACGACTAGGGCGCAGCGCTGGTCATTGAAGTGTTTGTTTCGGGTGTGGGTTATGTGTTCGCTTTCATTTAATGTGTCTCATTTGTTTGTAATGTGTCCGACGCGGAGTGGCGTCTGTTCTTGTGCATTCTCTTACATTCAATAAAGAGCTCCGCTTTAGTTTAAGTACGTAAGCGAGCGTAATCGCAACTTAATGAAACCTATCTTTCAAGCGAAATAGTTCTAATAACCTTGAAGCAACCGGGCGCGGGGCCTACCCGCCAGCGTGCGCATGGGAGTCTCTGTGCCCAGGCGCGCGATGTTTTCATGATGTTATTGACAGAGGCACTGAACGAAGGAAAATCAGTAACACTACTATTTTAGCGCGAAGTCTACGAAAAATTATTCTCTCGATCACGTCGAGGCAATTAGAAAACACAACAGCGACTATAATGAAGATAACATAAGGATGTCATCGAGGAGGCGGACAACCCACACCCCCATGAGAACAACCGACGACCAAACACGAAATACCCATGACAGATCAATCTCGGCCCCAGCAATCTTCTAAGTAAACATCACCGGCACATCAGCGATTATGTCATATGGAATACGGCAGCGACGATAGACGTCTCCATCAGCAGTCATCAGGTTCGTCTGGGGAATGACGAGGCAACGCTTGATATCGTCAGTGTCCACCCGATCGCATCCAAGTTGTCGGTAAATTGCCACTATGGCGCGCTTGGATGCTGCAAGGACATTCGGCGGAATCCCCACTGCAACGACTTGTCTCTCACCGTCCCCAGAGCACATGTAATCTGGAATGGGCTCCAGCGACTGCTGTTCCAAACAACTATTTGCAGCTTCTTCCGGCAGATAGACGTACAGCACGCGGGTCTCAATCTGCTCTAGGACATCACCCTGCGCCGGATCATTCATGCAGGGATATGACTCGAACTCACTTAGTACAGCACCGGCAACGCTACATCCTTGATCGCGCGCCATGTTAACCCATGTGCGCTGAGCCGGCAGCAGGGTTTCGATGATGAACCTATGGTAACGCTCCAGTTGACCCCAAGTGTAAGTCAAGACATGCGGCCCCATATTGTACTTTTTGAAACCAAAGATGGGACGCTCAAAGAGGGGAAGATCAGCCATGGGGAGAACGGCGGTAGGTGGAGTATCGGCGATGCGTGAGATGGAATTTGGCTTTGCGCTGTGAGTGATCAAGAGAAATGATAGGGTTTAAATAGAGCAGATGCTGGGCTTGTTCGCTGAGAGCCACCGACGCGTTTTATTGGAGTTGAACTTAACAATTCGCGAGCGGCGCCGAATGTTGGCCTTTGCAGACCCCAAGACGTTGCGTCTTGCTGGACTGCTAGAAAATGATAGGCCAATGAAATGACCGTAGACGAACGGCCGTACACAGTCGTTTTGAATCGAAAGGTCATTTTCCAATCACATCGGCTCGCCCCTTGCAGGGGCTTATTCGTAAAACTTATCTAATCAACGTTCAGCGACGTCACATCTCCGATTGAGGGCCGTGTTAACCCGAAAGCACTGCGACGCTAGCAAGATCTGGCGCTGGTAATCATCGTAACGACGCACCTGGGTCGTGATATGATTCATCACGAGTGACCCGAGAGCCCGATGAAACAAAGCCGGGGCGCTCAAAGCGGGGGAGATCAGCCATCGCAGTAAACGACAAAAACCTTTGATAGGTAGAAGTTGCTTGGCTGTGGCAAGTGATCAACAAATTGAGACGCCGAGCTCATATAGTTGGTCTTTCCTTACGTCAGTCCATGTGCAAAATCGTCGTAACATTTCGGCGCAACGGCGATCTTTCGAAGACATAAGGCGATCGTGCTGAACAAAGACGATGGAAATCGACAGAAATAATAGCTCTTCCATTGCCGACCCCCTGGAACTTCCAATCGTCACGAACTGCCCTTGGTATTGTCCATTGGACGACAATGACCTGCGAAGCCGAGAAGCGCGGCTCTATCCTGCTTGAACAGCCACACTCCGATAGCTTTTCAATCACGCATTTTCGTTCAATGAATGCGTCCCCTTGATCTATGGTGGCAGCAGGGGGAGTTGAAGCTCAGTCGAAGCGCCGCTGGGAGGCGCTCATGCAATGACCGCAGATGGCGGCCGCGAAATGCCGCCCGATTTTGCGACATCGAGCTTAGTTAGAGAGTATTCCTCCGTTGAGGGCCGCCTTGTTTGACGGACGCGAACGCTGCAGGTCCTAGGGGTAATCCTAGGAGAAGCGCTATGACGATTTCGCGGGCAGAGGTGATCACATCGGTCGAGCGGCGGCGGCGGTGGTCGCAGGATGAGAAGGAACGGCTAGTTGCAGCATCGCTCGAGCCCGGAGCCACTGTTTCCGAGGTGGCTCGCATGGCCGGCCTTCATGTGAGCCAGCTGTTCAGGTGGCGCAAAGAGCTTTGCAAGCACGGTGATGCGAGTATAGCGCCGTTAGTGCCGGTCGAGATTGGGCCGTCTGTACCGCCGCGGGATGTGGCCGAAGCGTCATTGGCGACGGCGCCGGCGCGTCGACGGAGCAGCCAGGGCGTCATCGAGATTGATCTTGATAGCGGACATCGCATCCGGGTCGATGGCGACGTTGATGGAGACGCGCTGCGTCGAGTTCTCGATGCTCTGGTGCGTCGATGATCCCGGTTCCGACCGGCGCGCGAGTGTGGCTCGCGACAGGCTACACGGATATGCGCAGAGGCTTTCCGTCGTTGGCACTCCAAGTGCAGGAGGTGCTGCGCAAAGACCCGCTCAGCGGTCATCTGTTCGTCTTCCGCGGTCGCCGCAGCTGACCTGCCACTGCGTATTTCCTCCAGATGGAGTTAGAGTCCGGCCTGAAGAAGGACGGACAGATGAAGCGAGCAAGGTTCACGGAAGAGCAGATTATCGCTGTGTTGAAGGAGCATGAGGCTGGGGCGAAGACGGCGGACTTGGCTCGCAAGCATGGGATCTCCGAGGCAACAATCTACAACTGGAAGGCCAGGTTCGGCGGCATGGACGTTTCCGAGGCCAAGCGGCTGAAGGCGCTGGAGGAGGAGAATGCGAAGCTGAAGAAGCTTCTGGCCGAGCAAATGCTCGATGCGGCGGCCCTTCGCGAGCTGCTGTCAAAAAAATGGTAGG
>NZ_AUFA01000078.1:0-12737 GCF_000426265.1 Bradyrhizobium sp. Cp5.3 | reverse complement strand
AAGCCGATCCGTCCCCGCGTTCGGCCCCAACGGTGCGCCCGCCGCGCCGCATCGCGACCGTGGCGCGGCCCGCAGGCCGCCGTGACATCCGCCTCCATCATCGTGCCGAGCGCCTCGATCCCCGCCGCAAGGCAGAACCGATCAAAGCTCGCCCGCACTTCTGCAAACGCTTCGTCCACAGCCCCAGTCGCCGGCGAACCAGCCGGTGTGATATCTCTCGTCATGGCGTTGCTCTCCTTTGTGGAATCAGCACCCCGAGCCTACCGGCTCAAGGTGGGCAACGCCGACCTCTTCAGAAATTCAACAGAACCCGGGACATCCCCCGAAAGCCGGGACCCGAGGGGCTCTCGAAGCTGATCACGAATGAATAGTCGTCGCTGTTTGCACTCCATATTTCCATGTTTACGACGGCACGATGGAACTGCAGGCGCATCAGGGTCTGTTCGCCGGGCCAGGTTCGAGCATTGAGGTCGCCACATCGTTCTAGCTGGCGGCGTTTGACGACGCCTTGCGCGACACAGCCGACCCGAGATATTCGTTCAGCACGTGACGCTTAATTGCTGCAGGGGTCCCTTTGAGGCAAGCCACAAAGTGGACGCCGCAATCTCCGCCGCAGAGCTATGCTTCTCTCCGCGGGACGGACGGCTAGCAAGTATGTCATGAACAACTTGGCCAAGCGGCTGCGCCGTAGCCTTGTCGCGGGCCATGTCCTCGATACCCAACTTACTTAACAAATTCCCGCTCAGTCATTGCCGGCCTCGCCCATTTGTGAGGTGACCCATTTCCTGAGAGCGTCGGGTGTTAGGCTTCCATCGGCTAGCCCTCTCCAAGACTGCCTGCCTTCGATCCACCTGCTTCTTCGGGCGGGCATCTCGTCAAGGAGCCTTTGTGCAGTTGGAGCAAAACGCGCAGCATCAGAATGAGGGTTACCTTTAGTCTCTTCGAGAGCTTCACGAAAGAGTTCTTCGGATTGCTTCCACGAAGCCTCGCTAAACCTGCTCTCCGCAAAGTACTCAAAACAAGCTCGGAACGTCAAAGCACGGCCAACGACCGCATAGGCTGGCAATCCCACCTCGCTCAGCCACTGCCGGAAAAACTCCCTTTGCTCTTCGCTGTCGAGTGGAAGAAAGTCAGCATCGTCGAAGTCTAAAAGCAGCGCCATGCCAGCAGTGATTTCGCCCTGTACTTGCGCGTGCTGTTTTTCGAACCAATCGCTGATTGTCTGCAACGGCGTCATCGGCTAATTCACACTCGATCTCTGCAATACGGCTCAGCTAGGAGGGAACAGAGTGCCTGACATACTCGGTGGATGTGTTTCGCCCAATCTGAAGCAGCGCGGACGTGACGCGCTCCTCACCGTCAAGTGAATCGGAAGCTGTCCCTACCACGCGTCCCTAACTTCAACAGCCAGCCTCAGCCAGTAAAGCTAATCAGCGCGGCCTGGTGATGGGCCAAAGGTGCCGTCAAGGTGTACCCTTGGAAACTCCCGCGGGCCACCTACCAGGATTGGTCGGTCACGAGACGTGGGTACACGTAGCGTCGACCTCTTTAGAGTTGGTCAATCGCTTCTGCAAAACCTTCTCAAACGGCATACGTCAATGTTCTTCGCTGGGTCCGCGCCCTGGTAGATAGCCAATCAACTCGGCGCTAAGGTTTCCGAATAGCCCAAGACAAACCAACAACAATCGCGACGAATATGACCGCGGCAATCCCCAGCGCGACATATTCCATGGTTTTGCTCCGCTAATTGGCATCATAACAGGAAATTCAGGAGCGGAGTTGCCCTGTCTCAGCTCCGCTCCCTAAGCATCACCGTCAGTCCCGCGATACGGCGAGGCTGTGAGCAACTTCTGTGCCGACGAAAACGTCGCGCAGCTGAGGAATCGCATCGCGATTGGGAAGCTAGCCGGGAAGGAGAGGTTCGTTTCTTCGGTAAGGCCGATGCGGCGGCGAGCAGCATGCGTCGAATTGTCGAGCGAATAGCGAGTCGTTTTGATCGCGGGCTTTCGGTTACGGACCGGCCCCGAGGGGCTACGGTCTATATCGCCTAATCGGATTGTCCGGCCACGAATGCACCCTGGTTGTGCCGTCGATGATCCCGAGGAAGCCCGACGATCTCTTGAAGACGAATCGCCGGGACGCTGTTTCTCGTACCCGGTACTGCGCGCCGGCGAGTTAACGACGGTATAGGTTCCCGATGAAAGCCACGAAGCGGTGCGAGATCTCGTCCGTAGCCGAGCCGCGGTGGTTGAGACACTACGGGTCCACCGGTAGCAGGTGAGCACCTTCATGCTCAAGCACGGACGCACCTATCCGCGCAAGAAGAGCTGAACGAGGCGCTATCTGCGCTGGCTTTCAGGAACCCAGCAGTTCGATCACCCCGCACATCAGATCGCGCTCCAGAGCCTGGATACGAAGTTCTATCTCGTACAAAGCCAGCGCAATGGTGTGGGCAGAACCGAAAGGCGGAGGGTCATCTCATTCGCCTCAAACAGCGTGATCACCATTCGGTACTTTTCGAGGGGCTCCGGTGAAATTGGGCGGTACAGTGGATGCTACTTCGAAAGGTTCGAAAATATCGGTCCAGGCAGTTGCTGTCATTTTGGACCTTCAGATCTGTCCGCCTGACAACACGGATGTCCGAACGTTTACACGACGGCGAATGCATTCTAGCGGCGTGGCGCAAAGCAGATAATTTGCTCTTCAGAAAGGGCTCGCACAACCTTGTTGCTGGCACGGCGATTGCTGGGACAGATTGGAGCACGGTGATGGCGACGACGCGCTCATGCAGTCAGTCTCCGGCCCGGGGTTCAGATGAGGCCTGCTCGATTGATCAATCAAGACCACACTGGTGCAGCCACCCGTCAAATCCGGAGCGGCCCTTGGGTCAGCGCCAAGCTGAGCAGCGCTGCAGGGTCGACTCCTTGCGTCATGTTGCTGCGTAAGGATCCTGAAAGCGCGCCGCGTGACGAATTGCTCAGGTGTTTCGACGAGGTGCTTCGCATTGGTGTCGTTCTCACACTGGACGGTTCCAGTGCACCAGCGCTGGCGCGAGCAATCATACAATGACAAGGAGATGGTGATGAACAAGGAAGCCGGACTCAACGATGACATTGGCATTGCAACAGGTGCATTTTGGGACTTTACCAAGCGAGCCATCGGAACTCAGACAGAATTCTCGAAAAGGTTTTTCGGCATCTATTCGCATTGGCAGGAGCGAATTCAAACCGAATCCACGCAGGCAATGGAGCTCTTCGGGAAAGTCAACTCCACGAGCTCCGCAACCGATCAGATCGGCTTTCTTCAGGTCTGGATGAAAGGCGCTACGCAGCGGGCCGCGCAGGATGTCGTCTATTCGATTGAAGCCGCAAAAGTGCTCGCGAATGTCGAACTTCCACTCTTCGCCAACCCGGAGCTATTCAAGCCTACAAGCCTCTTCCCCACCTTGGGGTCGCTGAACTTGCCAGCCGGGGCCGGCATTAACTTCCATTATGGTTCTTGGCAACTGCCGACCCTCCGGATTGAAGGATATCGACCAGAGCGATGAAAGTTGGGCTTCCCTACAGTAGTCCACGGAATGACAGTTTTCGTCTTACAAAAGAGCGTACCGCTGGCACATGACACAGGCGAACGTTGACCGCGCCGATCCTCACCTCCCCCGATGCAAGCGATGCCACCAGCGTTCGGCTCGGCTACAACCGTCCGACAAACTGTGCCCAGCACGCATTACATTGGGGAAGCCACACTCCCCGTGGTGTCCTTATGGCCCACGTCCTGCGCTGATATCCTTCGGACCAACCGAATGCCGGCAAAGACCGGTATCGGAACGTTGGCCGGTCCTGCCGCTTGCGGCAAATCCAACCAGAGCAAGCAAATAGCCGAGAAAGCCAGGAAACCTACCCCATGAGACCTCCGCCGTCGCGGACGAAGGAGAGAACGCGTTCTGGGCAAAATCGGCGGAGTCTGGCCTCATCACAACTTGAAGGGGTTCCATGTTGAACTTGGCGCCCTTCCCGCCAGCAGAGGGCTCGTCATCCCGAATGCACTGATCAGCAGAACACGGCCGGAAGGCTGTCAAGGAGTCCGGCAGGACGAGGAATGGCGAGGGTGATAACCGGTCTGCAGCGCGAGCAAATCGCTCCCGACTGCGTGCGCGAGATGGTCCCGCCACTTCTTCACGAACATCATCACGAGGCGGGGACCCCGACCTCGAAGAGAAGCGCGATCGCCGGATAGCTTTGACACCACGGTTGGTTCGGAAGGCACAACCACAATGCGGTAATTGGATCAGGGTACTTGACGTCTCAGCCCGGTTAGAAAAGACCGGTTAACCGGCACCCGGGACAGGGGCAGTGGTAGCGGTCGCCGAAGGCGAGCCCCTCCTGCGAGCCCCCCCCCGGCGAGGAGCTCATGTCTTGCGCGAGAGATCGTTACCCAGAGGGCCGCGCCGAAGGCTCGGTGAGAGCAGCTCATAGAGCCCGATCCGCACCGCGGACGCGCCCTCCCCTTGCAAAAGCAATGTCATGAAATCGGGCTGTGCGCCAGCAGCTCTCATCTGCCGTCTTCATATGACCGCGCATTAGATGGCGGCGGCGAGCTTCATCCACGTCGAGGATCTCCACCAAATTCCGCATTCGCTTCAATGTACCGGCCGAGCCAGCCGTAGGCGTTCACGATCTTTGTCGAAATGCGTCTATATTCCCTGATCTATGGAAGACCATTGCTCGATCGCGTGACTTCGCGGAAGCGCTGCTTCTTCATTGTCCTGAACTTGTAGGATCTACTCGCCGCCGTCTCCCGATGTCCCTTGCGTTGCATCCGTTGTCGGGTTTGTCGCGTCCGCGACACGGTGATGTTGTCCGGCCAGCGTACCGCCGTACTCTCGATGAAGCCTTTGGATATGTTGCGCATTGGCACGACCCTTGAGTCGCTCTCCTTTCGCGCGGCAGGAGCCGCCGACTGGCGTCGCTGAATGATCTAATCACTTGAAAAGGAGACATCAATGAAGACCGATATGTCAGGCTATGGTGTAACCGAACTAACTTCTGAAGAGGCGTCTGCAACTTCGGGAGGAGGGTTATTTTGGGCAATCTTTTTCGGAGTTATGGGCCTAGTAGGCCTTGCAGCTGTCATTATAGGGGCGGAATGGCTAATAAGGACGCGCGGTTAGAACATAAGTGGTGCAAACATGGCGGCGCCGCGCCCTCGGGGTCGAGAGCGCGCGAGGCGGGCGGCAAGTAGATTCAGTCGCATGAACATGACGTCGCCGGATCGCTATTTCTTCATCGTCCTGGACTTGCACGATCTTGCTCGTTGCCGCTCTCCCGCCGCGCACGCAGTTCAGCCCTTTCTGGGGCTTTTTCCTGGTTGGCATGACGGTTGAATTACTCTTTTTTCGCGACGGCAGCGGCTGCCGACCGGCATCCCTGGCTGATGCTCTCATTTGCAAAGGAGATAACAATGCAGACCGATATATCGGCCTATGGCGTAGTCGAATTGACCCCTGAAGAAGCATCCGCAATTTCGGGAGGGTGGTTCTGGGCGGCTGTGGCAGTTTTGGCGGGCCTAGCAGCAGCCATTGCAGTTGGGCTCTTTCTCCCTTGATCCATTCATGCGGGAAGCCGAGAAAGTTAATGCGGTTTCGGCTGTCGCGAGATGACGCCGTCCTTGGCGTTTGAATTGGAAGTCTACGAAGCGGATCTTGGTCGGATGGAGTTTGAGCCATACCGCCGAGCCATTCGTATGTCGATACCCCTGGAAATCCCAAGCCCTATAGAGGGACGCGCCAAACTGGGGCCGAGCCAGATGTGTTCACTGATACACCCAGTTTGCTCGGCTTGGAGACGCAGCTGGAAAACGCAATGTCGGCATGAAGAGCTTGCACGCTCTCAATCTTTTGGCAGCCAGCGACACTGTCGTTACGGCCTCGGCATTGCGATTGAGGATGAGGTGTTCAGACCGAAGATTCGCGACCGCTTTCAGGAAGAGATTGTCCGAGCTGGCAGTGTCGCGCACTCGCGCGGGCGCCAAGTACATCCAACCGCATCGAGTGACCTCATGAATCGCAACTCGTAGTCTGGGCCTGCACCATCTACTCGCCGCCGCTCTCCTACCTTGCGTTACCCGCTTGTCGGGTTTGTCGTGTCCGCGACACCGTGATGTTCGGCCGTCGCACCGCTGCCCCTCAGTTAAGCCGTTGAATAGAATACAGAACGGTTCTTCCGAAGTTTTTTTTCGCCGTTGGCACGACTCTTGAGTTTCTCTCTCGCGTGACCTCGGCGACTGCCGACCGGCATCGTTGACGGATCTACTCGTTTGAAAAGGAGACAACAATGAAGACCGATATGTCAGCCTATGGTGTAACGGAACTAACTCCCGAAGAAAAATCCGCAACTTCGGCACGAGGGTCCTGGCTGATTTTGGGAGTTGTGACGGGGTTAGAAGCAGCCTTATACACGCGTGAATTCGCGACATTTTGTCGTCCCGCCCCCGCCTATCCCCACCAGGGCGTTTGAACGTGAAGTCTACGAAGCGGGTCTTGGTCGGATGGAGTTTGAGCCCATGCCGACCGAGCCACTCGTATATCAATACCCCTGGAAATCCTGAGCTCGCTCGGAGCGAGCCAAGCTGGAGGCCTGGCGGGACGCACTCACTGAAAACTCAGCTTGCTCAGCCTGGAGGCACAGCTGGAAAACCAAAGAGGGAGTGAAGCGGTTGCACGCCCTCCAGCTTCTGGCAGCCTGCCGCGGCACACAAGCAATGCTGCCATGACGAGCCTCGGCAATGTGATTGGAAATGAGGTGACAGACCGAATCGAGATTGTCCGGCTGCCAGTGTCGTCCGCTCGCATGCCGATCGGGGCGCCAAGTTGCGTTGAGTTTGTCGCGTCCACCACACGATGATGTTCGGCCCGCGTACCCGCGCACTCTCAGTTAAGCCGTTGGATAAAATGCCGCACGGTTCTTCGGGGCTCTTCCTGCCCGGTTGGCACGAAACTTGAGTTTCTCTCTCTTCGCGGCGGCAGGAGCTACCAACCGGCATCGCTGACTGATCTTTTCATCTGAAAAGGAAGCAATAATGAAGACCGATATGTCAGCCTATGGAGTGACCGAACTAACTTCTGACGAGGCATCTGCCACTTCGGGTGGGATTTTTTGGGAAGTAGCTTTCGCAATTGTGACGATGGTAGGCCTTGCAGCTGCAACCATCGCGGAAGGGGCAATACGGATCCGACTTGGCAAATAAGTGGCATAAACTCTCCTCTCTCTGCAGATTAGCAGTTTCCATGGAAACTGCTAATCGTCATAAGGAAACGCCCCCGTGACACGACCGATGTCTTAATCCTTCTGAAATTGTCGGCTACCGGCGCCATTCGCCCCACCAGAAAACCGAATCGTTCCGCCTTCATCTACTCGTTTCCGCTCTCCCGGCGTACTTGCGTTGCCTCCTGCGGTCGGGTTTGTCGCGTTCGAGACACGGTCATGTTCGGTCGGCGTACCGCCGCGCTCGCAGTTAAGCCGTTGAACAAAATACAGAACGGCTTTTGTGGAGCTCTTCCTGCGCAGTTGGCACGACACTTGAGTTTATTTCCTTTTGCGGCGGCAGGAGCCGCTGACCGGCCGTCGCTCACGCGAGCTACTCATTCGAAAAGGAGTCAAGAATGAAAAACGAAGCCATGGAGACAGATATGTCAGCCTATAGGGTAACGGAATTAACTCCTGAAGAGGCATCTGAAACTTCGGGAGGGTGGGCGATTCTGGTGATCGGGTTTGTGGCGGCCGCAATCGTTGCAGGCGCATTTATAGCGCGTCGGTTTCACGGGCACCGCTAGATTTGAAGAGCGTAAGTGACGCAAGTTCTCCATGTCACCATACCGAATATCGATTAGCAGTTTCGATCGGAACTGCTAATCGTCATAACCAATGAGCTTGTGACATGACCGATACCTTACTTCCTCCTGAAATTGTCAGCTACACCGCGGAGAGCATCCTCTCCCGGCAAGAGGGACGATCTTTGGCGATCTACAAGATCATTATGCTTTCTGTGGTTGCGATATTGGTGTCGCTCCCACTCACCACCATAACGGTCTCTGTTCAAAGTGCCGGTGTCATTCGCCCCACCATCGAGAAGACGCCCCTCATCGCGCCCGTGTCCGGCCGCATCTCACGTATCCTTGCCGTTGAGAACGAGCTGGTTACCCAGGGCCGAGAGATCCTCGCCCTCGATGATGAGGTGGTTGAGGAAAAGCTGCGGGCACTTACAGGCGAAATTCGCGCGAAGAGTGATCTTGCCCATGACCTCGAAACCCTGATCTCCTCCGGCGCAGAGGCCAAGGACCCGATCGGCCTCCTGACCGAGTCCGCCACGGCCGAGAGGCTGCATTTTCTCAACCTGCTGCGGGAGAACGAATATGCTCGCAGTAACGCCGCGGCAGAACTCGATCGCGCCAAACGACTGGTCTCCGTTGCTGCAGCGCCCGCAAGGGCCGTCGACGACAAGACTTTCGTCCTCCAGAGCATCGAGGTCAAAGGCGAGATTCTCGCCCGGCGCAAATCCGCCGAATGGAACCAGCAGCTTTTCGACACGAACCTGCGCTTGAAGGAACTGTCAGCCAACTTGCATCAGCTTGAGAACGAACGGGATCTGACCCACATTCGAGCCCCCGTGTCCGGTGCTCTAGAGCAATTTTCCGGCCTCACCGTCGGCGGCTACGTCCAAGCGGGGCAAACCGTGGCTCGAATCTCCCCGGACGGCGAGCTGGTGGCGGAAATCTACGTCTCGCCCAACGACATCGGCTTCGTTCGGTCGGGCCAGTCGGTGCGTCTCCAAGTGGACGCCTTCAACTACAATCAATGGGGTGTCATCGAGGCAACAGTGCTCGACGTGGCCCAGGACTTCACCCTCCACGACAGGACCCCGATCTTCAAGGTCCGCTGCGCGCTCTCTCGCAGCTACCTCGCTCTCAAAAGCGGGGTGATGGGTCAGCTGAAGAAAGGCATGACCGTGCGTTCCCGCTTCCTCGTCGCCGACCGCACTCTCCTTCAACTCCTCTACACTGAGGTTGACGATTGGCTCAACCCGCTCCTAGCGGCCCGTTAATTCTTCATTTTTCGAACAGCAAGCCGATATGTCGAGCAAGGTGATCAAGTGCAAGCAGCGCGACATCACCGATTGCGGAGCCGCCAGTCTTGCTTCTGTCGCTGCCTTCTATGGCTACAAGCTGCCGTTGTCGCGCATCCGCCAGTATGCCTCGACCGACCGCTCCGGCACTACGGTGTCGGGCCTCACGCAAGCGGCTCAAAAGCTGGGCTTCATCGCCAAGGGCGTGAAGGGTGGGTTCGACAGCCTGTACAAGATCCCCAAGCCCGCCATCGCGCACGTCATCGTCAAGGAGGTCCTGCACCACTTCGTCGTCATCCAGAACATCGATGCTCGGTGGGTCACCGTCATGGATCCCGCCTATGGCGAAATCCTCAAGCTGTCGCACGAGGACTTCAAGGCGCAATGGACTGGCGTCCTGGTGCTCCTGGTTCCGGCTGACGCTTTCAAGCGCCGCGACGAAACCACTTCACCCCTCACCCGCTTCGCCCGCCTACTTGCGCCACATAGGGAGGTGATGGCGCAGGCTCTCATCGGGGCGCTGGTGACGACGATCCTCAGCCTCTCGACGGCAATCTACGTCCAGAAGATCGTCGATCATGTGATCACAGCGGGGAATCGCAACCTGCTCAACCTGATGAGCGTTGCCATGCTGCTGATCCTGGTGCCGCAGATCCTGATCGATCTCCTTAGACACCGGCTTACCCTGCAAACCGGCCAGAAGATCGATGTCTACCTGATCCTCGGCTACTACAATCACATCCTAAGCCTGCCGCAGAAGTTCTTCGACAGCATGCGCATGGGCGAAATCGTCGCCCGCATGAACGACGCGGTGAAGATCAGGAGCTTCCTGAACGACGTCTCGATCACCATGTTCGTCAACGTGCTGGTGATATTGTTCTCGTTCGCCCTGATGTTCGTCTACTCGTGGAAGATCGCCTTAGTCGTGGCGGCCTCTATCCCACTCTACCTCTTGGTCTATTGGACCATCAACCGGCTGAATAGGAAGCGCCAACGCGCAATTATGGAGGATGCTGCCGATCTGGAGGCGCAATTGGTTGAATCGCTCGGAGCTGTGTCCACGATCAAGACGTTCGGCATAGAGAGCTTCGCCAATCTCAAGATGGAGACCCGCTTCGTCAAGATGCTGCACTCGGTCTATAGTTCCGGCCTCATTTCGGTCTTCGGAGATAATGCCTCGACCTTCCTCTCCACCCTATTCACGATCGTGCTGATGTGGTTCGGGACGACGCTTGCGCTCGATCAGACTGTCACGCCCGGCGAACTGCTGTCCTGCTACACGTTGCTCGGCTATATCACCAGGCCGATTGCCAGTCTGATCCAAACCAATCGGATCGTTCAGGATGCTTTTATCGCGGCGGATCGCCTGTTCGAGATCTTTGACCTGGAGCCGGCAAGCGGTGGCAGCATTGATGCCACCCAGTGCGACCTTGGCGACATCCGCATGGAAAACGTCACCTTCCGCCATGGCGCGCAGCCTTGCCTTTTCCAGGATATCAACGTCACCTTCGGCCGCGGCAAGACGACCGCCGTGGTGGGGGAAAGCGGCTCAGGCAAGAGCTCCCTTGCGGCACTGTTGCAGAATGTCTACCCGCTTGAGGGGGGACGCATCCGGATCGGGCCCTATGACCTCCAGGATTTCTCGACCGCATCCCTGTGCAAGGTTGTTGCTGCGGTACCCCAATCGATCGACGTGTTCTCGGGCTCGGTGATCGAGAATATCGCCCTTGGCGAGTTCGAGCCGGACATCGAGAAGATCCTGCAAATCTGCGATCAAATCGGGTTGCGGGAGGTGATCGAGCGCTGGCCCGGTGGTCTCCAGGCCTATCTAGGCGAGAACGGCGTACGCCTCTCCGGCGGCGAGAAGCAGCGCCTTGGGCTGGCTCGGGCTCTGTACCGGGATCCGGAGATCCTCGTCCTGGACGAGGCGACCTCCTCTCTCGACCCCGTCGCCGAGACCTTTGTCTTGGGAGTGGTCGAGGATCTGCGTCGGGCCGGCAAGATCATCATCGTCATCTCTCATCGCCTCAGCACCATTTGCGGGGCCGACAAGATCGTGGTCTTGGACAAGGGCCGGGTTGCTGCCGAGGGAAGGCATGCTGAACTGCTGACAGCTGAAGGCACCTACGCTCGATTGTGGCGAGCGCAAAGCGGATCCAGCTGACAGGTTCAGGTGGGATCATCGCAGAGTTTTGCCGGCCGCCTCCGCCAAGCCGACTCGGGGACGACCTGTCGGAGCGCTGTGACCATGTCACTCGCAAGAGCGAGAGAACGTCAATATGTGCAATCAGGCCTGAGCGCCCATCGCGGCGTCCAGTGAGAATGTCTCGCGATGGTCACGACCTGAAAGCACGGCGATGATGTTGATGGTTTCAGCGATGTTGGCACGCGAGGACCACGATGACCGCTTCCTGGATAAGCTGTTCGAGCCGACGCAGTGCACCGAGTGGTGTACCCGCGTCCATCGCGCCGACCTCCGCACTGAGGCCGCAAGTGGTAACGGCCGGTTAGGGCGGAAGAAGAATGCATCGATGATTTCCGGCCGCGCGCTTAGTTGCCGAATTCAGTGTACCCGCCAAACAATCTTCGCTTATTTTCAGGTCCTTTGTGCATCGCGAAGTTGTGCGTGGCGCGATGTTTCGCAGTCAATTTTTGACATTCTCATCACCAGATCCACCCGATCGGGGTACGGCTTACGGTCGAAGACTCGATAGCCTGCATCGTGATAGAATTGAATAATTCGAGAATTACTCGGGAGATCATTCGTCTGACCATAGACCCAAAATGGCTCCAAACAGCTTGTTGTCTCTATGTGACTAAATACTCGGCGCGCCGTTTCGGCCAAAAGTATTGCTCCAATCCGTCTTCCAATCATATCGGGGACGAGAGCCATCCGATGGAGATATACTCCAGGCTCCTTGTAGATCGCGTCGCGATGGACCCTAAAGCCGAAGCAGAAGCCGATTAGGCGTTTGGATTTTGCAAAAGCAACGGTGCTGAAAGTCCATTTATCCGTATAAGCCCGCCGCTCATCACCTTCGGCCAGGACATCACGCTCCGTCCAAGATTGGAAGGGAATCTGATTGTGCAATTTCACAATGCCTCGCGTGTTGGCGACTGCGAGTTCCCGCGTCAATTGCCCGACGGTGAACTCTGCACCGTCAATATCACGAAACGTTTGCGAAAGGAGAGTGCGCGCAATTTCTTCGCCCATCCCACACCTCGTAGTTCCTGTCGAGACCACGCTCGATCAGAAGGGTCAATCATCGACCGTCAGAGCCAAACTTGATGTGGTGGAACGGCCCGCTCCAACAGCATCAAAGTGCTAGAACGTGGTCGTTGTTCGAACGCCACAAAGGAGGGACCGTTCCGTGAAACAGGTTAGCACCATCGGGTTGGATTTGGCCAAGCACGTTTTCCAGGTTCACGGCGCGGATGCGGAGGGCTCGCCCGTGTTCAACAGGAAGTTGCGGCGCAGCGAGGTTCTGCGCTTCTTCGAGAAACTGCCACCATGCCTGGTGGGGATGGAAGCCTGCGGTAGCGCCCACTATTGGGCGCGCGAGATCGCAGCTCTCGGTCATGAGGTGCGGCTCATTCCGCCGGCTTATGTCAAACCC
>NZ_AUFA01000077.1:0-13397 GCF_000426265.1 Bradyrhizobium sp. Cp5.3 | reverse complement strand
TGGCGACGTAGCTGTACGAGCCATCGCCATGCAGCGTGAGCTTGCCGAGCGAGGTCGTGATCTGCTGGTCGACGTTCGCGCTCTGGTCAGTGCCCAGATTCCCGGCACCAACCCCGACCACCGTCGCCGGCCCATCGGCGCCGGAGACATCGTTGTGCAGCACGCCGGTCGCAGCCGACGTCGACAGCGCCGCTCCAGACTGGTCACTCGCGGTGTCCGCCACCGCGGTCGGCACGTCGTCCACGATGTCGATCGTGAGCGAGGAGGTCTGCGTGTTGCCGTGCGAATCCGTCACCGTGTAGTTGAACGTCTCGTGCTGGCCGTCGATCCCCGTGCCTTGCGAGGTGTGGTTCGGGTCGTTCGTCAGCAGCGTGTAGCTGTAGCTGCCGTCAAGGTTGATCGTGAGGTCGCCGTAGGTGCCGTGCACCACCGTGTGATCCGCCGTCACCGCGGTCCCGTTGACCAGCGACACGGTCACGGCGTCACCCTGCGGGTCCGAGAACGTCAGGTGGTCGCCCGCAGCCGTGGTCGCGCCGACGCCCGGGTTCGAGCCGTTCGGAAGTCCGGCCTCGTTGACCTGGTCGGTCGCCGCGCTCGCAAGCGGTTTGCCGTCCGTGACGTTGATCGTCAGCGTCGTCGTCGACAGGTCGCCGTCGCCGTCCTTGATCGTGTAGGTGAACACGTCCGAGCCCGACACGTTCGGGTTGGCGACGTAGCTGTACGAGCCATCGCCATGCAGCGTCAGCTTGCCGAGCGACGTCGTGATCTCGTGGTCGACATTCGCACTCTGCTCGCTGCCGAGATTCCCGGCGCCAACGCCCACCACCGTCGCCGGCCCATCGGCCCCGGCTAAGTCGTTGTGCAGCACGCCGGTCCCGCTCACCGTGCCGGTCATGGCGAGGGTATCGCCTGACTGAACGCTTGCGAGGTCCGCATTCGCCTGCGGCGTGTCGTCAGCGACATTGACGGTGAAGGTCTGCGTGACCGCGTCGCCGTCGCCGTCGATCGCCTTGACCGTGAAGGTCAGCGGCAGCGAGCTGCCGTTGGCGCCCGTGTGGTCAAGCGGCTGATCGAGCTGGAATGCGAAGGCCGGGTTGACCAGCCCGTTCAGCGCCACGATGAAGACGGGCTGATCGACCGATTCCCCGGTCTTGAACGCCACCAGTTCCTGGTCGACGCCATTGGCCGCCAGACGCACCGCATAGTCGAGGGCAACGCCGCCGGAGGTCAGTCCGGTCGGCACGATCAGATTGTTGCTGCCGTCCGTTGCGAACTCGAGATGGCTGGTGCCGCGATCGTCCGCGTTCCAGTCGATGTTCAGGTTGCCGAAGGTGCTCTGCACCAGGGGCAACCCGTGCTCGCTCACGTTGCCGGACTGCGCCGCGCCGGTCACGACCGGGATGTCGTCAGTGACGTGGATGGTGAGGGTCGAATGGGTGTTGTCGCCGTCGGAATCCGTGGCGGTGAAACCGAACGACAGCGCCTTGTCGTTCTGTTCCGCGCCGGAGGCCGGCGCGGCATGATCGATATTGTCGAGCAGATTGAAGTTGTAGTGCCCGCTGACGAGATCGTCGATCGACACGGTGAAGATCGTGCGGGTCACCGACGCGTGCGTTGCCGTCGCGGTCAACAAGGTGTTGTCGTTCGACAGCGTATATGTGATCGCATCGCCGTTCGAGGTCAGGCCCGCCTGCACGCCGTTCAGCGAGGTATCGAACGCGACCGAGCGGTCGTGTGGGCCGACGTTCGGATTGGCGTTGTCGGCGCCCCACGTGATCGCAAGCGACCCGCTGGTCGATGCCGGAACGAAGGTGTTCGCAAACGAGGTCAACGTGCTTTCGGCCACCGGATCCGTGACGATCGAGCCGATCGTCGGCACGTCGTCGACGATGTCGATCGTGAGCGTCGAGCTCTGCGAGTTGCCGTGGGAGTCCTTCACCGTATAGGTGAACACGTCCGGCTGATCGTCGCCGCTGACCCCGGCCGGATCCGCCGTCGTCAGCGTATAGCTGTAGCTGCCGTCCAGGTTGATGGTCAGATCGCCATAGGTGCCGTGCACCACCGTGTGGTCCGCCGTCACTGCGGTCCCGTTGACCTGCGACACCGTCACGGTGTCGCCCTGCGGATCCGACAACGTCAGGTGGTCGCCTGGCGCTGTGGTCGCGCCGACACCCGGGTTCGAGCCGTCCGGAAGCCCGGATTCATTGACCTGGTCGATCCCGGCGCTGGCCAGCGGCCGGCCGTCGGTGACGTTGATCGTCAGCGTCGTCGTCGACAGGTCGCCGTCGCCGTCCTTGATCGTGTAGGTGAACACGTCCGAGCCCGACATGTTCGGGTTCGCGACGTAGGTATACGAGCCGTCGCCATGCAACGTCAGCTTGCCGAGCGAGCCCGTGATCTGATGGTCGACATTCGCGCTCTGGTCCGTGAGCAGATTGCCGGCGGCAACGCCGACCACCGTCGCCGGCGCATCGGCACCGGCGGAGTCATTCGACAGCACGCCCGTCGCAGCCGTCGTCAACACCGTCGCTCCGGACTGATCGCTATTGAGGTCGGCGACCGCATGCGGGCCATCGTCCTGGAACGTCACCTTGACCGGAATCTGCGAGATGGCGCTGGCAGTGTCGCCGTCGGCGTCGGTGATCGTGCCGGTGACGAACAGCGTGCCCGGCTGGATCGAAACCGGATCGTCGTAAGCGGCGGCATCGGAGCCGGCGATCGGGTTCGCTATCGCCTGGAACTGCGCAACCCAGAGATGGCCACTGCTGTCGAAGGTGAGCGCAAAGACCTTCGTCCCGTTCGACAGATCGCCGTTGGCGACACCCCAGACGATCGAGGGATCGCTGGTGTCGGTATAGAGATGGATCGCGGCGTGGCCGGTGGTCGCAAACAGGCCGGAATCCTGGCCAGTGAATTGACCGTTCGCTGTCGAGGTCGAAAGCGCGTAACTGACCTTCGCCGGCGCGTCTGCGCCGGAATTCGACGTGAAGAGCGTGCCGACGGTACCCGGCGACTCCGCATAGCCGATCGCCGTGAGGCCGTTGGTCGCGATGGCGCCGGCGAGCTGCGGCGGCGGCGGAACGAGGCTCGGATCGACATCGTTGGCCGGGTTCGGATCGGCGGCAACGTTGACGCCGGCGCTCTCGTCCTCGATCACCTCGAATACGGTCGGCGTGACGACATTCGCTTGCACGCCGCTGAGCGTGAACTGGTGGCCTCCGGCAATGGTCGTGGTGTGTCCGGTCGAATCGGACTGGAAAGCAAAGTCGTGATAGTCGCCCACGATCAGGCGGTTGAAGGCGGACGCACCGGTGACGGCGATCGTATCGCCCTCGTGCAAGCCCGAGATCACGTAGCCGACGACGGTCGTGCCGTTGTACACGGCCGTGCCGATCACGCTGGTCCCGTTCACGGTAATGTTCGTGATCGAGCCGACCGTATCGTCGGTGAAATCATGCGACGCCGAACTGTTGTCGCTGGTAGCCGCCGTGGACTGGATCTGCAGGAATACGGTGGCGGTGTTGTTATTGCCCTGGATCTGCGAGATGGAAACGCTCGCCGACGTCACATTATCGTGCTGCGTGGCCGTATAGTCGTCGGTCTGGCCATTGGTCGTGACGACGTGCGTGACGAAGTCGATCCGAACGTAATCGGGGGCGTGAACATTACCGTCACCGACGCCGCTGATGGAGTGGTTGTCGACACCGATATTGCCGGTCTGCCCCTGCGAGGTGTTGACCGTTTTGATACTGCTTGTCGAGCCGTTGAAGGCAGTCAGCAGGATGTCGTGATCATCGGCGCCATCGGCGCCGCGATAGATCGCGTTGCCGGCCGTCAGGCTGTAGGAGACCGGCTCCGTCGAAGTGCTGCCGCTGACCGCCGAGATGCTCGGACCGTCATCGTGGAACGTGACCTGGGCACCGAGGTCGATGCTGGCGGTCGCGGTGTCGCCATCGCCATCGGTGATGGTTGCAACCAGCGTCACCAGATTGGGAAGGCTATTGAGGCTGATGCCCTCATTGAAGTCACCCGGGGTAAGTTCATGGACGGCACGCAGCTGCGTCAGGCTCACGTCGGCCGAATTGGGATCGACCGACAAGGTGAAGACCTGCGGGCCACCAACCGCATGGGCCGCATCGGTACCCTCGCGGCCGACGATTTGGCCGCTCTCCAGGAACAGAAACACCTTGTTTCCGGTGGCGGAGTCGATCAGGCCGGAATCTACACCGGCCGCGCTCGTCGCGCCGGACGCGGCAAGTGCATAGCTGATCTTGGCGCCGTCGGCGCCGGGGGTCGACGTAAAGGCCCCTGCAAACGATGTGTGGTCGGTGGTGGAGCCGAGCGGGCCGGTGTGCGAGCCGTCAACGCCATTGGTCGCAGCCGTCAGATAGCTCTCATCGACGCTGAGCGATGGCAACTGGCCCGTCGTTGCCTGGATGGTCGGGCCGTCATCGTCGAAACGGATCGCGGCGGAGACGTCGACGGTCTTCGAAGCCGTGTCGCCGTCGCCGTCCTTGACGGCCACGGTCACCGACAGCGAGCCGGTGTTGAGGAACACGCCCTCGTCGTTGCTGGCCGTGTTCGGCTCATGCAGCGAGACATACTGGACCAGCGACAGTTTGCCGGTGCTCGCGTTGACCGTGAACGCGAACGCGGCGTCGTCAGCCGAGGTGACCTGGTGATCGCCGTTCGAGTCATAACGGCCGACGACGTAGCTGACGCCGTTATAGGTCTCGTTGAACAGGATGATGTGCTGGCCGGCCGTCGTCTGAAGGCCGGAATCCGTGAGGCCCGAATTGGCCGTCTGCACGACATAGGTCGTCGCATCTGAGGTGGCCGGGCCGTCGCTGCCGAAGTTAGCGGAGACGCTGACGATCGCGCCCCTGCCCTCCGCAAACTGCGGCTGCATGTCGGGATCGAAACCCTGGTGGGCGACTGCGTTGAAGAGCGAGTTGGCCGCAACTTCATTCGAGTCCGCCTGGATGCCTGCGGTTTCGTCGATCACGATCTCGCCGACGGACACGTTGGCGAGATAGGTGCCCTGATTGTCCGGCGCGCCGGTCTCGCGGAATTCAAGCAGGTTGTCGTGATTGGGGCCGGAGCCGCCCACCACCTGGATCGTGTATTCCTGCATCTGCCCGGTCGGCGAGATGTCGCCGACCTTGACGCCGCCGAACCAGACTTCGAGATGCGCCAAATTCGGGAACGGCGCGCCTGCCTCGAAGCGCAGATCGTAGGTCTGGCCACTCGCCAGTCCCGTGACGACCTGGCTGATTTTCACGTCATGCGGCGAGGCGTCGAGGTCGACCATGTAGCCGCCGGTCGAGGAATGCATCCCCAGATAGCCGTCGCCGACGCGCTCGAGCTGAACCGTGCCGCCGCCGGTGTTGGCAATCAGATCGGCGCCGGAATGACCGCTGTTGGCGTCGGAGATGGTCCAGCCACCATTGGTGCCGGTCGCAGTGCCGCTTCCCTGGCCCCACTCATTACTGTTGAGGACGAACGCACCGAAGTCGAGGCCGTTGATCACCGCGGGCGCGGTCACGGTCAGGGTCGGGCCGTCGTCCTGGAACTGGATCTGGCTCGAAATGTCGATGACCTTCGTGACGTGATCGCCGTCACCATCAGTGACGGTGACGGCAGCCTGAACGTGCTGCAGGGTCGTGGTCGGCTCATCGAGGTCGCTCGGGGACGATCCCGGGCTCGGGTTCTTCAGCGACAGATATTGCGCGACACTGATCCGGCCATCCTGACCGATCTCGATGGCGAATGCCGCCGGATCGGAGGTCGAAACAGAATGATCGCCGTTGCCGTCGACGCGGCCGACGATCATGCTGACGCCGTTGTAGGTCTCCAGCCGCAGCAGAATGTGCTGGCCGTCAGTGGTCTGAAGGCCGGAATCGGTGTTGTTGCCACCGTCGATCTGCAGCGACAACACGGTCGAATTGGTCTTCGCCGCGCCATCGGTGCCGAAGGTTGCGACCACGCTGACCATCGGGGCGGAGCTGAGCGCAAATCCGATGGCGCCGTTGTCCTTGTTCGGAACGTCAGGATCCGAGCCCTTGTTCGTGATCGCGTTGAACGAGGCGAGCACGGTGCTCGGCAGGTTTGCGCCGGCGACGTCATCGGACGGATTGGGATCGCCCGCGTTCTGGACGCCCGGCGTTTCGTCATGGACGACCGTTACCCCGGTCGCGGTGATCGTGACCGTGGGGCCGGAATCCTCGATCTTGATCAGCGAGCTGTCGTGGCCCGCCAGCGTGACGGTTTTCGAGTCAGAAGCCACGTCGCCGTCGCCGTCGGTCGCGGTCACGGTCAGCGTGACGCCGAGGCTGGCATCACGATCGTTGAAGGTCAGCGACGCCGACTCGTCGCTCGAATTGGTGTTGCTGTGCTGGATCGGCAGATATTGCTCGACGACGATCCGTGGCTCACCGCTGCTCTGGTCGATCACGACATGCAGGGCGACGAAGTCGGTGACGTTACCGCCGCCGCCAATGCCGATCTTGCCGACGATCGAGCCGTCGGCTTCCTTGAACAGATAGATCGTGCGCTGGGCGTCCGTGAGGCCTGCCAGCGGCGAATCGGCAAGCGCAGTGACGATCAGGTTGGTTTCCACGCCGGTCGCCGAGCCGTTCGAAACCGTGCTGCCGTGATCATCCTTCAGCGTAAAAGTGTAGCTGACGGTGGGCGCGGCCTTGGCGCCGTCGGCGCCGAAGTCGACGTCGGTGGTGAACAGTTCCGCAACCGAGGTGCCCTTCTCGTCGGACGTCGGCGTCTTTGTGATGCCGATCGCCTTGGTCGGGTCGGTGCTGATCAAGAACGAGGGAGCCGTCACGCCGGGAACGTCGTCGCTGGTCGCGTTCGGGTCGCCCGGGGTCACGCCGATCGACTCGTCGAGCGTCAGCGACGCCAGTGTGACGTCGTGGCCGTGGCTGTCCTCCGCCCGGTCGACATCGACCGTCGGCGTGTCGTCGTTGACCTTCACGGTCAGCGAGCCGGAATCCTGGTCGCCGTCCCCGTCGGTGACGGTGAAGCCGATCTTCACGGAAAGGTTCTCTTCCGTGGTGCTGTTGGTCGGATGAACCAGCGGTTCGCTGACCTTGAAGGTGTAGGATCCGTCACCGGCGACGTCGAGCGTGAAAACGACGTTACCCGAAACGTGTCCGGTCGCGGTCAGAACGGTATGGCCGCCACTCGTCGTGGTCGTGTAGTCGAGGGTTTCCTGGCCGGCGAGACCGCTATCGAGCTTGTAGATCGCCTTGATGTCCGAAGGCGGGGCAAAGGTGACGCTCTTGGTGCCGTCGGCGCCGCTGTTGAAGAGCGAGTGCGCCCCGCCCGTCAAAGTATTCAGGCTCGGGAAAGCATCGCCGCTGCCGCCGAAATTCGGCGGGAAAAGTGATTGCGCCTCGTCGTCGAGAATCGTGAATGGCTTGACGTCATAGGCGTGCGGCACGTCGTCTTCGAACTTGATATGGCTCGAAATGTCAGCCGAAGCGGTCGCCTGATCCTGGTCGCCGTCGGTGATGGTGACGGTCGCACTCACGACGCCCTGCGTCAGCTGGACGGTTTCGTCCGACGCGTGCGGGTCGGGATGCTTCAGCGACAGATATTCCGCCGTCGCCACGTGACCGTCGTCATCGATTGCGATCGCGAAAGCCGCCGGATCGGAGGTCGAGACCTGGTGGTCGCCGTTGGTATCGACCCGGCCGACGATCACGCCGTTCTCGATCGTGAGATAGATTTCCTTGCCGTCGGTGGTCTGAATGCCGGAATCGACCGAGCCGCTGACGCCATTGAGCGTCAGGGCGTACACGACGGCATTGTGCGCGGCAGGTCCGTCGGCACCGAAGATGGCATGAACATCGAGGGCGTCGTGGCCGCCGATGGCAAAGCCGATCGCGCCATGGTCCTTCTCGCTCGACGTAAGGTCGGGATCGCTGCCCGTATTGACGACGGAATCGAACAGGTGGCGGACGAAGGACGCGGTCGTATCATCGTCTTCGAACTGGACGCCGGGCGTCTCATCGAGCACGACCGAGAAACGCTCGTCGACATTGACGGTGACCTTCGGGCCGTCATCGAGGAAGGTGATTTCATGGGAGACGTCAACCGACTTGGTGACAGTGTCGCCGTCGGCATCCTTCACCGTCAGCGCAATCGACACGCTGCCCGTCGCGAGCGAGACCCCCTCATTGTAGCTGTTGAAACCGTCAGCGGCCGTCGCGTGGTCCGGTTGATTGAGAGAGACATACTGGGCCACCGAAACCTGCCCGGTGGTCGGATCGATCGTGATAGCGAACGCAGCCGGATCGCTGCCGTCGACGACGGTATTGCCGTCGTGGGGCGCGTCGTAGCGGCCGACGATGACGCCGTTCTCGAGGAATAGATAGATCTCGCGCCCAGCGGTCGTCTGGAGACCGGAATCGACGCCGCTCTTCGCCAGCGTCAGTTCGAACAGCTTGGACTGGGTCGCATCGCCGCCATCGGCGCCGAAATTGATGTCGGCGGAGACGAGGCCCGAATTCACCGCATAGCCGATCGCATTATGGTCGTGGCTGACGTCGGGATCGAAGCCCTTGTTCGCGACGTTGTTGAACGCCGTCTGGGCCGCGGCCGAAAGGTCCGTGAACTGGACGTCGTTGGTGCCGGCCTGCTGGCCGGGCGTCTCGTCGATCGTGACGGAGTTCTTGCCGGGGGTCAGGATCAGCGTCGGACTGTCGTCATGAATGACGATCGTCGAGCCGATGTCGATGCTGGCGGAAGCGGAGTCGCCATCATTGTCCGTGATCGTCGCGGTCAGCGTGACCGGGACGCCGGAAAGCTGGATCGGCTCATTGCTGGGGACGTTCGCCTGGGGAGTGAGCTCGTGCACTGAGCGATCGAGCGTCATCGTCACCTGGCCGGACAACGAATCCACTTTGAGCGTGAAAGCAATCGCGCCATCGGGGTCAGAAGTAGCGAGGTCCGTTCCCACGCGGGCGACGATGGTGCCGTTCTCATTGAACAGGAACACCTCGTGCCCGGTCAGGGAATCGATCAGGTGGGTGTCAACACCGCCACCGCTCACCGACACTGCATAGCTGATAGTGGCGCCGTCGGCGCCGTCGGCGTGCGTAAAGAGGCCGCTGAAGTCCTTGGTGACCGAAGCCGGGTATGACGGCGTTTGCGCGCCGCTCGGCAGCGCGCTCTCGTCGACTTCGAGGACAGGCAGGACCGGTAGCTGCGGCTCCTCTTCGCCGCCCTGGCCCAGCACCACAGCAATGGTCGGGCTGTCGTCATGAATGACGATGGTCGAGCCGATGCTGATGCTGGCAGAAGCGGTGTCGCCGTCATTGTCCGTGATCGTCGCGGTCAGCGTGACCGGGACGTTCGAAAGACTGATCGGCTCGTCGCTGTTGGCGTTCACTTGGGGAGTGAACTCGTGCACCGAGCGCTCGAGCGTCATCGTTACCTGTCCGGACGAATCCACTTCGAGCGTGAAAACGATATGGCCACCGGCCGCAGCGGTGGCGTCCGTTCCCTCGCGGGCGACGATGGTGCCCTTCTCGTTGAACAGGAACACTTCGTGCCCGGTCAGGGAGTCGAGCAGGTGCGTGTCGACACCGCCCGCGGTCACTGACAAGGCGTAGGTGATGGTGGCGCCGTCGGCGCCGTCGACATGCGTAAAGGCGCCGCTGAAGTCTTGAGTGGCCGTCGTCGACAATGAGTGCGGCTGCGCGCCGCTCGGCAGCGCGCTCTCGTCGACTTCGAGGGCGGGAAGGAACGGGAGATGCGGACCGTCGCCCTCGCCCTCGCCTTGCGCTACGGCGATGCTCGGACCGTCATCGTTGATCGTAATGTGCGGACCGAGGTCGAAGCTTCCGGTTGCCGAGTTTCCGCTGACGTCGACCGCCGTCGCCGTCACCGAGACCAGTCCCGGGCCGAGGTGAATCCCCTCGCTGGTGTCGGCCGGATTATCCTTGGAATCCTGATGGACGCCGCGCAGATCGGTCATCGTGATGTGACCGGTACCGTCCACCGTCAGTGTGAAGACGGTGAGCTCCTTGCCGTTGACCGTTACGACACCATCGACCTCGGCGGTGCCCTTCTGAACCAGGACGACACCCTGACCACTGAGCGAGTCAATCAGGCCGGTGCTCGTCTTGTCGACGTGGAGCGCGTAGGTCAGGCTCTGCAGACCCAACGGCGTACTTACCGTGAAGACGACCTGAAGGTTCTGGGTATCGACATTGGAGCCGGACGCGCCGGTGGTCGACCCAGCCGAGTTCGTGCCGTTGGCCGGAATGAAGCTCTCGTCGACCACCAGTTCGATCGAGCCGGTCACGCTGACCGTAGGAGAAGATATCGCGGGGAATTGCTGATCGCCGGTCGCGGAATTGCCGAGCTCCTCCTGCCCCAGCAGGTCCAGCGGATTGCCGGCGTTCAGCGGATCCACCGCGGAGCTGGAGAAGTTGGCGCCGCTTCCTTGCGCGTTGCCGCTGCCGTCACCGGCTGCAGGCAGCACGGACTGATCGGTCGTGATCGGGAAGAGGCTGGCGAACTCCTGCACGCTGACGTCGCGCCCGGGCGCCAGCTCGATCGACAGCAACTGATTGTCGTGCCGGGAGTCGAAGACGGGATCGACCGTGATCGTCGACTTGTTGTCGAACAGAATGATCAGCTTCTCGCCGACGTGGACGAGCGTGATCTTCTCGTTGGCGATTGACGAAAAGTCGAGCTTCACCTTCTGGTCGTAGCCAAGATGCACGACCACCGCCTGATCTGTCAGCGGCTTCGCTAATGAGAAGGTTCGAACTGGGGTGGAGGTGGTCGGAACAGCGGTGCCGGTGGCCTGCGCCACCTGAAATTGAGCGTTCATTAATTGCCCCTGCCAAACACTTTTTGCACTGGAAAAGCAGAAAGTAAGCCGAAAATCTTCGGTATTAAGCTATTGTTAACTGCACCAGGGGTCAACGAAATCAACTAGTTAACGAAGACTTTTTGGTCCACCGTGGTAAATTGGTTGATGCGGGAACCGGACACCCGAAAAGGCATTTGAAATGAATACCTTGCAGCGAACTACTCGGAAAAATTGTGCGACCTTGCGAGCAACGACAGCGGTATTATTGTCCGGTCTGACCGCTGCGCTGTGTGGATTCGCCGCGTCGGCATGGGCCGAGGACCCGCTCTCCCCGGTCGAGCGAACGGTCAAATCCCTCCCCAACAAGGACACGCGAATCGGCGTCTACATCAACGTGCTGCCCGACTGCACATCGGGGCCGCTGCCCACGATCCGCCTCGTCAATGCGCCCGCCTCCGGGAAGGTGACCGTCAAGTCGGCGAAGGTGAAAGCAACCAACTACAAGTCCTGTCTCGCACTGGAAGTGCCGGCCTACGTCGCGTTCTACAAATCGCAGCCCGACTTCGTCGGCGACGACGTGCTGATGATCGAAGTCAAATATGCCGGCGGTCGAACCGAAATTCAGAAGATCACGGTGAACGTGGTCGGCCCGGGCGCGCAGCAGAAGATCTAGGCGGGGGGCCGTAGCTTGGGGTGACGATCCCGACGCCGGAACGCGCCGGAATCAGGTGGCAATTGCGTCGATCTTTCCCTACGCCACGACGGCACCTGACCAAACTACGCTGGAGCAAAAGATCCGGGGCGGCCCGAGGCCGCCCCGATATCCTGTTACTGCCAACTCGGCTCAGAGGTGGAAGTCATTCGCGGTCAAATGCAGGTTTGTGCCGGTTAGTGTGATCTGCAGGTCGGCCGTGGTGTCGCCCGTCGTGTCGACACTGACGATGGTGTTGCCGCTAGATTCGGTCCAGGTGACGCTGTTTGCGACGACTGCGCTGTGGCTGTCGCCGGAAACGAAGTTCAACGTTCCCGCAGACAATGCGCTGAAGTCGATCTTGTCCGTGTCCCCGTTTGCCTTGAAGTCGGTAATGGTGTCGCCAGTGTCCAACTTGCTCAGATACACGAAATTGTCGTTGCCGGCACCACCGGTGAGCGTGTCGGCGCCGTAGCCACCGATGAGAGTATCGTTACCACCGTTGCCCTCAATGGTGTCATTGCCAGACCCGCCATAAAGCTGAGAGTCGTTATTGTTGTTACCATAGATGTGGTCGTCACCCGAACCACCGAAGATATGGTCGTCACCATCATCGCCATACAGGGTGTCGTTGCCCGCTGCACCGTAGATGAGGTCGTTGCCGTCAAGTCCGTGGATGGTATCGGCGCCTGTCGTACCGAACAGAGCGGCGTTTCCTCCACCATTGTCGTTGGAAGACGTTCCAGTGCTGGCAGTGGGCTTCGCTAGGTCGTCGAAATCATTGGGGTCAGCGCCGGTATAGACCGGCGGCGCTGTCGGCGGGCCGCTGGGAACGTCGGTCACGCCGTGAATGGTGACATCAATGAGCTGGTCATCGCTGCTATCCAACGAGTGCACGGTATAGAAGTCGTGCAGAGTGCCGCCATTATTCAGCGCGTTGACCGCATCGTTGCTGCTGTCAAGCGTGTAGGTCCACAGGCCCGTCGAGGTATTGAACGCAAACGTACCGTAGCCGTTTGATCCGGTGTGATTTCCGCCGTCCGACGCGAGGAAGGTATTTTGACCGTCATCGGCATCTGAAACGCTGAGCGTTCCCGATGCCTGGGCGGGGTTATCTTCGGTCACATCGCCCGTGGCGGTTCCGCTGATCGACGCCGTATCGTTGGTGCCGACGATGTCGATCGAGATGGTGTGTGCCGTACCGTCGAAGCTGTGCACGACGAAGCTGTCAGACGCATGCTGGCCTTCAGCCAGGTGATTGTTGGCGTCGTGGTCGGCCGTGTACGACCAACTTCCGCTGACATCGATCGACCAGCTGCCCAGCGCCGTGCTGCCGCTGTCGGCCTGAGCCGTCGACTGATCATGGTCCAGGTCCTTGACGATCAGTTGTCCGGTCGCGTCCGCACCATCCTCATGTGCCGTACCCGAAGTGACGCCGCTGAACGAGGCCACGTCGTTGGTGCCAACCACATCGATCTTGAGGTCGGCATTCGAGGTGTCGCCGGCGTCCCCCGTGAACGTATAGTGCACGGTGATGGTGGCATGCTCGCCGTCAGCCAACGCGTCGAACGCTGCTCCCGCATCGACCTTCACCTGATTGGCATCGATGGTGATGGTGGGCGTCCCCAGGGTCACGCCGTCGGGGCCAGTTACATCGGCCGCGCCGTTAAGCGAAATGGTGTTCGCCGCGGTGTGATCCGCGTCCTTGGTATCGTTGGCAATTACGTCGAACGACTTGGTGTCATTCTCACCCATCGAACCCGTATCAGCAACGGCGATCGGGACGTCGTTCGCACCAACCACATCGATCGTGAGATCGGCATTCGAGGTCTCCCCCGTGTCGCCCGTGAGCGTGTAGTGCAC
>NZ_AUFA01000076.1:0-13644 GCF_000426265.1 Bradyrhizobium sp. Cp5.3 | reverse complement strand
TCCCCGCGTTCGGCCCCAACGGTGCGCCCGCCGCGCCGCATCGCGACCGTGGCGCGGCCCGCAGGCCGCCGTGACATCCGCCTCCATCATCGTGCCGAGCGCCTCGATCCCCGCCGCAAGGCAGAACCGATCAAAGCTCGCCCGCACTTCTGCAAACGCTTCGTCCACAGCCCCAGTCGCCGGCGAACCAGCCGGTGTGATATCTCTCGTCATGGCGTTGCTCTCCTTTGTGGAATCAGCACCCCGAGCCTACCGGCTCAAGGTGGGCAACGCCGACCTCTTCAGAAATTCAACAGAACCCGGGACATCCCCTCCCGTTCTACACCGTCGCCTTAGCCCATTTCCCTATGAACTCGCGGGAATTGTGCTCGAAATTGGCGAGTGAGATAGCTTATAATCGCGCGGTACGAGTACAAGGGGGGCCTTCTCGGTGCACGATAGTTCGGTGGAAAGAGCCAGGTGGCTCCGCGATTTGCTGCGTTTTCTGCCTCTTCGTAGCCAGTTCGTCCTCTCGGGAAATACCCGGGACCTTCAGATTCACGAAGTCGTCCCGGGCGAGGTTACCGCAGCGCCGCTATCCCGGGTTCTCCCGGACGCATTGAAAGAGGCCGGCTATGCCCGCGTCGCATGTTTCGACCTTCTGAACGGATTTCGAGATATCGAGCCGGCCGCCGGAAGCTACCTCACTCAACTGGGTCTGACGCCGACCAACGGAGCAGCGCCAGGCGCGATCGACCTGCTGTCGGCCACCCTTGAAAGGCATGTCGGAGCCGAAGGACTGCCGTCGGCGCTCATCGTCGACTTCGCCTCGAGACTGATCGCGCGAAACGAGGCGTTATCGCCTCCCGAACACCAGCTTTTCTCCCGGGCGCTGATCCTTTCTCATTCAGCGCGTGCGCGGCCGGCCGGCGATAAGCGCCTGCCCTACTTCAATACGGTCGTCTGGATCGTCGACAAAGAAGGTGACCTGCCTGACTGGTTCCTGATCGGAAACCCGCGGATACGTCACATTCCCATCGGACGACCGGATCATGTCGCGAGAAGAAGCATGATCCGCTCCCTGGTCCGCGGTCTCCCGGGCGCACAGAACGCGGAGCAATCGGATCTGGACAAGTCCACCCAAGGATTTGTCGACGAGACTGAAGGCCTTCTGCTGTTGGACCTGAGCGCGGTCGCTCAGCTCGCCCGGAGTGAGGGCGTCCAGTTCGATCGGATCGGGGACGCCGTTCGGCGGTTCAAGGTGGGCGTGACCGAGGATCCCTGGCGCAAGATCAGCCGCGAGAAGATCAGCTCGGGTGAAGAATTCGTGAGACGTCGCGTCAAGGGACAGGCTCACGCCGTCACCCATATGCTGGACATCGTCAAGCGCGCGGTGACCGGGATCGGACAATCGCCGAGAGGCGGTCGACCAAGAGGTGTGGTCTTTCTCGCGGGACCGACCGGAGTCGGCAAGACCGAACTCGCGAAGACGATCACGAGCCTGCTGTTCGGTGACGAGAGCGCATACATCCGGTTCGATATGTCGGAGTTCAGTGCCGAGCATTCGGATCAACGGCTCATTGGCGCACCGCCCGGCTATATCGGATACGACATCGGCGGCGAGCTCACGAACGCGATCCGCGAGAAGCCGTTCAGCGTCGTCTTGTTCGATGAAATCGAGAAGGCGCATCCGAGGATCCTCGACAAATTCCTGCAGGTTCTCGACGACGGCGTCCTCACCTCGGGACGAGGCGATCGCGTCTATTTCTCCGAAGCCTTCATCGTCTTCACGTCCAATTTGGGCATCTATGTGCCGGGGCCGTCGGGCGAGAGGATCGCCAACGTGACGCCTGAAGAGACATTCGAAGGGGTGCGGAGAAAGGTTCGAAGCGAGATCGAAAAGCACTTCAAGCAGGTCCTCAATCGACCTGAGATATTGAACCGTATCGGAGAGAACGTAATCGTCTTCGACTTCATCCGACCCGATGTTGCAAACGAGATATTCGATCAGATGGTCGACAACCTGCTCAGAGACGTCAAATCGGTGGGCCATGACGTGACACTGACAGAAGCCGCCCGAGAGGTCCTTCGCAGTCTGTGCCTGGCTGATCTCTCGAACGGCGGGCGCGGCATTCGTAACCAGGTCGAGTCTCACCTTATCAACCCGCTCTCACGGAGTCTGTTCGACCGCGGAGCGGAAGCTGGGCGCAGATACAGGATCGAAGGGATCCGGCCCGGAGCATCGACGACGATCGACCTCGTGAGCGAGCAGTCCCTATGACCACGACGGTCAATCTGTCGCGAATCCATTTCCCGGTCACGAGTCTGGGGCCCGGCCGAAGGATCGGAATATGGTTTCAAGGCTGTTCGATTCGCTGTCCAGGATGCATCTCCATGGACACGTGGGTGCATGGACGCGGGACGACGACCATGGACGAGGTCATGGAGGCAATTTCACCCTGGCTTTCGACCGCCGATGGAATCACGATCTCGGGCGGAGAACCCTTCGATCAGCGCGACGCCTTGTTCGAGTTTCTGGCGCGGCTCAAGTCTCGATCGACGGCGGACATCCTCGTCTTTACCGGGTACCCCTTGGCCACGATCTCCGAAGCGCTCGTTTCCTCGCCCTCTCTCATCGATGCGATCGTCACCGGGCCATTTGACATCGACGAGAAGCAAACTCTGGCGCTTCGCGGCAGCGACAATCAGGAACTGCACCTTTTGACTCCCTTGGGCCGCGCTCGGTTCGAAAGCTTCGACCGCCCCATCGACGAAAGAGACCGCACCTTCGACGTCATGTTCGATGAAAACGGAGACGTCTGGCTGGCGGGCATTCCAGCTCGCGGCGATTTCAAGCGCCTGCGAAACATTCTCGAAGGCGACGGGTCGACACTTCGAATTTCGGAAGATACGCGTTTTCCATCTCTTTAGAATCTGGCTGATGATTAGACTTTGCCCGAACTGCAACACTGAACGGCCTGTCACGGAGATCTTCTGCGAAGGCACGTTGAACGGCCAAAACTGTGGCTGGGACCTGTCGACGGTCGATATAACGCCGCCCGGAGCGACGAGACCCAAGCCGAATCCGCCTGAAAATCCCGTTCCGAGCGTCCCGACGTGCCGAAACGGTCATCAGGGCTCTCCCGGCGACCTGATCTGCAGCGTATGCGGCGAGCCGATCATCGAACCGCACGAAATACCCTCGACGAACGACACCGCCCTCAGGCCAGAACCCGAGCGCGAGACGATCGTGGATGGTTGGCGTCTACAGGACCGGATTATCTCGTCGAGCGCCGTCCGCGAACGCTTCGTCGCCATGCGCGACTCCGACGGACGGCGTGGAATACTCACGCTTTATGCAGCCGGCTCGGAGCCGGATCAAGCCATCTACGACTTGCTCTCGAAGCTTCCTCGAGATCACGTCCCAGAGTTCTTCGCCACAGGTCGCTGGCAAGACCGTGCCTATGAAGTCGCGGAGGAATTCAGCGGCGGCACTCTGGCGGATTTCGCCCTTGATCCTGCCGATCAGGCGGCGATGGGTAAGTTGGTCGGCGAGCTCGCGCAGGCCGTCCATGCCCTCACCGAAGCCGGATTGCGGCACAGGGACCTTCGGCCTTCGGTCATCTTCGTGCGATCCAGGGAGCCTCTGGACCTCGTCATCGGGGGGTTCGGATCCGCGCGGCTTTCCGAATTCGACCTGGACATCGTGTCCCCACTCGAAACGACCCGCTACATGGCTCCGGAAGCGATAGCCGGCGGCGTGGCTCCAGCTTCCGACTGGTGGAGCATGGGGATGATCTTGCTAGAGAAGATCACTCAAGGCGCATGCTTCGAAGGCATCAACGAACAAGCCTTTCTCATCCACATTCTCACTAACGGCGTACACCTACCCGAAAGTGCGGATGATCGGATCAACACCCTGCTTCGCGGCCTCCTGGCTCGCGACAGGCGCAAGCGGTGGCAGTGGAAGGAAGTTCAGGCATGGTTTCGCGGAGAGACCGTATCCGCACCGGCAGCAGAAACAGCGGGCGATACGGAGGGTCGAACCTCGATCTCGCTGGACGGCAAGCAATATCGCTCCGCCAACATGTTTGCATTGGCGGCGGCCGAAGCGGCAAATTGGGACCAAGCAAAAGCTCTCGTCCTCAGAGGCGCTGTCGCGAGTTGGGCTGCCGAAGCCGGCTTCGAAGCGGCGATATCGGCGGGTCTCAGGCAAATCCTGCGGACTGAGGACCTTCAAGAGGACCTGAAGCTCTCCATCTCCCTGAAGACGCTCAATCCATCGATGCCTCTGATCGTCAGAGGCAATATCGTCACGCCGGGCTGGCTGCTCGATCATCCGACAGACGGTTACAGTCTGATCACCGGCCCGGCGCCCGACCTGCTCAGGAAGATTGATCCGGACGACTGGCTCTGGCGTCTCAAGGTCCGATCGGACACTGTTCGAAAGCGACTGGACCAACTGGAAATCACGGTCGACGAGGACGCTCTGCGCGTCCACCTTTTGTCGATGTCAATGGCCCGCCTGGAGGCGCTTTGGGAAGAACGGCGAAAGCTCTTCCCCGATACCGACCATGCCGGCGTGGCCGCACTCACCGAGCGCCGCATTTCGGCGGAAGAAGATCTCCTCATCCTGCTCAGCGCGACGTCGAACCAGTTCCGCTCCGTCTCCGAGGTGATCGAAGAAGCAAAAAAGGAGGCGTCGACGGCGGGACTCGGCGACTTTTCACCTGAGGAAGCTACGGCGCTTCTTGGCCGGCCACGTCGCGAAATCTACCAGGCTATCGACGAGCGCATTCAGAACTTCGCCAGATGCGGCATCAAGGAAGCCGACGAATGGGCGGACCAGTTTCGCCTGGACAGGCGGATGCCCTTGGGGCGCGCGCTCGCTCTTCTCTCCGTCCCGGACGAGACATGGAAACCGCTTCCAAAGCAAGGTTACGTCTCGACGATCCTGGATTTCTTCGCCAAGCGGATCTCGGGCAGTGTATTGCGCGGGCCGCTGACGCGGATGCTCATCGGCAAATCGGCCAGGATCGATCTGACCGAGCTCGACACGCCCAGGGTATCGGCAACCGAAATTCTCGATCAACTGCTTGGGCGCACGAACCGGATCGTGAACGTCGATCCCGCGGCCTTCGCCGATGACGACGGTCTTGAGCGAAGACTGCGCTCGCTACACTCCCACGCGCTGCTCTACAAGCGCGATACCGGCATCGATGGCCTATATATGGGATTTCCATTCCTGGTCATGCGCGATAGCCGACCGAACGCGAGGCCGCGGATCGCGCCGGTACTATTATGGCCGGTACGAGTCAATCCCGAGGTGGGAAACCGTGGTCACATCACTCTTGGCTACGGGCGCGAGAGAAACCCCGATACGGAGATCGAGCACGTCGTCATCAATCCCGCCCTCGAAGGAATGGTGGGCGTCCCCGAAGCGAGACGATGGCAGGAAGCGGCGAACGAACTTCTTACCCACGCCACCCTGTCCGTCCAGGCGGTGATGGACGCCTTCAGCCGGTTGGCCCAGCCGGTCGGCAATGAATTGACGCCGCTCCCCGGGAAAGACGTCAAGGTCGGCTCGCAAGAACGTCAGCTCGTGCCTGCGGCCGTGCTTTTCCACCTGGCGTTCATGGGGCAGGCGGTCATGAAGGACCTCGAAACGCTCCGAGGGGCGCCGCCGACGGCGACGGCGCTAGAGTCCGCTCTCCGTCTGAACGACCAGCAGGTGGTGCCTTCTGAATCACTTCAGGTGAAGGAAGTCGAACGATACTTCACTGCCGATAGCGATCCTTCGCAGGAGGCGGCCGTGATCGAAGCCCGTCAGGCTCCGGGATTGGTTATCGAAGGACCACCCGGAACGGGTAAGAGTCAGACCATCGTCAACATGGTGGCGGACGCCATCGGCATGAGGAAGTCGCTTCTCATCATCTGCCAGAAACAAGCCGCGCTCGACGTCGTGCGAAAGCGTTTGGAAAAAGAACGCCTGGCCGACCGGTTCGTCATGATCACCGACGTCAATCGCGATCGCGAGCCGATCGTCGGCGCGATCCGCTCGCAGGTTCAAGTTTTGCATAACATACCCCCGGGGACCAGCCCGGCATGGAGACGGGAGCGCGAACGATTGGCGGCGCGCATCGAGACGCTCGAGACGGAACTGGATCGTCGTCAAACCGCGCTTCATACCGAGGACGATCGAACCGGATTGTCGTATCGGACGCTGCTCGGCGAGCTGTTGGAGATCGAAGAAGGCAATCCGAAGCCTATCGATGCTTCTGAACTCCGCCCGCTGCTTTCGGGGCTACATCCGACCGAAGTTGCCACGATCGAAGAGAATTGCGGTCCGCTCGCGAAATTCTGGCTGCCAGCCAAATTCGAAGACAATCCCCTTTCTGCGCTCAAGCCATTCAACCCCGATCGTGGTACGGCGGCCGCCGTCGCCCTGCATCTGCAGGCATTTCAGGAAGCGGACGCCCGGCGCGGAAAGACCGATGCGGAGACGTCGGATTATCTGAGGATATCGGATCCGATCGCCTTCCAGTCTTGGCTCGTCGAAGCGGACGATCTTCGCACCATCAGCGATTCCGTTTGCTCGAACCTTGCCCGGTTGCGTCCGCTGTTTGAGGGGGCGGATGGTGGAGGGTCGCAAGCTGCTCGCATGCTCGACGGGTTGCTACGGATCAAAGAGATATTCTTGTCGCTCGACGGTCCATCCTACAAGCCGAATTTTTCCTCGAAGCTCATCGTCCTGACCGAGCCAGAGTTGCGGTCCATCGCGGAGCTCGCGGACCGAGCCCGCTCGCCGGCAAGCGGTCTACAATGGCTGAACCCGCTGACTTGGTTGCGAAAGCGCCGAGTGCGCGAGGTCCTTTCGTCATTGCAGCTTCCGCAAAGTGCCGATGCTATCGGCACGTTGTACTATGCAGGCGAGCTCGAACTGGCTCTGCGCGAGCCCAGACGCGAACTCGACCAATACTTCAATACCCTCTTCGGACGCGCCCCTAATCTGGATCTGTCGCCCGCGAAGCTCGCCGATTTTGCCGAGAGCCTGCATTCGTTCCTCGATGGAATGAGCGGCCACAATTCGCTCATCGATCGATGTCCGAGCCGGTCCGAGCTCGAACGGGCCATATCGACCGGAAACACCGAGGAGCTCGGCTTATTCTTCGAGCGCGGCAATCGGGCGCTCAGGAGGCATGAAGCGAGAGAGGAGAGCCGCGCCGCGCTCGACCGGCTCAGGATCTATTTCGACGAGCTGTGGCTCGGAGCGAGACGCTCGTCGATAGAGAATGGACGCTCTAACGCAAGCGCCGTCGCCCAGATCGTGGAAGCCCTACCGATGCTCACCAACTACCAGGATTTCCGGCTTCGATCCGCGCGGCTGGGCGACAAGGAGCGGGCCATCTTCGCTACCCTCAGGTCCAGGGAGTCTGAGCTGTCGGAATTGCCCACAAATGATCTCGACTCCTGCATTCGCGCCACCATAGGGCGTGAGGCCCGTCTGGAATGGAAGGCCTTCATGGAGGCTCACAATCCCGACGTTCTGTTCGACGGCGAAGAGGTGGACGCGAAGGTCAAGTCGCTCGCGGAAGCTGACGCGCAGATCCGGCAGTACAACAGGGATCTTCTCGTCCAAGGGATCGACGCCGGAAAAGTGCGCCCGACGTCCGACTGGGACGCGATCACCAAGCTTCGCGGCCCGAGAGCTCTGCGGCTACGCGAATTCATCGACCGCGCCATGCCGCTCGGTCTCTTCGCCGTCCGCCCGGTGTGGCTGATGACACCGGACGTCGCCAGCCGCGTGCTGCAGCCGCGTCCCGGGCTTTTCGATACCGTCATCTTCGACGAAGCTTCGCAGATGCCGGTGGAATATGCGCTGCCGTCGCTCTTCCGCAGCAAGCTCGTCGTTGTCAGCGGCGACGAAAAGCAGATGCCACCAACCTCCTTCTTCGCGAGCAAGGTCGAGAACGACGAAGCGGCGATATTTGACGGCGAGGAGCCCGAAGAAGGGGCGACCGAAGAAGAACGCGAGGCCTTCGCCGAGACCTGGAATCGACGAGAGATCAAGGATTGTCCCGATCTACTCCAGCTCGCCCGTTCCGTGCTCCGGACCCGTACGCTGCAGGTGCACTACCGTTCGAAGTACCGGGAGCTGATTTCATTTTCGAACGCATCGTTTTACGCCAATGGTCTCAGCGTCCCCGTACGGCATCCCGAGGAGACCATCCGCAGGCTCAAGCCCATCGAAGTGTTGCGTTCCGATGGCACCTACAAGAGCCAGACGAACGAGAAGGAAGCGATCAATGTCGTGGAGTACCTTTCCGAACTATGGGAGAATTCATCACCGCCGTCGGTCGGGGTCGTGACGTTCAACCGCAAGCAGGCCGACGCCATAGAAGACGCCTTGGAAGACCGCGCCGAGAACGATGCACCGTTCCGCGATGCATTGATGCGCGAGCGCGAACGTACCGAAAATGGCGAGGACATGGGATTTTTCGTCAAGAACGTGGAGAACGTACAAGGCGACGAGCGTGACATCATCGTTTTCTCGACAACCTTCGGCCGCAACGAGCACGGCGTCTTCCGGAAAAGCTTCGGGGCGCTGGGGCACGCGGGCGGCGAACGGCGCCTGAATGTAGCGGTGACGCGTGCAAGAGAAAAGGTGCTCATCGTGACGTCCATGCCGATATCGGAGATATCGGATCTGTTGACCAGACGGAGCGGTCCCAGGGTGCCCCGCGACTATCTGCAAGGCTACCTCGAATATGCCAGGACAGTGTCCGACGGCCTCGGAGAGTCCGGCAAGACCCTCTTGGACCGGATGGTGACGGAACAGCGCCCCCACCACGAAGCCGGAAATCAGGACGACGATGGCTTCACCAAGTCCGTCAAAGCCTTCCTTGAGGCCAACGGTTGGAAGCCCAGCAGGGCGCGCGACGGCGGCGCATTCAGCCTCGACTTCGCGGTGACTGATCCCCGGACCGGTCTCTACGCGATAGGCGTGGAATGCGACGCGCCACGGCATCGATTGCTGGAGAGAGCTCGTGCTCGCGAGATCTGGCGTCCCAGGGTGCTGGGAAGAGCCGTCCCTTACGTCCACAGAGTTTCGTCATATGCTTGGACTCACGCCGGAGACGCAGAACGTCTGCGGCTCAAGAATGCCGTAGAAAACGCGCTCCGTGGGGGAGGATTGCAATGAGCGGACCCAAAGCATTCAGGATCGTTACGCGCGCCGAAATCATCGCCATCTGCCGTCGCAACCTCGCACGGCTCGACGCCGCGATCGAAAGCTGGACTTCCGCTGGCAAACGCAACGGCACGATCGAGCAGAAGGATATCGACAAGGTCATAGCCCGGCGGGACGAGCTTCGTCGGTTACTTGATGCCGATCGTTTCGTCGAACTACAGAAGCAGGTCGCAGCTGAGACCACCTTTCTTCAGGCGGACTCCGAACGCCGGGTCGAAAGGGCCGCAGACGTGGCGGCACGTTCGAAGCGTGACTTGAGGCGGTCGAAAGTCGCGGCCCAAGCGCTGCTCGAGCGACTGCAAATTCTGAAAATCGAGATTCCGCCCGATATCCGCGGCGAGCTCAGCGGCTCGACCGGATCTTCCGAGCGATTGGAAGCGGCCATGGCCAAGGCGCTATTGCTCCTTCCTTCTCAGGATACACCGGAAACCGCGACAGATCGCCAACGCGAACTCGCAGCCAGGCTCGGCGCCGGCGAGCGCCGCGATACGTTGCAAGCATGGATCTCTCGACAACCTCCGGAGATGGAAGATCCGGCCTTGGCGCGCGTCGATGCTTTTCTCGGCGAGTTGCGTGGGCTTGGCATCGATTCCGGCCCATTCTCGGCCCGTGTTGCGGTCCTGGAAGCAGAACCACCGGCAAGAAGATCGCTTATCGCGGATAGTCTTCTGTTGGACCTTGCTGTGGCTGTGAAGGATGGCCGAGCCCGTGCACGCATGGCGAACGAGTTGCGCGAACGGCGCGCCGAACTTTCTATGATGAGGTCGCCGGAGGCAGCTTCACTCCTCGCCGAAATCGACACAACGCTTGCGGTGCCATCGGCCAGCAACGGGCAAGTACTCGTCCAGCGCGCAGACCTTCTCATTGAGGAAGAATTCAAGGCGATGGCGGCCGAAGAGCGCAGGCGTGCCGTGCTCGAGGGCCTTGCCAGCCTTGGCTATGAGGTATCCGAGGGGATGGCGACCGCTTGGGTCCAGAACCGCCAGATCGTTCTCCGTAAGACGACAAACCCTGGTTATGGAGTGGAGCTCTCGGGCGGATCGAAATCGGATCTCCTCCAGGTCAGGGCCGTTGGCATCGGCAGCTCAGCCGAAGCGCGCGATGCGAACCGTGATCGTAACATGGAGACAATATGGTGCGGTGAATTTGATCGGCTGAAGGCCTTGGTTGCAAAAGCAGGTGGAAACGTTTCGATTGAGTTCGCTCGCCCGGTCGGTCAGATCCCCCTGAAGATCGTGCCAGATTCGATTGCAAGCCACGAAATCGAGGTCATCGACAGACAACATCGATCGCTACCCAGCTAATTTCGAGAATATCGAGGTTAAGGAGGCGTCGTCGGTCCTGCTAGGGCGAGTCGAATTCGATGCTGATAAGCACTTCTTGGTTAGCTTATCAGCCTGCGAACTCCCCCGTTTGAACCATTAATACAGAATCGTCGATGCAGACCCTTCTTTATTTAGTCGAGATTCCCGCCCCGTTTCGGCATGTTTTTCTGTTACGCAGCACTACGCGCACAGCATCGGCACGCAAAGAATGGCCTACTTACTCTCACGCGACGGCGTCTCAATATGAGCGGCGATCTGCCTAACCGCGGTGATCTTCCGGCAACGTTTGACCTGCCCCTCTTCATCAATTCGCAACGCGAGACCCCAATCGGACTTTTCTCTAGCGTAGCCCCGCGTGGTCCAGCTCGCGCGCGAGACAGTTTTGGTGAAAAAACCACCGCAATCGTTTTCGGCGTTCGACCCGACCACCGCAATCGCGTAAGCAATCGTAGGAGCAGCGGGCTTCCACTCCTTCCGGTACACATTCAAGCGCATCGCTCACGATGCCGGGCTACATGGCGTGAATCTGGCCTGCTCTTCCACTATTTTTACGTGCGTCGAAATTTCATTCTTCACCAGGAGCCCGAGCCAACCCATGCACAAGTGAACGTGCAAGCGAACCTTGAGATTACGGCTTCCATCTCGGTATCCCTCAAGTTACCCACACAGACGGAACGGTAGAATATTTCCCAGCGGTGAGCAGCCCAGAACCGAAGCAGCCTCCCGTACTTGCATCAAGCACGCAGTCGCAGCGTTTCTTCTTCAGCGAGCACGCTTGGCGAGAGAGACCAGCCCTGCTGTACACAGAGGAATTTATCGAATGCTGCGAAAGCTTCGTGTCAGCCGCCGAAGGAGCCTTCCTTTAAACGCTCGACTAGTCCCGTCCCTGCGCAACACAGACCACCAATCGAGTGGCAAAACCCCCGCTTTTCCAATATCCTGCGCCGACGCCTTAGACTGGATGTCGTCTCTCTAACCAGCTGCTAGGAGGCGGACCTCCTGCTGCTAAGAGCCGTCACAAATCTGAAGAGCCCTGAGCGCACGCCCGCGGTCTCAGCTCCTTTCTCATGTGTCCGGTTCTCGACGTTAACGTCCAGAACTCGACGCATGAGCCCTGTCGTCGCGGGCTTACCTCGGCTTTTGTGCAACATTTGCATGACGCCTTTGTTGGCACGCCGATTGCTCCGAAGTGAACGCCGGTCTTTAGCCGTCGACCGTCGCGGTGCGGTGCGGTGCGGTCGAGCCAGGACAGCTTTGTCGCCGTCGCAAGAGTGTTTCCGCAGTTCGCATCTCGGTGGAGCGAAATCATGGGAGCTCAACAAAAGAGAGCTGCAAAATTCGATTTTGCTCTGAAGAACGGATATGGAGTGCGCATAGAGGAGATATTTCGACTTGGCGCCTTGAGAGACGGCATTCAGCTCCTCACGACCGACGTGCGCTTTCCCATGCTCGGGCAGGTCATACCGAGAGTTGAAATAGAAATCCACGGGCGGGACTATTTCAAGACGATCACGGTGCGCATCAATCCAAGATCGCCGTTCATGTATGACGGCGAATCCCTCATCGCATCGATGAACGGTGAGATCAGGCAAATCCATTGCCGCCAACATGTCGATCCTGCACGTGCGCCTGCGGGCATGTATAATTTCGGAATAATGCGCGCGAATGCCGCTCGCAGTTTTGTATTCGACTACCACGTGTACTGCTGTTATTCGTGCGACTTCTGCTTCAAAGAGAATGAATGGGAGGTGCTGGCAATTCAGGGAGGCGGGAGCACCGATTACAAAGCAAATTTTTACACCTGTTTGGACTACATAAATGAGCACGGCGATGAATTTAATTCCCAGTACGACGTCGTCTGGCTCTGCACCGGAAGTGTGAAGAACGAGAAGGCGGAACTAGATCGACACACCACGATCGCTCGTCGCCTCAGAGAGGTGGGATACACAGGAGGTATCTACGTCTCACAAGTCGTGCCGCAAAGTATCCGGAGCGATCACAACAAGCGACGAGATTATCTCTCAGCTTTAAAACAATCGGGAATCTCACGGTTCAATACGGGTATTGAGATCATAGATCCCGCGATGCGGCGAAAGTACATCCACGGCTTCAAGGCTGAATTCCGCTTTGAAGACTACATTACCATCTTCACCGAGGCAGTCGAAATATTCGGGCGATGGGGAGCCGGAAGCTGTCTTCTCGCCGGAATTGAGGCTTCAGATAATACGATTACCGGATTGGAAGCATTGGCGAAGATCGGCGTTGTGCCTGCCCCGACGGTTCTGACGCCGTTCGTCATTAAACAGATGGATATTCCATTCTGCTACGATCTTGACGAATTGATAGAGACGCACGCTCGCTTCCACGAGATCATCGCTCGCTACGAGATGCCGGTTTTCTCCGGCGTATTCAGCCTCGCTTGAACCATCAGGAACTAAGCTATGCTGCCTACTGATGATGCACGGCAACAGTATCTGGGCAAACAAAGATGATATTATTGGACGCAGTAACGAGACCTGACATGCCGGGCCATGGTGGACCATCAATCGTCTATTCCTCTCGAAAACAGACAACCGTAGCTCTTGCGTAGAGAGCCCTCACCAACCAACATTCAGATGAAATCAACGACATGGCTAGCGCCAGCACCTAGCCGAGGGCTCGAATTCGAATGCCAAGCAAACGAAGCCGCATCGACCAATAATGCGTTCTGTACGTGAGGAATACGTGCGTAAGCGCACGTAAGCGGAGTCCTTCGTGAAGAATGCAGATCCGCCTGAAAGATAGAAAGAATTTGTCTCGATAAGGTATTCGATTTTGCAGGAAAGCTGGGTGTTGGACCTGGCTTTCTGGCGTTTTGGGATTTTGCTCTGGAGCGATTCGTGATTCCCTGACAGCGGGTCATCGGCATTGGAGAGGGCGATGAGCAAACCGCGGGACGATCGCCAGAAAGACCTGCTGCTTCCGGCGCTGGATCAAATCATCGATATGGGCCATCCGCTGGTGCGGTTGGCGGCGCTGATCGACTGGAAGTTTTTGGATGAGCGCTTTGGTTCGGTGTGCCAAACAGGGCCGGGGCAGCCTGGACTGCCG
>NZ_AUFA01000075.1:0-14078 GCF_000426265.1 Bradyrhizobium sp. Cp5.3 | reverse complement strand
GGTTGAAGTTGCCGAAGGAGCTTCGTCGATCGCTCGCCTGTACCAACATCGCCGAGAACATGATGGGCACCATTCGCCGCGTCACGCGCAACGTCAAACGCTGGCGGGATGCCGGTATGGCCTTGCGATGGGTCGCGGCCGGCATGATCGAGGCCAACAAGGGCTTCCGACGATTGAAGGCGCATAAGCAATTGTCGGTTCTGCGTGCGGCTCTTCAAGCTCGCCACAATCGCATGACGATCAACCCCGTTGCCCACGTCACGAGGGCCGCGTAACATTCATTCCGGCAACGTCGGCCCGACCTAGTTCAACAGCGATCGGGACATCCCCTGAAAACCTGCGGGTCTGATCACGCCCGCCGGTGATAGGTCGGTCTCCGGCAAAAATTGCCAAGACGAACAGGCTGCGTTCTTTTCATAGATGACGTAGCGAATTAGGAGTTCGGCACGTCTTTGGACTGACCGTGTTCGCCGTCTTTTGCGTCTATGTCCGTGTCAGGCTTTTGATCGTAAGTGCAGTAGAGCCACGGCAGCAGGGTTTGCAGGTTCGTTGTCCGCGTTTTCGGGAGGAGCTTTAGCAATTCGGGTTTGTAAGGCCGAGCGCAACCGTGGGCACGAAAACCCAAGGGGATCACGAACCATTCCTCATCAACCAACGTGTCTTCCGTCAGCGTCGGGCCTTGCAACCGTTTTACGAGAGCGCGCGGTTTCGTCGCGCCTTGAGTAGAAAATGGCTGTTGCAACCGTCTAGGTTGTATGCAACAGTAGGCTTGGGCCTCAGAGACCCAAGAAGCATCAGTGGCCATCAATGGGCCAGCGTCCTAACAGCTCGGTTCGGCGGGGACGGTGCGCCATGTCCAAGAGGCACCCCAAAGCACATTGGCCGTTCACAATTACGGTTTCTGAACCCCGGCAGCCAGTTCGCTACCGGCATCAGAGCTAAAAGCAAATTCCATGAACCATCAGCGAATCTCGCGCCGCGCCGTGGCGATCGCTCGCGTCTGCAGCCTTGAGGTGTTGCACGACAACGAAACATCTCAGCAGAGAGCCGATCGGTTGCTGGCGCCGCACAAGCGGCGTAACCGTTCTCCGTCGTCAAATGATTTGAGACTAATTAGGCGGCTCGCGAAGGGAGGGGCTGGCTCCTCAGGGGTTAGAGCTTAAGCGACCTGCACTCGTTGCTGCGAGCGATGGTTGCATTCCGCGGAGCGAGCCATGAACCAACCTCAAGGCCGGTCGATTCGCTTGAAACTCCATTCTTTGGAAAGGCGATCGATGCGCGACTTGAGCCTCTTTCGCGCGATCCATGGACCGAGGATTCTTTGCGGGGCCACGCCGCCAATATCGGCACAAGAAGGGTGACAGCCGGCGCCGCGGCTTTTGTGGACAGCCTGTCTACCAGTCGCACCAATCTGGTCGCCTTCGGCTGAAGAGCGGGCGGACCTGTTTCGCGAAGCTGCCGAGAACGCCACAAAGCAACAGCAGCACGCTGCGCGTGAAGAGGAGGATGTCGCCTATGCTTCCGGAAGCGCATTAGGCGGCCAGTTGGGGTGCTTGGTCGGCACCCCGCACAACATGAGCAACGCACGGTGTAGGCACCTCGGCTGAAACCGATGAGGAAGACCCGATCGCCAGGTTCGTAGTGATTGATGATGAAGGCGTAGCAATCGGCGATGTTCTTGACGATGCCGTTGCCGACCACGGAGCCGAGCAGTTTCTGGATGAAGCGCCACGGTGCGGTCAGGGTGGTCGCACCGATATCGGTGCCGAGCCCGGGGTCGTAGAACGCCACCTGTTCCTGAGGGTCGATGGGGTTGTCGGGACCCGTCCGGGACGCGTGGTACATCTTGTAGACGTTGCTGACCCGCTGCTCGGGGCACACGCCGCCGTCTTGGCCGGTACCGTCCGAGTAGACGACGATATTCTTTGTCATGAGATACCCTTCAGGCCGCGTGTCGCGAATGTGTTTCAGATCGTTCCCGTCGCGGGCAGGTCGGAAAACAGGTCGCGCAGGGGACGACCCAAGTACGCAGAAACCAGTTTCTGCTGGTCCGGGACACCTTGTCGTTACCGGAAAACAGCTTCCGAACATCGTCGCCATCCATTTCGAGGAGGCGTGCTATTCCGTCGATGTCGCGGTTCGTAGCCGCTGCGGCTGACCAACTCCACTATGGAAACATTCCGCCAGGGCGACGATTGCTTCGGCTGTCACGCCGGGGGGCATGCTCAGCGGCCTCAGCCATATCTGGAACAACATGGAGCCGTTATTCCACTGACGCTAGTCGACGGCGGACGCGAGGACTTGATGGGAGCGCCAGCATTTGGCCAGTGTTATGCAACAATCAATAGTTGCTGAATCAGATGCTGCACCTCGATTGTCTAGTCTAAATCGGGCCTTTCAATTGTGCTAACGAACACTGCAAGCGGCGGTTTGCCATGGTATTGGGCCTGATCAGTTGTCGCTCGGCGAGGATCGCCTCAGCCCTGCCGAAGTAGACATCGGCAGGACTGAGATTGTCGATTGCCAATTCGGCGGGGTGGCTTGACGCCTTGCTCAGATCGACATTTGTTTTCATTAGGTTGAGTGCCGTTATATCCCATCACAAATTCGTCAAGCGGCCAAGGTGACCTTCGGTTTTCACCTTTTGCCAGAAGATGAAGACCTGGCGCGGATGCGAGACATGGTGGCGGCGGTAATCATCGCCGACATAGGTGCGCTCGGTCTCGCGGTCTGGTGAACTTCTAGATGTCCATCAATGATGGCGCCGGGTGTGGCCGTCATGGGGATTGTCTGGCAGCGCGCGGGCGCAGCACGAACCGGCGACAGGGAAAGCGGGCATTTGGTGGAGACGCCGCAGCGAATGACGGCCTCAATCCAGCGACCACCTCAAGCAGGCGATGGCATACCTGACCGAAGAACTTTGATATTCGACCGTTCAAGAATGAGGCGCCAATTGCAACCCACGACGCGCATTCAGCCACCTTTAAGCCTAGGTATGACAACAACGTTGACGCCCAGCGGATTGTTGGGGGTCACCTCCCTTAGCCCTTCGGCCAATAGCGCCATGTAGGGCTGACCGTGGATGTAAAAATTCGTCGTGGGCAGGAACGGCCTCGGGAAGGCGTCTATTCTATTCAGCGCGCCGAGCAGGAGATCTGGGGCCGGTTGGAGACCGTGGTTCCATCCCGAGCCTACGATGTGGGTGAAATCATCATCTAATCTCGTAGCCCGGACGTCGAATGCTAGACGTGATAACTGTCGCGGTAGGTCAAAATGGCTTGCACCGCCGGTTAGTTTCCCCTCGACCTTTTGTTTCGCACTGCTGGGCTCCCTCAGATCCGGCGGACTCCGTCCTGCGAGTTGTTCGGCCCGAATTTTCTCCAACTCGGAGATGAAGTTCGCCGACCATTTCTGGATGGGATACGCTCGAAGCTTCGCCATCATCTTTTGCCAGAGCGAGATGCGTTTCTCGCGCGGCATCGAGATTGCGATCGAAATCTTGTCTGCTATGTCATCTATGTCGTTGGGATCGACGAGCAGCGCCGCGTCGAGTTCCTTGGCCGCGCCGGCGAATTTCGACAAAACCAGCACGCCAGGATCGCTGGGGGCTTGCGCGGCGACATATTCTTTGGCCACGAGATTCATGCCATCACGCATCGGTGTTACCACGCCGACACGTGCGGCGCGGTAAAGACCCGCGAGTACGGCCTGACTCTGAGGCTTTGTTTCGTGACGAATCGGCTTCCAGCCGGCCGCACTATGACGAGCGTTGACATCGTCGACAAGCGCCTCCACCTCGTTCTGATAGTCTCTGTAGCTCTTGATGTTGGATCGTGAGGAGGTAGCGATTTGCAAAAGTGAGACGCTGCGCGGCTCTTTGGTCAAAAGGCGATTGAAGGCTCGAACGCGATTATCGAGACCTTTGGTGTAGTCGAGACGGTCGACACCGACGGCAAGCTTCTTACGATCGAGACCTTCCAACAACGACGAAACATCGGCATTCGAGCCCGTGTCTTCAGCAAATTGTGCAAATCTGTCTGTATCTATGCCGATCGGAAACACTCGGCATCTGGTTACAACACCACCACGACGTGAGATCACAACACCGTCTTCGCTGGGCATGAGTCCGAGATCCGCACGGACACTGGCAAGGAAATTCTGTCGGTCCTCGTCCGTCTGAAAGCCTACCAAATCATACGCAAGCATCAATTCGGTCAATTCTTGATGATGCGGCAGCAGTTGCACGTCAGGCGCCGGCCATGGCGTGTGCAGGAAGAAACCGATCGGCCGTTGGACGCCCTGATCACGCAGCTCAGCACCGAGCGTGAGGAAATGATAATCATGCACCCAGAACGCGTCCTGGTCCGTTTGCTTGAGCAGCGCTTTCGCCATGAGGGCGTTGATCTCACGGTAGCGGTGATAATCGCCTTCCGAGGAGGAGATCCGCTCTGTCAGCGAATGTAATGCCGGCCATAATTCCGAATTGGCAAAGCCCTCATAGTAGCGACGGTAATCATCGGCAGGCAGATCCACCCTCACGAGCTTGCCTCCGCCGAACAGCATGACGGGCGGTTCAGCCTCCGACGGGCGCCGCGGCCCTACCCAAATTGCGCCGGATTGCTGCACCACTGGAATCAGTGCCGCCTCAAGTCCACCTGTCTTGGGTTCATTGACGTCGCTGCTGGCAACTCGGTTCGACACGACGACGAGATTCACAAGTCATCCTTTCCGTTTGATCTGTCGCTTGCTCGGGCGTTCGATCAATTTGCCACGCATGATGGTTTGCGACCCGACACCTGACCAGCCTCAACAACTTCATGCGCGTTTCGTCGGCTCTTGCTAAACACAGCGATCCGGCTCGAATAACGGGCGTGCCACGCGGCCCTCGCAGACCCACAAGACAACGAAGCACCGATTCTCTGTAGGCAGACGGCTTGTACTTTTGGCGATAGCCGCACCCTCTACGCGTTCAAGCGTTGCGGACGAAGCGGCCTTACGCAACGCTGAGCTGTATTGCTGCCTACCTAACTTGGTATGTGACACAAAGACGCGTTCGCATTGCGGCACCGAAAGTCCGTCACGTTCGAGAAATATTGTTAAAAAGGAAAATCGTCTCTGGTAGGTTTCATGCCCATTCTTGTAAAGCCACGCACATTGGGTCTGTTGACCAAATGCGAGCGGCGTCCCCGAGGGTCCAGCCTCATCATTTCGGTTTTAGCGATGTTCGACCTCGCTGACCCGGGCGCCCACCGTCTGCATGGCGAGCAGGAGCTTTGGACTATGGCCGCAAAGGAGCTTCCGCCCGGAACCCCTCTCGACATCGGCATGCCCAAGCCGCGAGCCGAGGTGCTCATCGGCGGACATGCGGCAGCACCGGAGGGACGGCCGACCGAGCGCATGATGTTGGGGTGGGCATTCGGCCCGATCCAGAAGCACCTTCTAGTGACTGGCGACCGCTATTGGCAGATGACGAACTCCGGCTGGCGACCGACAGCCGTGCAACCGTTCCAGAAAATGCCGCTAACGCGGCAACGCGCCTTCGGCGGGCCCGGCTATGCGGCGAACCGGGTCGGCGCCGGTCACGAGGCTCTCCGCCGCAGCATGGCCGGCGAACTGGTGGCCCTGCCCAACGTAGAGAGCCCAGAGCATGCAATTCAATTCATTGACACAATCGCACCGCCGGCAACTTTCGGACCAATCGGTGTTGATGATAGCGACCGCCTGCAATACGCGGGGAACTATGACGCCGCGTGGCTGCAGTCAGTTGCCCCTGCTCTGGCGACCGATGCCGATCCGCGGCTCTTTCTATTCGCTCCGCCCGACCAACGCATAAGCGGTTTCATGTGTGGCGGAGATCCTTACGCGCTGCAGAACTTCTCCGCCGACCATCCATTGATCGAAGCCCGCCTGCCAACCTTTCGCGTGCGCTGCTTCATTGGCTGGAGCGATACGACGCGTGGTGTCACCGAACTGGAGACGCGTATCGATACCCTGTGGCTATTCGCGGGAGTTCGTCGCGGTGTCATGATCTACCGCACCGCGATTGCCGTACGGGAATTGGACGGCAGCGACGTGGGCGACATCATGGTCGCTTACGAGCAACAGGGCGAGCCGGCGCGGCCGCTCGACCATTATCTTAATGTCCGGCGGCTGAGGCTCGATCCGACGAGCGCTCCACGCTATGCCTTTTCGGAACATCAGCTTGCCCCTGAGATTACGGCCGCCGAACGCGAGCACCGCGCAGTGAGGCGTCGCCAGCTGGCCGACGCGCGCACGGCGCGGCAGCTGGCCTCCATGCGTTGGGCGCTCGATCAGGAGTTCGCACGCATTGAGCTCTCGCCTTCGCTACGCCCGACGATCGAGATACCGTCGATCGAGCCGTCAAGCATTCCGGAATTGTTGCCGGAGGAACTCGAGAGTGGCGAGATCGAATTAGCGGAGATCCTCGACGCCTTGGGGACGGTACAGGCAAAGGCAGAATCCGATGTCGACGAGCTTGATGCTCAATATCAACCCATACGTGCGGCTTATGACAAGATTGTCGGTGGAAACGCCGCTTCGAGCGATATCGACGCCTTGCTTGCCGCGATCTCTTCGATTGACGTTGCGCAGTCGATCGACGAAAGCTTTGCGCAAGCTCTGCCAGTCCCTGCGCTTCCGGACACCGACCCGGGCCTCATAGGCGATCTCGAAGGCAAGCTCGCGCGGGCGAAACACTGGCGTGACCAAATCCTTAGCGCGGCAACGCCACCGCTAGACGCGCAAAAACAATTTGAACTTGCGCATGCTCGTTACTTCAACTTGGCGGCTGGACGACCGCTCGAGCCGATACGCGGCGCCATATCGGACGACGCCTTTTCGCTTCCCGATGTTCCCGAGCCGGTACTGCCGGAAGAAGCGAGGAACGCCATGCTAGAGGCACCGCAGCGCCTGACCGTTGACGAAATACTGGCGCAGATCGAGGCCTCAAATCCACCTCCTGACGCCGCCCAACGAGCGCGTACGGCGCTCGCCGATGCTAAAGCGGCGCTCGGAGGGGCGCTTCCTGCGTTACTGTCCGATGACCGCCCGCCGTTCGAGACCTCAACCACGCCGCATCAAGCGGCAAACGCTGATGAGCCAAAAACATGGATCGCCGCGGCGAAGACGTACTCTGTGAAAGCATCCACTGTCCTGCGGAGCGAGATCGACAAAGCGGAAGGTCAATTGGCAGCCGGCCTGGCCGCGGCAAGGCTTGCCTCACCTAGGCCGCTCAAACCTGAAGCGATGCTGGCACCAGCTGTCGCTCACGCCCTGGGGGATCTGGTGGAAGAGGAGTTCCGGCGCGGCGGCACGGTTGCGGGTCGCGATCTAGCCGGCGCCGACCTTTCTGGACGGCGATTAGCGAAGGCGGACTTCTCCGGCGCCTTTCTTGAACGCGCGAGGCTGAACGGGACCAACCTGGCCGGTGCCAAACTGATGAAGGCCGCACTGTCCGGCGCAACGCTCATCAACGCAGATTTAAGCGCGACCGATCTCACTGAAGCCAATCTCGGGGAAGCCGACTGCCGCGGGACGCGTTTCGCAGGCAGCCAGCTTGTGCGCACCAACCTTCTCGGCGCGAGCATGGCAGGCGCATGCTTCGACCAAGCGCGGCTTGGCGAGCTCCAGGTTCTCCGGATACCGATGATCGGGGCGACCTTCCGCTCTGCACAACTCCATCAATGCTCCTTCGTCAAAGCCGCGCTCGACAACAGCTTTTGGGGGAACGCCGTCCTCAAGCGCACACAATTCATGGATTTATCGCTGTCGGGTGCGAGCTTTGCTGGCGCGCGACTTGAGCAAACCTGTTTTCTCAAGCTCACAGCGCCACAACTCGACCTATCGAGCTCGCAATTTGACCAAGTCAGCTTCATCGGAGATGTAGATCTGCGCGACGCCCGCTTCGGCCGGAGCAACGCCGAGGCGCTCTGTTTTCAGACGGCCGACCTCAGTGGCGCCGACTTCACCATGGCTCGACTGAATGGCGTTTATTTCGGTAAATCGACGCTGGCGCGCGCCATCTTCCGAATGACATCGCTGAAACGCGCGGTCTTCACGGGCAACGATCTGCGCGGCGCCGACTTCTATGCCGCCGACCTGCTCGAGGCACATCTCAATCAGTCCAACATGACCGGCGCCACTCTGCGCCATACAAATCTCTATGGCGCCGACCTGATGGATACCTCCTTGGTCGCGGCCGACCTGAGCAACGCAAATATCGAGCGCACCGTGCTGATGGTCAAACGCCATGTCAATTGAACTCCTGTTGCAGTCCATCGACAATCAGTTCCCCGTACGCGAAGCTAATCTCGATGGCGAGATCCTATCTGGACTGCGCCTGAACGACGGCGTTGTGCTGAGCTCTACTTTTCGCAATAGCCACTTCACACGTGCCAGCCTGACCAGCATGACGTTTCAGGACTGCGACTTCAGCGGTGCGTCCTTGGCCGACGCTTGCCTCGAGAAATGCATGTTCGTCAACTGCCGTGCTGACGGCTCCGACTGGCGGCGGGCGCGCTTCACCCAATCGACGTTCATGTCGTCAGATCTCGGCCATGCCGACTTCGGCGAGACGTGGCTCAGCCAGACGACAGCGATGCGTTGCGCGTTGAACCACACGATCCTGCGCAAGGCCACCCTCTCTCAAAGCGCTCTCATGGATTGTGACCTCGCCAACGTCGTGCTCGACGACGCGACGCTAACGAACACCGCCATAACGCGAGCCGATTTGCGTCGTGCACAAGTCACGGGACTGCGATGCGACACGATCCATTTCTCAGAATGCGATCTGTCTGAGCGGGACCTCTCCGGGCTGACGCTTGTGCGAGCAAACTTGAGCGGCGCCAAGCTGAACCGCACAAACCTGTCGGGAGCAGACCTGTTCGGTTCGGTGTTGACGGGCGCGAGCCTCGTGGGTGCCGACCTATCCGGCGCGACCGCTCCAAACACACTGCTCGTCAGGGCTGACCTGCGAGCCGCAAGGCTGCGCAATGCCGATTTGACGCAATGCATCTTTGTAGAAGCCTGCCTCGACGGCTGCGATCTTTCCGGCACACAATTGGGGACTGCCGTATTCACACGTGCATCGGCCAAGTTCGCCTCGTTTGCCGGCGCCGACATGTCCTATGCGCTGATGCACCACGCCGCGCTCGATGGTAGCGACTTTTCCGGCTCGCGATTTCTGCGCACTGATTTTCACTGCGCGTCGACCGAAGGCAGCCTGTTCGTGACCCAGCGTGGGAGTGCCCTGCAAACTGTGCCCGAACGCGCCGTCGCTGAACTCTACGATGCAAGCCGCGTCATCCCTTTCACCGGAGTGAGCTAAACAGATGACATTTGTCAATTCAAGTGGCCCGATGTCGGCGGAGGATCACGCGTTTCCCGATGTCTGCAACACGCCATCCGGCCCCGTCTTCGTACCCAACGCCTACCCAAACATCGCCATGAACACGACGGCTATTCCCACGCAATCTCGGTTTCTGATCATGTGTATGCCCGCACACAATATGACGACCGAGCGCGCGACATCGATGGGTGACAACGCAGGTGTGGCCCTCGGCGTCATCTCTGGCCTTGTCATGGGTCCGGGCCGTGCCAAAGCGGGATCGGACAATCTGTCGATCGGCGGGTCACCGGCAACCAAAATGGGGATGCCGACCAAGCAGAACGGTGCCAACCCGAACGCGTTCGGATTGTCGATATCGCCCTCTCAAACCCGCTTGATGGCGCTGCGCTAAAGTGCCGACGGTTATGCGATTAGGGAAGCGCGCTATGCCAAATGCCTATACGCGACTGTTCGTTCCAGAAACGCCGTCTTCTCCCCTGACGAAATCAACCTACCTGCGCCTCGGCTCTTATTCGGACGAAGAGGCGAAACTTGTCACTGGCCTCACAATGCCTAGTAGCGAAAGTCCAGCTGCGATCGGCAAACATGAAAGCGACAACGACGGCATACTTGCCTTCACCAATAAGGACTTGGAGGCAAATCTCGAAGGCGCTGCGCGGCTCAAAATCGGTAGCGGTCAGATCACGGAGATCACGAATGGCAACTCCCTACATACAGTCTCGGAAGGCGCGTATGAGATCTCCGCCAAGAATGGCGTGACAATCAGTGCTGGCGCCGACGGGACGCCTGCGGACATCGTCTTGACGGCCTCGAACCGCGTCAAGCTCATCAACAACGGCCACAAGCTAGAATCCACCGCTGGCAACTCGGAAAAGGAGACGATGGGCGACACCAAGGAACTGTTTCAAGGCACCCGGTTCACCTGCATGAGAGGCGCATCTACCACGCTGACAATGGCCAAGAACGTATGCATGTTCTTTGGAGAAGCGTTCACCTTTAAGATCTCGCGAGAATGTTCAGTTAATCTCAGTGATATGAACTCTATGACGATCGGTAGGAAACTAGACATCGTCGAAGGGCACGACATCAAGCAGGTGATTGGAACGTCGACCAAGTGTGTTTTTGGACCCGATTTCAAGTCGGCCGACAGCGATACCAAGATTCTTAGGACGAGTGATTTCAAGCTCGCACCTGTCGAGGACTTTAAGTCGGTCGGCCGCGACATCAAAGTCTGCAAGACCAGCGTTTCGATAACAGAAGAAGAATTGAGAAAGGGACAGTCGAACACGGAAGAGCACAAGCTGGTGACCCGAAAAGCTGAGATCATGTCCAGCACCGGCAATGAGGAAGTCATACAAAAGAAGTTGATAAATTTCATGTAGCGAGCTGGAGAGCAAGGATGACGATGCCGATCCGTGCCACAAACACCTTCGCGACGGCAGAGCGCTTGCTTGAGCCTGGACACCACACAGCCCGCGTCGTGTCAGTCAGCGACGATGGCACTACGGTCGAGGTCGAAGTCGCCGGCGCTCGTCACACGGCGACAGTGGCCGTTGGCTGCCTAGTCCGGCCAATACCACAGGACATCGTGCAACTCTTCACCAACGTAGAGCAAGTCTTCGTCGTGACTGTGCTCGGTCGGACGGCTGCCAATCGGGGGATGGTAGGCCTGCCCGGTGGGCGTAACATGTCGATTGAGGGCGAGACCATCACGGTCGCCGCGCGCCAGCGCCTGTCCCTGCGCGCCGACAGGATCGATCTGCAGACCAAGCTGTTTGCCGTGCTTGCGGACAAAGGCACCTGGATCGGCAAGCTCTACACGTTGATCGCGGACCGCGCCCAATGTTCAGCGCGAATCCAGGAAGCGAGCGCCGAGCAGCTTACGGTAAAGGCGGTCGAGCGTGTAGCGGTGATCGAGCGTACCGACACATTGCAGACCGAAACTCAGGCCATTCGGGTCACCGGCATTGCCTCCGAGATGGCGCACAGCAAGGTGATCGCGGTGAGCGAGGATCTCCGCCTCGACGGCAAGCGCGTCACGGTTGCATAGAACACATGCTGTCCACCGGCATGCCGGCCCCGCCCCTGCAAGAGAGGATTAGAACGGCCCAAGAGTTTATCGCGGCCGGCCGTATCGAGGAGGCGGAGGCGCTACTGGAGGAGGTCGCCACCACAAGTGATCCCGATACGCTCAATGCGAGGGCCACACTGGCACTTGCCCGACAGCGGATCGAGATTGCCTTCGAAATGTTGTCGGAAGCTGCGACCATCTACCCCGAACACGCCGGCCTCACCACCAATCTCGGCATCGCCCACGGATTGCTCGGCCGCGAGGAGGAGGCAGTGATTTGCCTCCAACGAGCGGCGGCGCTCGCCCCGCGCAACCAGGAGATCAAGCTGGCGCTCGCTCATGCCTTGCTGAGCCGCGGCGAGGTTGCAGACGCCCGTGCGATGACGGAGGCCATCGTCCAACACGAGCCGGGGAATGCGCGTGCCCTCCTTCAACTTGGCGCCATCGAGTTCGCCCTGGGCCACAACTCGTCAGCTGAGACCGTCCTGCGTCGTACGCTTGAGATTGCTCCGGAGGATCCCGATGCGCTGGGCAATTTATCGGTGCTGATGCTTGAACGCGGCCGCCTCGACGAGGCGCTTGGTCTTGCCGAGCGGGCGCATCTGCGCGCCCCGCTCGATATAGCTGGGCTCTTGCGTCTGGCTTATTGCCGCGCCGCAACTGGACGCTGGCCGCAAGCTGAGGCCACCTGCAAGAAGTTGCTCGCCCACGCGCCGGCTCATATTGGTGCGCGCGAAATCTTGGCCCGCATTACGATTGCCAAGGGTGAGATGGACCGCGGCATAGCGCAACTGACGGAATTCGTTCGCGCTCGCAAATCGGATCCTACCGCCGCGCTTGCTCTGGCGCGTGTCCTACAACTCGTTGGCCGGTTCGACGAATCCCTCAAGCTTGTCGGCCACGTCGTGCGCACGCGACCTGAGAATGAAGCAGCGAAGTCTCTACAGACGACGCTTGAACTGACGCTCGGTCGCTTTCCGACGCCCGAGCCGACCGCCTTGGCGCCTGTGAGGCGGATAGTCGTGCCGCCGGCCACGAGCGCCCTTGAATTCGTAGCACTCGTTCGTCTCTTGCGTCGGTTACCGAGCCCGCAGAACCTGCATGTGGTCGCGCAGCCACGTTACCAGGCTCTTCTTACCAATCTCACCGAGCAGGTGATTTCCGACGAGCCGAGGGCCGGACTCTCAGCTGTGCCGCTGCAATCATTATTGCACGTTCTGTCGACCGACGCCCGCAACATTGCCGATGGCATTCCCTACCTACGCCCCGAGGCCGAGCTGTTCGCCAAATGGCGGGATGCTTTGGCCGTGTTCGCAAGGCCTTTGGTGGGCATCGTGTGGGAGGGGGGCGCTCTCGGCCTATCGATGGAGCAAGTCGCCACCGTGATCCCTCACTGCGTCACGCCGGTCAGTTTGATGACCGAGGCGCAACGGCATGACATGAAGCGATGGAGCCGTCCGATCGATGCTGGCGCGCATATTGAGCGCCCTGCGGAACTAATCGCGGCAATCGCCAATCTCGATGCCGTTGTTGGGCCCGACAGCTTCGGCGTCCATATCGCCGGAGCGCTCGGCGTTCCCGGCGTGGTTTTCGTGCCGCGCGGTTATCCCTGGTATTGGGCTCAGGCTGGCGGAAAGCCACTGTGGTATCCTTCATTCGAGGTTGTCGTGCAGGAACGGTTCGGCCATTGGTCCGGCGCGATCGAAGAAGGTCGACGCCGCCTCGAGACTCTGCTACGTAAACCACCGATTAGCTGAGCGGCGCGCTCTCACAGCATCGCGACAAGCCCCAGCCGCTAATCGCTTAAGCTGCGATTGGTGCTTTCTTCTTCGGACGAGTCCGATCGGCAGAAGGGCTGCAATAGCCCAACGACTCGACCGCATCGTGCACGTGCTCGAGCGGCTTGAAAGCAATGCAAGTGTCACGTTCGAGACCATCAGGTTGTTCGTCCGCTTTTTGGATGACGGTGACATCGCCATTGCCGGAGCAGTCGAGTATTGGACGAGGCGGAAGCCCATCATCCAACAAGAGACAAGCCGGCAATCGCCGATTCTTGGGTGCATGCGCGCCACCTCGCTCGCGGATCGACGCCGCGATCTGCCCGGCTTGCTCGGGCGTATGCCTGCGCGAATTGCGCTCATAGGCCCGTAAACCGTCAATTGGCCATGTTTCCGCGGTCGGTGCTCGCCAGTGCATCCATGATTACCGCCTGTAGGGGGCGTTCATGGCCCGAGACTGCCCCGTTTCATGGGGTTTGCGAGAGCCGGGGTTCGAAAACGGGATCGCGAATGTCAGCGAAGCTGGCGGCTCCGGCCTCGACAACTCGGATATGATCCGCGCATAGGGGGATGTCCCGGGTTCTGTTGAATTTCTGAAGAGGTCGGCGTTGCCCACCTTGAGCCGGTAGGCTCGGGGTGCTGATTCCACAAAGGAGAGCAACGCCATGACGAGAGATATCACACCGGCTGGTTCGCCGGCGACTGGGGCTGTGGACGAAGCGTTTGCAGAAGTGCGGGCGAGCTTTGATCGGTTCTGCCTTGCGGCGGGGATCGAGGCGCTCGGCACGATGATGGAGGCGGATGTCACGGCGGCCTGCGGGCCGCGCCACGGTCGCGATGCGGCGCGGCGGGCGCACCGTTG
>NZ_AUFA01000074.1:0-14057 GCF_000426265.1 Bradyrhizobium sp. Cp5.3 | reverse complement strand
GACGGCGACCGGACCGATACCGGTCATCACCTCGCGTTCCGGCAGGTGACCGTGGCGCACGACGCGCTGGTGGCCGTCCGCAGTCTTCAAATCGGCATGCTTGCCGAGAAAGTCCGCGACCTCGGCCTCGACCGCCTGGGCCAACAGAGCACGCGCCCCATTGCGCAAGATTTCGGTGAGTTGATCGTCGACGTTTCCTGGCTGAATCAGCTTGATGATGTTATCTTTGGACACGGCATATCGCTCCTTCGGTGGAGAAGTGGAGGCGTCAAGCACCCCCACGATATGCCGCCTTCCCGATTCCCGCCGTCACCAAGTTTCAGCGATAGCTCCAGCGCGTGCCGTGCAAAGGTCTGCGACGAGATAAAGCTGACTCCTGGTCGTCGAACGACTGAGAGTACAATCGCGCCATCAGGTACAGGCTCCGGTTGTTCAACACGAGACTGGTCGCCCGATCCAGCACGCCGAACGTCGAACAAGAGATGAGCCTAGGTCGCCTTCAGAAACCGCTCACAAACCTTCGCACGATCACTCAGTTTAGACCCCAACCGCTCTATGATGGGATTGTCTAACCCTTCGCTCTCAGCGCGCGCATGGATAGCCGTCACGAGATCAGGGATCTGTTCCGCCATGGAAATCAGGCATGCAATAAGCTTGTCCGCATCAACGCGCGTTTCGCGAGAAAATTTTTGCCAGTGTCGCAAGCCGATTTTGTCGAGTTTGTATTCCCCTGCTACTTTCATTGAGAGCTTGATCTTGCGTATGTCGACATCATCGTATGGCAAAATGCTGGCTACGTCATAGAGTGGCGCAAGACGCACATGAGGGCCGCTGGCCAGAAGCAGAGAGTAATTTTTGGCATGCGCGTCGGGGCCTCCAATAAGCCAATTGAATCCTAGGGCGTTGACGAATGTTTCAATATCCGCCTCACGGTGTGTCGAGTAGGCACGCAAGAGCTCGACTATATCGACCGGCGTGGGCCCGCCCTCGTTTTGATATTTTTTGGTCGGCAGCACGCCCATTGCCTGGCAGACATCTTCCTGGTGGACCCGAATGATGTCGTTCCCGCTCGGTTGGCGGTCATAACGCTCAATCACGATCGCGACTTCATTTTCGAACCGCATCACTTTGGTTTCTGCAACCGGTAGCCCAAGACTGCGCGCGAGTACGAGACAGACATGCTCGTTCTCGGCGTGACCATCGAAATGGCCGGTCGGGGGTTTGAGGATATGTGTGGTCGGAATGCGCCCCGATGGAAGGCCCCAACGGCCTTTCTTCTGAAGAAGCGCCGTCTTCGGCTGTGCGCCGGCAAGACTGAATTGACCCGTATCGCGCGGCAGACGCCAAGCCGCGTGATCCTCACGCAAGGCCTGAAGCCGCTTTGCGATGTCCGACTCGTCTAGCCATTCGACCTTGTCGTCTCGTCCCGCTTTGAGAGCCTCTAAACGATCAGGCGTGACGAATTGAACGGCTCCTGCGCAATCCTCGCCGACATGGGCGATGAGAGCGAAGACATTGCGGGCCGATACCTGGAATTTCTTGGCCCAACGGTCGAGCACACGCTCATTGTCCGGCAGAAGTCCCCAGAGGAAGGCCTGTACGGCTGCAGGACCATGCTCTTCAGCGGCGAGCGGCATTGAGAGCGAGAGGGGATAAGCGTCCTGCGCGGTACGCCAGTCGCTGTCGTAGACAAAGGTCAGTCGGCCGCGTGTATCGTTTCGCACGCGGCCAACTTCGTTACCATCCAGGAGGGCGACAAGTTCGTTTGTCATGTTTTGCTCTTTTTCGCCTTGGCGACAATGGCATTGATGTCAACGGCGGTCGGTGCCGGGCCGCGGCTCGTCTTCAGTTCGGGGTTAGCGTTCAACGGAATGCCGAGAGCGTCCAATGCCCGAAGCACAAGCGCCAATTCGGCGCGCGGATGGCCATGCTCGATCTCGATGACCCATTGACGGCTGACGCCGATGCGTTTGGCAAGGGTCGACTGGTCGAGTTTGAGCCGTTTGCGCCGGTCGCGAATAACGGCGCCGAGATCGGCGGGTGTGCGGATGAGCATGGGGGAATCCATTTGTCAGCGTTCGCTGACATTATCAGATGTCAGCGTTCGCTGACAATCGTCAATGTCGGCGCTCGGCAACATTTACAAATGCCAACGATCGCCGACACTCATGGAATTTCATCCGAGTTTTCAACGACTTGGTTGGTGGATGGGGCCCAGCAGGTCGACCTTGCTAACTAGGCAGGTTTCCGGGCAGCTAACCGCGCTATCACAAAGTCGAGTGATGCGGAATCCCTGGCAATGGCGAAGGGAACTCCCCGGTCGAGGATACCGGTTGCTGGTGCTGATGATGGGGCTGCCCAAGCGACCTGTGCTAATGCGGCACGTAGTGTTGCCCAAAACCAGGATATCGCCTCGTTCGTGAAGGCCGCCGCGACGGTTACAGCTTTCGACGGGTCTAGCACTGTCGGAAAGATTGGCCTTGGCGCTGCCGCAGGCGTCACCGTAACAAGAGTTCGCCCATTGTGTCATCTATCGCGGCGGACACGTCTTGCATGCCCGCACGCCAATTGTTCGTATTTGGTTACAACATCTGTCTTCCTTTGTGCGCCCATACTCCAAGCAAAGTTGATTGTGGCCCGCTCGTTCGCCGGGGCTGACTGGTCGAGCCCTGTTACCGACAAGACGGGGTCCCTCACTGCTCTGCCGCGATCGCTCGGAGTGACGCGCAACCGGAATGCCCCGAAGGATGTGCTGTCATCGCCGGTGAATTCGTCGAAGCCCTCGCTCTTCGCCGCAGCCACGGCGACGTTGGCGCTGATTCCGCGCTTAGCTGCCTTCGACCGGATGAAGGCCTCGCTCTCGGTCTGCGAGGTGAAGGCGCCTCCTGATGATGACGACCTTGTCAAGGCAGCTGCCGGCGAAACGGCTGTCAGCCAGTTGCACAAGCTCTTGATGAATTCGAGGCTTCCCGGCGCTCCATCGGATGAACCCGCGTCGACGAGACCTTTCTGAGCGGAGGACACGGTAGATCTTTTACGACTTGCCCGTCCCAGCCTTACCCTTCTCAGGCTTCCCCGGGACCAGCTTCATCGGTTTACCGCACGCCGGACAGGGCTTTCGGATCAGGTGGAGCGGCGACATGTTCGATTTCCCTGCCCGGAAAGATAGTTTCATCAAGGGGGCCGCCGCAAGCGTATCGACAAAAATTGCTTCGAAGGCGATAAGCCGGCTGGAGGCCGCTTGACGAGTGTGTTTCGACGTACTGAAATGTACTCTCAGTGGTGTGGGGTTGCGTGATGGAGCAGGAATTCTATAGAGGCATGGCGGTATGCGTTCGGGCCATGGCAGATATGGCGGATCCGTTCACAAGGTCCCGTCTGCTGAAATTGGCCGACAGATATGACGCGAAATGCGTGCCACCACTCACTGGCACTGGCCCGCGCCCACTGCCGCGCCCTTCCCTTTCTGTCGCGCAAGGATCTGGCAAGGTCTAGGGCGCTTACGCGCTGGTGCTTGCTCGAGAGATCTGTTGAGCGACCAAAACTCGGCTGTGCGGCTCGGAAAGGCCCGCAATTCGGTTTTGTGGTCGACAGACATCCCAGCGACACGGGCGATCTCGTCCGCCCCTGGCTGGTTTGGTTCGTCTTCATTGGCACGGCCAGCCCCTCCCGTGCGCCGCCTTGAGGCATCAAAGCTGCCCCGGACCCATCGGGAGTTGTCTCGAAATCACCCTTTCCTTGGCGAGGTCACCTTTCGCTATCAATGTATGTCGGCATTTCTTTGCGGCGTTACCGCCGGGACGATGTGGACGACGTGATAGCCGTTGTCGTGCAGGTAGCGCAGGAAGACAGGCATCATGGCGGCCGTATGCGGCTTGGGATCGTGGAACAGAATGATGCCTTTGCCCACCTCATCTAGACGGCTGGTGACGAGTTTGAGCTCCTGATCCGCGGTCATCTCCTCCCAGTCGCTGGCCAATACGTCCGCCCCAAACACGATGATCCCGCGTGATTGCAGAAGATCGAGCATCGCAGGCGTCGAGGCGAAATAGGGGAAGCGAAAGAACGGGGTCGAGGGCGTTGTCCTCGACGCGCCATTGAGTGCCATCTCATCGGCCGCGATGCCGCGGTCAATATCCTCTTTCGCCTGCGCGACGCCGATCTTCGAGAGCATCGGATGGGACCAGGTGTGATGCGCGATGGTGTGGCCTTGTGCGGCCTCGCGACGCACGAGCTCGGGAAACTCGGCCGACGACTTGCCGACCAGGAAGAATGTGGCACGCACGCACTCCTGCGCAAGGGCGGCTAGCACGTCTTGTGTGTAGGGCGGCTGGGGGCCGTCATCGAAGGTCAGCACGACCTCGTGGTCGGCGAGCGCTAACGACTGCGGAAAGCTGTTGAGCCCAACCCGCAGATAGGTCCTAGCATCGATGGCAAGCACGCGTGCGGTACCGAGCGCATCTTTGCGCGCACAAGCTGGCGCACTTTCCGGTGGGGCAGCTGCGATCAACGCTGTCGCGGCACTCGCAAGCATCAGGGTCGACACGCACAAATATCTGCCGTTGAGGGCCATCGCGCCTCGCTGGTTATGGCCCTGAACGAACGATCCCGCGAACCGCATCAAGTGCCGGCGCTCGGGTCGAAAGCGCCTCTGGTCGTCCTGCAGCCAGATCAACGGCCCTTCTCTCGATCGGGCTTGGTTGAAACGGCCGGCTCGTCAAAACATTGCGACGTTTGGGATACTAACCATCTGGGCTGCACAATTTCGTGCAACTAGCGCGGCGCTCGCGCTTAAATTCCGCGTCCTGACGCCTTGTTTGATCGTTTTCGACGCGGGGACAGCGAGCGACCTCGCTAGTGCCTCTCCCGGCATCACGCTCATCGCCTGCTTTTCCGACGGGCGGCGTCAGCCTTGCAGGGCCTTGCGCACTGGAGGAAGAACGAGACTTAAGCCCGATTCGCTCGCGATCCGCTTCCGGAGACGCGACGTCGCCGGCGCCGCTCACTCGGTCCAGGAGCTACTCTGACGGGGAGTGTATCAGCTGGCGTCGGCTGTGCCAGTTCTGAAGCGGGCGCGATCATCTCCGGCTGCATCTCCGTAGGTATCGAGCGCGCCTCCATCACATCGAGCACTGCTCGCCCCTTCTCCGTGATGCGCCATCCTCCATTTACGCGTTCGATGAGACGCTGGGAAAAGATGTCCAGATCCGGCGCACGGGTTGCCATTCTCTTGGTGCGCTCTGCCCAATCGCGGCCGCTCGTTGCCAGGATAGCCATGTCCCGTTTCAGCTCCGCCATGGGAGCGAACCCGCCTGGATAGCTCACCAGGATCTTCAAGACTGTGACCTGGAAGTTCATCTGAGCGACATGACAGCCTGTCGCCTCAGGCCACTTAGTAGGCGCCCGGCAAGTCGCATCGCCGCCGATCCGTTCGAGGCACTCGCGTTTCCCTTCGGCCTTGCCGTCTCCCAGGCTCCCCAGGTGACATCTACGCGGATGCCGGGCTTACCTCGAACAATTCGCGCAGACCTCATTGAGGATCGCACGCGTTGGTGCGGCAGCAGCCACGTCAAAAATTTGGAAATCTCCCTCATGATCAAGGACGATAACACGACTAAGCACATTGCTGAATTCATATTGCTCGATCAACCGGAGATTCCAAAAATCAGTTTCTAGTCGCCCGCCCCGTCCCCTAGCGACATCGAGCGGCTTTCTTGCTCCTCTCTCCTTCCTCCTCGGCATGCGTGCAGCTTAGTCATTGGCGGCGCCGCGCTTGCAATCGGTCGTCACAAATCCAACTCGTGCAATAGGGACATGCCGGCACCGCAAGTGCCGCAAGCCCTAGCTCGACGCTCAGATTCTGTGTTCGAGTGACCGTTTTCGACGGATTTCATCAGATCCATTGTGCAAACTTGCGATTTATCTGCGCTCTAACGAGGAACGTGACTCTTGAAAGGGCGTATAGTTGTGTACGTCTCTCTGATTTTTACTGATTGATATTGTTCTGGAGGCCATCTGCCCGACGAGACATTTAGGTCGGACAGGCAACCGACCGGTTGTGCCTTCAAACAAAGATCGCGCTCTTCTGCCGCTGCTAAGCGCGCCGTACGTGGCGAGCTGATAGGAAGGTGGTTGTCGCAGCTCGAATGCCGCATCAATCTCTTCGTTGGGAAATGTCTATGAAGCAAGTCAAAACGGATGGTGTGGCGGATCTCACAGGCGACGGCGCCGCATTCAAAATACCCCGTCGACCAAAGATCAAAAAAATGACCGCAACGATGAAGCGGCGGGCTCTAAAGCTTCGGAAATCCGAGCAGCCGCGCCCACCATCTTCCTGAGCGGCATGGCGCGTTTTCGCAGGATCGACTGATTTTCCTTCCCAACTGCGCTGCGCTTGATCTGACCGGTGCATCATTGCGTGCTTTTCGCACCGCGCTTGAACTGGAAGCCGTCGAGCGGCTATCGTCAGACAAGACACGCGCGCATGAGAAGCGTCGACGCGCGCCGCGAATGTCTCTCTCGTCAGCCCCCGATCATGAGGTGGCGCTACAATCGCGAAATGCTTATTTCCGGGAGTGGAGCTGGCGACGCTTTCGACGGTACCGCCGGCACTTCGGCGTGTCCGATGATTGCGTCACAGGCCGACCTCAAGATGGCAGTGGCGGCGGAGACGGTCGACTTTCGCTAGTCGGTGTGCAAACGCTGCCGGCGGCGGTAGCAGCCTTTTCTCTCGTCACGTCGGTTGGCTCGGTTCCGCGTGGCCCGTCAGCTTGGATTGCCGCTGCCAGCGTTCCAGTCGGGATTCGGTTCGGCCGGCGAGGAGTCATGGGTCATTCTCCGCGCTAAGCGGCGAGCTAGTGCCGCTCCCGGTTCTGTTGAAGCGCCAACACCTACTATGACGGCCGAACGCCTGGGCCTGGCGCGCGCCCTGTGCTGGTCGCGAACTCTCGGCCGGATGGTTATTCATCGCCAAGCGTCTGGCACTCGTTAGGTCTAGAACGCGCCACGAGTGCGAAATGGCGAGACTCCGAGCGTCATATACTGGAAAGCTTGAGCCGCCTTCAGGACCTAGCGAAGAGCAGAATGAAGTTACTGGCCGGCAAATCCAATTGCCGCTTGAGCGCCAACCCATGCTTCCTGGCCTCCCTTTCAAGATCCCGCACGTCTTTGAGACCCCATTCGGGCACGCCGGCCGCACGGATCTCCCTGTCGAATGCCTCATTCGATCGTGTGGCGAATTTCCCGTCAAGTTTGAAGGGACCATAGATTGCGATGAAACCGGCTGGTTTCAGCAGCCTTGCGGCAAGCGCAGCAATGCCGTCCGCGATCGAGATGGGGGCAACTTGGAAGATGTTGATGGCGAAGATGACGTCGTAGAGCCGCTCATCGGCATCCGGCCAGGTCGCCGGAGCAGTGAGATCGATCAGAATGGGATCAGCAACGTTATTGTTGTCGCCCTCGACACGCTTCCTTTTGATTGCCTCAAAAGTACCTTGATCATAGTCGGAAGGCTGAAATCGAACGTTCGGAAAATACGGGGCGAAGTAATTGATATGCAATCCAGCGCCAGTAGCGACTTCAAGCGCATCACCCTTCGTGGGAAAGAGTTCTTTGAACGCTTTCAAGATCGAGTCCTTATTGCGGTTGCCCGCCCATGCTACATAAGCGCTGAGCGGATGCGGATCGATATTGGGCCTGTCGTTGGACATTCGGGTATTCCTTGCTTCTATGGCGAAAGATATTGAGCAGCGATTTGACTCCCTCTTTGCGATGATTAGCGGGCGCGTTCACGTGATGGCTGGAGGGACAAGTCCAGCAATCAGATGAGCAGCTTCGCAACGAAGTACGCATTCGATTCGAAAGACAAATGTAAGGAATCCAACGCGCGCGCCTATAGCTGCGCTAAACTGTCGGGCTCGCGACGAACGTATGCGAGGCCGCGCCTCGGCATCTACTGTAAAGGCGCCCATTTGCCATTCCAACTGGCTGGCACGGTTGTTGCCAACTTCCTGATTGTCAAGCCAACAGGAGGACGGCAATGTTCCGATTACGTGCACTCACGCTGCTTGTGCTCGTGCTTCTCCAACCCGCGTTTGGCGAGGGGGCAAAACCGGAAACTCCGGGGCCGTGCGATCTAGGCTCCTCAACAATGGCGGACTTTGCCGGCACGTGGTCGAACGAGAATCAGAACACGGGTATGATCACGCGCATATCTATCGATCAGCAATTCGACAAAGCGCTCGTTCATGCGTGGGTGAAATGTCGTCCGAACAACTGCGATTGGGGCATCGCCCGGACGCAAGCTTCCGAGGCTTCCAATGGACAGCTGCAAGTCGAATGGCAATATGGACTGTCGGTGAGGAAGGCTACCTTGACGCTCGTTGAACGCGGACGACTAATAGTACGGACGACGATTCACTTCAGCCCCAGCGCAGGCAGTTCCGACTATGATACCGTCGACCACCTCGTCCGAACGCTTGAGGAAGCCTCGGAAATCCATGGCAAATGAAGTCGTTCTCGCCGCCAGCCAGGCTCGGTGACGACCGACATCTTCAACTCAAAGGGTGTGCGCTCGTTTGATATCTCACAGCACGGCTCTTTCTCTCCGTTTGCCGGCCGTCGACCTGCAATAGACGAGGGCGGATTTTCAGTCGGAAACTTTGTTACCCAAAAAAGCTCGGCTGCTCGGTGCGAATGACTCTCTCACCTTTTTTCCAACGGAGAGCTCGTCACGGGAACCGAAATCAAGGAAATCACGCTTTAGGGGTCGCCGCACAGGCCCCGCGGGAGCCAGACGTCTGCGACTGCTCTCGTAACAGCCCGCTATCAGCAAGAGCTTGCCGCTCCGCGTCGTCTCTGTTCGACGGCGATGGCGGCATTTTAGCAAGCACTAAGTCGATCATACTTGTTCATCCTCAATCAGACGGGTCCTGGAACGGCGTTTGGGCACTGCCTGGCGAGATCATGGCGATCGCGCTACCCGCACAGCTCACGCGAAGCGGTGCAGGATCGCGTTCTACCGATCACATTTCGCTTGGCCGCCAAATCGCGCGTACCTGCGTGCTAGCTAACCGGGCAGGTTTCGGATGTCCGGACCACCACCATGTCAGTCCAGACGCGCTCAGTGCCTGACGAGCGAAGGTCGCGACGAGCGAGCTATAACGACCTGGAGAGTTTTATTCGCGGCAGAATAATCCTATCGCCCTAAAGACGGTGGGGGCGTCTCGTTTGTACGAGTTGGCAGCATCGGGTACTCGATGTTGGGTAGATGCCCCGTCAATGCATTCAGAAATGCGGCAATATCGCTTCTTTCCTTGTCGTCGAGCTTTGTCCCGAGTTGGACTTCCCCCATAATGCCGACGGCTTCCTCGAGGCTCCAAACCTGACCCGAATGGAAATACGGAGCGCGCAAGGCTACGTTTCGAAGGGGAGCTACCCGGAACACGTATTCATCGCCGACAGCGTTAGTCACGACGAACCGGCCCTTATCGGCTGTGGGAAGGAGTTTTGCATCCGGCTTTCCGACCACGCCAAACGGGAAGTAGTCCTGCCCACCAATGTTGATCCCCCTGTGGCAGGAGGAGCACCCCTTGTCCATGAACAGCTTCAATCCTGCCTTTTGCTGGTCGTTCAGAGCGCTGGCATTGCCGTTCAGGTACTGATCGAAGGGGGCAGCCGGCGTGGCGAGGGTTGATTCAAACGCCTCTATTGCCTTCGCAAAGTTATCGAAGCTGACTGACGGCGTATCGCGGGGGAAGGCTTGCTTGAACATACCGACATAGGCATCCATGGAGTTCAACGTTTTCGTCACGTGGTCCGGAGTTGCGTTCATTTCGGCGCTGGCCTGAACGGGGCCCTTAGCTTGAGCCTTGAGATCTGGCGCGCGTCCGTCCCAGAATTGGGCGACGTTGAAGACCGAGTTGTAAACGGTTGGGGCCCGGCGCGGTCCTTTTTGCCAGCCGTGACCAACCGAGGTTGGACCAGCATCGACGCCGCCGGTGCCAAGATTATGGCATGTATTACAGCTAATAATTCCACTCACCGAGATGCGAGGATCGAAGAATAGCTTCTTGCCGAGTTCGACTTTCTCGGGAGTGACCGGATTGTCCCTAATGGCGGGCAGGACCTTGGGAATGGGTCTGAAAATCTGCCTGGCGGACATCATCAGATCGTCTCGCGCGATAGCCTGCGATGAGACTAGCGCCAGAATGCTGGCAACAGACACCTTGCGCATCATGTGAGGCCCCCGATTCTCTCGATGCTCGCCACCGATTTCATTTGCGTTGCTAATCGGTTTGTTAAAACGCATCTCCGCTACGTGAATGCCTGCGGTCATGCAGAAACTGAGCCAGTTCTCGTAAGCTAAACCCTGCGGAATTTCTATGTTGGACGTCGGCTTTGCGACGCGTTCGCAGCGTTGCGATTGGCCGGTGTCGGCTTTTGGACAAACATCCTGCTCCGCCGCATTCCGCAGTGTCCGGGCAACCAAATGATTTCGCTTATTTGAAAACCCTCGCAGCACATCGCCTCAGCCCCATCGGAGGCTGGGTAGCTCCGCTTACGGCATGTCGATTGCTAGAGCTGGCAAGTCACCGACTAAGTCTGTGGGGTCGGAGCACTCTTCCAATACCCAACCGGAATTTGCGAGATGCACATCCGCTATAGGTTTCGATACAGGTTCAGCGCGCTGTTCAGCGGAGCGGCCTCGCTGGTCGTTGTTGCAGGCGCTCATGCGCAAGGGCGTCTCACCGAGCCCGCTTCACGCGTCGTTCTATGTACCGAACACAGGAATATAGACTGTCCAATTGACCTGTGGAGGGCCAACGCAATGGAGAGCGGGAAGTTCTTCCCTGCGATGAAGGGCGGGCTCCTGGATCTGACGGCGCCGACTGATGTCCAGAGCGCGGTGCCGCCACAGGACGGTCACATCGCCGGCAGCAGCGTACGCGGGAATGTCCCCTTGCTCGATGAGCAGACGCCGACGCGCTGGACAAAGATTCGCCTGCACTCCGGCGCCAAGCAAACGTTCAAATGGGAATACGGCGCGGTTCACCTGACCCGGCGCTGGAACTATTTCATCACCCGGATAGGCTGGAATCCATCTGCTCCGCTCACACGCGCCCAGTTCGATGTAAGGCCGTTCTGCACGATCCAGAACGAAGGTCAGCCCTATTGGGACCCGAACGCGAACCTGATGCCCAGCGCGCCTGCCGTTCACGTGTGTGAGCTGCCGAAGCGCACCGGCTACTACGTCATTCTCGCGGTGTGGGAAGTCGCCAACAGCCCGATGGCCTTTTATCAGATCGTCGACGCCATGTTCGAGGAACCAAAGCGAACGAGCGCCGGCCCGTCGCCTTGAACAAGCGACGGGGCGCGCCTGGGACGTGGAAATCAGCAGAGGTTGAGCTTAAGCTTAGTGAAGGGCCGCCGAGTGTTCTTTTCATACCTCCCTCCGGTCGGCCGTTCGCACCAAAATCCAACCTATCCAACCAGGTCGACGATCGGCTGCGGCGCGCCGATAAACGCATAAGGATTGAGGAACTGACGCCGCCAGAACAGGTTACGGTCCACTTCTGCAAGCGCCGCTTCGTCGCAGATGCTGGACCAACGTTCCTTAATGGTCTTGATCTGTGAGACCGCAATGGCGACGGCTTCCGCTTCGTTGAGAAGAAAGGAAGGCGCGGCTTTGAGACAGAGCGCAATCTGGCTGTGCCGGTCCTGCCCGAGAATAAGCATCGCTTGCGTCGCCTCGCCGCCTGCGCGGCCCTGCGGACAAATATCGTAGGCAGATGTGAGCGCGAGATCCTTACCATTCCAGAACGCGGCATGGTTGCGAGCGTGATCATCGGTATTACCGCAGAGCACGTTGAAAACGAGACGTGAAAAGAGCTCGCGCAGCGCTTCCCTCGGCTCCGCGAAACGATGACGGATAATGGTTGCGAGCTGTTCGTAGCTGGCATAGCGCGCCATCAGTTCATCCAATGCCAGCAGCGTCAGCGCCGAAACCATGGCCTTGCGGGCCCAGCCGCCCGTGACTTTCTCGCGATCGAACCGTTCGATCAACAGGACGTCCTTTCCCGCAACACGCTGGAGGCTTACGGGGGCGACGCGCAGTCCAGCCTCCGCCGCAAGGCGCATCGCGATGAACTCCGCTTTGACGACGCTATACAGGTCGGTTTGCGAGGAAAACTTCGCAATGAATTTCTTGTGATCAGACGTGATGGCTGCTTTCGGGCGGGCGCCGCCAATGGAGCTACCATCGAAGAGTGCGCGATCGAGTTCAGGCGTCAGCGGCGTACCTTGCTCAACGAGCGCTGCCGCATTCAAGAGCTCGTTCAAGGATGCGCCCTCGCCCTCCCGCGGGACGTAGACCGAGGGCGACGCCTGGAAATCAAGAGCGCCAATACGATCCGAGCTGGACTCCAGGAGAAAGGTCAGCTCATCGAGACTTCCGGCGTCGATCTCCTTGCCGCGCACACCGAACTTTCGGTTGAGAATGACGCGCCGGCCCCACGCGTCGGGGGCCGCATCGCGAAGGCAATTGGGCATGCTGAGCCCCTCCAGGAGCGGAAGGACGCCGCTCCGCAGGGGTAATTCGGGCTCACAGAGGGAATGGGCATCGTTACGCTCGAGATAGCTCCGGCCGTAATTGAAGACGAGTTGTTCGCCATTCCTGGACAAAAGTCCCGCAACGATGGGCTTCGTCTGGCCCGGCAGCCATGTCCAAACATAAGCCTCGGCATGGGCAGGATCAGAAGTCATCCTTGACCTCTTGCATTCGACGGGCGCGAACGGCCTTGGGCAGCAGCGCCATCACCTCACGATTGGTCTCGATCGCGCGAGACATGGCTCCGCGTTCCGCGTCGAATAGTTTGACACCAACAATCGCGGCAACCTCGAAGACCGCACCGATCGTGCAGCGCGGATCTCCCGCCTCAATACGGCGCAAGAGGCCGCGCGAGATCCCTGCCCGCTCCGCAACATTGAGTGTGCTCATCTTCCGCTCGATGCGAGACTTTCGCAGGAGCTGTCCAAGCAACATCGTAGCGTCCGCTGCATAGGGGGATATCGGGTGACGGACCTTGGCCATGGTCGTACCTCTGGTTCATATATAGATCGTGAAATGACTTTATGACAGATATATAGCGCGGATAGAACTCTATCGCAAGATTTCATGATCCGTAAATAGAGCAAAAACGTCTTGGTGGTCTGTTTATGTATCAAATCGCTTTTACCAATCAAAACCCTTGAGCACTAAAAATCCACAGCGAAAACAATGACTTCCATGAAGACGACGCCACAAGCGCAGCACCTTTTCCCATCTGCGCAGAGCTGCTGCCGGCCATCAGCACGTTCTCAGCGGCCGAGAAGCTCCGCTTGATGATGGCCATTGCAGCACGGTTGCGACGCAGACTTGTTCGAAACTCAGTTCCTCGGACCACGGGGCACGACGACACCATTGCGCGGGCCCAGGATCTTTGGCGCGGTTTCCAGAATTGACAGTTACCCGTCCCCGACGGTGCAACCCTTTTCGCTTGGGCGGAGCCGGCGCTACAAAGCAGCAAGTACCCAATGACAGTGCATGATGACGCTCCTCCAACCTCCACATCGCTGGCGGACGTCGCCGGCGAGCTGAGCGCATGAAGACGGATTTATCTGAACTGAAGATGCAAGCTCGGCAGCTCCTGGCCCACAAGCGAAGTCAGGCGGCATCCGCTTCACTGGGAGCAACAGCTGGCATCAGGTACGCCGTGATTTATGGGATACGCGCCCTAGCACTACTTTGGCAGAATCTGTTTGTGCGGCGACTTTTCAAGGAGTTGTTTTCTGCAGTACGGACACCACTGAGCCGGCGGCCGCAGGATGCGATCGACGATGGCGTGTCGTACTGCGGGCATGGTTGGCTGAGGCGGAGGCCCGTTGATTCTTTTTTTTCCGCCCCGCGTGTGCGAGGCGACGGTGTTGCAAGAAGGCGTAGGCAATCATAGTCATCAGGGCGTGACGATGAAGACCTTGCCATGATCGCCCTTCGAAGTGATCAAGTCCAAGCTCCTCTT
>NZ_AUFA01000073.1:0-14141 GCF_000426265.1 Bradyrhizobium sp. Cp5.3 | reverse complement strand
GTACATTCATCGTCGCCTCCCTGTCGGAGGCCCGGGACGAATCGATCGATGAGTCAAAAATCAGGCGCCGCGCACTTTACTGAAAAGCAGGGCCACTACCTGGCCTTCATCTATACCTACTCGTACATGTTCGGACGGCCGCCTGCCGAAACCGATATGCAGCGCCACTTCGGCGTCAGCCCGCCCTCAGTCCATCAGATGATTGTCACGCTCGAACGCAACGGCCTCATTCGCCGTCAAGCCGGTGCCCCCAGAAGCATCGAAATCCTCGTGCCACCAGAAAACTTGCCGATCCTAGATTGGCTCGGTATCAAACCGTCAAAACCACTGTGACGAGCCACTAGCGAGGCGCCACCTTTGGCCAGCCAAAAGGAGTTCGCAGAAGGCAAGGAAACTTCCGCCGTTTCATCCCGGCGCAAGCCTGAGTTGAGTGCGCCGTCAACGTAATTTCCCCCTCTGCCAAATGCCAGGTAGAAAGACGCCTTGAAATCGCTATAAGGTAGTGGCCAGGACAGGTCGCGCTCGCTATTGATGGAAAGCACTTGCTGCTCCTGTGCCATGTTGACCAGGTCGCCCATCGGCCAGTTTTTGGTGGACACACCACCATTGTCGTAATCATTGGCTAGATGTCGCGCGAGGGGACGAAAATGTTTGCAACTTCAACTCCAAGCTTACGCCGCGGCTACAAAGCGATCCTTACAACCGCCTCTGTCGTCCTCTCGACGGTGGGCGCCTCCGCGGTCGATCCGCAAGACTTAAGAACCTGTCAAGATAGCGCCGACGTACCGCGGATGATCGCTGCCTGCACCAATCTCTCGCAGGACGCTGGATTGCCGCCCGGTGCGCGATCCATGGCTTTGCTGAAACGTGGCTTTGGAAACTATGCGCTTGGTAATATCGATGCGGCCCAAGCCGACCTCTCGGAGGCAGTCAGACTCAACCCAAAGAACAATTACGCTCATCACGAACTGGGGCTTACCTTTTTCAAAAAGGGCGACCTTACCCGCGCAATTGCGTCGTTGACCGAAGCCATCAATCTCGATCCTTCCAGTGCCGCAAGCCGGTTCAGTCGCGGACAAATCTATTTGTCTGAGAACAGGCTGGACGAAGCGATCCAGGATTTCTCCGACGCCATCAAGCTCGGCGCCGACAAGAACACCGCCTTCACCAATGACCAAGGCGTAGATCGTCCAGAGGCAAATCGCGTCGCGGCGGACTATTACGCTGCCCGGGCAGATGCGTACTATCTGAGAGGCAATTTCAAAGATGCTGCCTCGGGCTATGACCGGGCGGCGGGATTCTCCGATCCGGAGGGCTACACTCTGATTTGGGGATCGGTGGCTCGGACTCAGGGAGGATCTGCCGACGCTGACATTGTGCTGTCCGCTGCGCTCGACAAAGGTCAACTCAAGGATTGGCCCAAATCCATCGGAGAGCTGCTTGTCGGTCGGATCACTCCCGCCGCAGCCTTGGCTGTGGCCAAAAATGCAGATCAAATCTGCGAGGCGCACTATTACAGTGGAATAGTTCAGCTCAAGGCCAAGGACTCAATCTCGGCCCAAAAAGAACTTGCGGCTGCCCGTGATGGATGCCCAAGCTCGTTTCGGGAGTCTCGTGCCGCCGTTGCCGACATGAAGCGACTACAATCGCAGTAATCGTATGAACGATACGGCGGCGAGTAACGACCAATTGCCGTGCGAGCTCGATCCCTGCGGTGGGACTTCACGCTCTTCGCGGTTTCCGGACCACCTTCTCGACCCTCTCTCACCACGAAGATATCAAGGACGCCAAAGCATGGGATGGCGATGTCGTCGAGCTGCAGCTTGCGCATCTCGATAACTCTACTGTGGAAGGTCTCTACAAGAAGCACGGACCGCTCGCGCTGCCGGCAAACTTGATGGTGCCGGCGTTCATCGTCTGCGGTGTCAGCCCGCCTGATTGATCGTGGTTGCGCACGGAATTATCGTCGATGAGCAAGGCTCTATCGCTTGCCTGCTGGTCGGGGACCACCGTCTTACTCCTTTCGTAATCGGCTTTCACTTTCGACAACCGGGCGACCGTGTACAATTCAAGATCGGCATGTACGACCGTATGATGCGCACGACACAGTAGGATCAGGGTTGCCGAATCCCCTCCGTTGTTCGTCGGTTTGGGTCGCGTCATAACGCGGTCCCTGAGCGCTGGCAGCGACGATATGGCGGATTTCACCGAGCACCGTCCCCCTTTTCAACGATGGGCATCGCGCGTGTTGGAAATGCGCCCGATCCCCGGATCGTGCAAAGGCGCGTTTTACGATCGGTGGGCAAACGCTCGTGTCTGGCCACTCGACCGCAATCGTTTCCTGCCGCCTGAGCGTCTGGTCTCAGGTTCATGAACGCTGATGAATTGGACTGATTCAATCAGGCGTGGAACTACGGTTGATGACCGAGTTTCACAATCATCTTCGGGTGGCGTTCGCTCAAGGCCTTCAACGCGAGCAAACTCTTCCTCTCGCTTTCCCGGTTGTCCGTGTAAGTCCCAGGCTCGACGTCGTTCTCCCAACCCCAACGCGTGTGGGCAGTGTCGCCCGTCAGGAGCACCGGACCTGTTGGCGTGCGAGCGAGATAAGAGACATGGCCCGGAGTATGTCCCGGGGTCTGGATCGCAAACAATGAACCATCACCGAACACGTCGATCACCCCTTCGAATTTGCTATCTGGATCTTTCGAGAACTGGAACTCCCGAAGTGGGGGCCTTCCTTCAAGGAGGCTGTCCTCCGTCCCCTGAACGACCATGTGCACAACGCTTGAATATTCGGGCTCACCGGGACCCGTGTAGATCGGAATGTCCTTCGGAACGTCCGGCATCCCGGAGATATGATCGAGATGGAGATGAGTCATGAAGACACCCTTGAGCGGCGCGCCTTCCGATTGAATGACCGACAATGTGTCTTGCCGGACCTGCATCCTTTGGATCTTCGCAAATTTTCTCAGCACCCAGCCGACCCCTACGCTCGCGGGATCCTCCACCAGCCGCTTTGAAACACCGGTATCGACCAGGAAAAATCCCTTCGTCGGATGCCGCACCACATGCGTATAGACCTTGATCGGCTCCTCGTGATCCTTGAATCCGGCCTGAACGGCTTTCGGATCGTTCAGATTGAGCAGTCCCGAAAGATCGGCAATCCAATCCGCGCCGACGACCGTCTTGAGCTCAATCGGTCCGGGCTGATCGATCAAGGCTTCCATGGCCGCCGAGCTGATTGGCTTGCCGAGATCGGCAGGCTTCCCCGGATGCGAGGTTTGCGTGCACGCGGGAAGTGCGGCGATGGCAAGGGCGCCAATGAAAAAGAGACCCGATTTGCGGAGCATGATTTTTTTCCTCATTTCTGGCGCCCCTTTTGCCCTGGACGGGTAGAATAGCAATCGCCTAACTTCCTATGTCGCCATACAGCAATGGATGGCCGCGAATGAGCCTGAGGAGTGAGAAGTGGAACTACAATGGGATGACCTCCGGATCTTTCTCGCCGTTTGCGACGCCGGGAGCCTGAGCGGCGCCGCACGGCGCCTCAAGGTGAGCCAACCCACGTTGAGCCGGAGGATTGCAGAGATGGAGTACGGGCTCGGCGAGCCGCTTTTCGTCCGCAAGAACCAGGGCATCACCTTGACGAAAACCGCAACGAGGCTGCTTCCCGCAGCCCAGGGCATGGCGCAATGGGCGACGGAAGCCAGTCGTTCACTCGATGCGAAGAACTCACCCGTGAGCGGCCGCGTACGCATCGCGGCGGTACCATCTTTCGCCTTCGATTTCCTGGCTCCGATCTCGGAAAAGCTCAAGAGAAAGCATCCACAGATCACCCTCGAGGTTCTGGCCAGCACGCAACGCCTAAATCTCTCGCTCGGCGAGGCGGACATCGCGCTCAGGAGATACCCGTCAGATGATCCTGATCTGATCACAGTCGATGAAGTTGTCGTGCCGATCGGCGTCTACGCGAGCAGGGACTACGCACGGAGATTGCCCGGGAAATACGGTTTCCGCGACCTCGACTGGATTGCATGGGCGGGAGAGCGTGAGATGACGAGCCCAAATCCGGAGCTCGCGGCCAGGATTCCAGACTTTCGTCCCGCCTTCACATCGGACGATTACAGCGTGCAGGTCGCGGCCTGCCAGGCCGGCGTCGGTGCGATGATCCTTCTGAAGACGTCCCATCGGCTTAAGCGACCGGGCGAGCTCGTGGAGCTCAAGCTCGAGCTTCCAGCCTCGCTCCGCGCAGAACTCGCGATCATCTGCCACAAGCGCATGGCGGATCTCCCCAAGGTCAGAACCGTCCTAGACCTGCTCAGGCAAGAATTCGCTGATTTGAGGAAGAACCAAGGCACGAAGAAACCCTGAATGGTGACGCCAGCAATGAACTCGAAGAACGAGTTGCTCGTGGCGCCACGGCGAAGTCGCTAGTGAATTCGAACGAGCCACTGCCTTGTCCGTGCAGTGCGACACGAGTTGCCTAGCGTAAGCCCAATCAATCAGAGGCGTCGGGTCGATTGGATGTTCGAAGGCATTGAAGGCGAAATCCTTGGCGATTTCGGGCTGGCGCACGGTGCGGCCGGCGGCATCGAGATCGATCTACGATCTTGCCTTGGGGACGCCGCCACACTCTCTCATCGTGGCATCTTCGGGCGGCCACACAGATAATTACCAAACGGTCGTGGAGGAGGTTCTCTATCCCTACCCGGGGCTCATGGGTACCTACGACTATCGCATCCGCGCCGACATGGTTTTCTTCACATCGACAAACGGAGGTGCCATGTTCTCAACCGGGTCGATCGCCTTCGGCCAAGCCCTGCCCTACGCCAACTTCGACAACAACATCTCGCGGTTGTTGTCGAACGTCGTCGACGCGTTTGCAAAAGATGGTCCATTGCCTGCTTCAACGTGGACTCTGGAGGAGAAGCAATGGAGGTAGCGTCAGATATCCTACTTGCGCGGCCTTCAATCGCTCATTTGAGAAGCTGAGATTCAGACTGGCTTCGGAGCGCAGTCTAGCTGGAGCAGCTCAAGCGCTACCGTTGAGCTATTCGCGATGTCGGCAGCCGCCGTCAACGCAGAGTTCGGTGCCTGTTAGATAGGACGAGTCATCGACGCTTAGGGATCGTTCTCTCCGATCAGCTCGCCTTCGAGCGGAGAGCGCTCCTTTGTAAATATATGATCCCAAAAAGGATCAGGCCGAAGACGATTGGATGAATCCAGTCGTGATGAAAGACCGTCAACTGCAGGACGAAGGCTGCGATATCGATCGGCACCAGCAGCAGTAGGGCGGCCCACGGAGAGAAACGCGGCACTAGAACACCAACCCCACCGATAACCTCCAAAGCCCCAGTGAAATACATAAACCAGAGGCCCAGGCCCAGATAGTTGAAATCTTCAATCATCATGGGCGTTGCAAACAGTTTCATCGCACCAGTAGCAATGAAAACAACGGCCATGAGGCCACGCAGAACCCAAAGAGTGGTTTTCCCGGATTTCAGCACAGATTCTTCAGACATGCGATCATACGCCTATTCTAATGAGCGATAGTCAAATCCATTCCGCAAGGTCATCCGCCTCGAATGGAGCGAATGACCTTGTTATGCTTGGTCGCAGAAACTATCAGACTTGGTTCCAGCCGCCGTCGACGCAGAGTTCGCTGCCTGTCAGATAGGATGAGTCATCGGAGGCCAGGAACAGGACGGCTTTTGCGATCTCATCGACGGTGCCGCTGCGGTGCATCGGAATTTGGGCATGCACCTGGGTCTTGGTCTGCTGGATCATCTCCTCGCTCACACCCGATTTGCGCGCCTGGTCAGTGTCGATGTAGCCGGGCGCCATGGCGTTCACTCGTATGCCCTTGTCGATGAGTTCCACCGTGAGCGAGCGTGCCAGCGAGCGAATGGCAGCTTTGCCCGCCGAATAGACGCTGACATAGGGCATGCCCTTCGTGGTCAGGGTCGTGGTGTTGAGGACGATCGAGCCGCCGGATGTCATGAGCGGCAGGAGCTTCTGGACCGTGAAGTAGGTTCCCTTGAAGGTACAGGCGATCGTGAAATCGAATTCTTCCTCCGACATGTATTCAAACATGTTCGGTCGCGCCGCACCGGCGTTCGCAAAGATGATGTCGACACGGCCGTGCTTTCTCTCGACAAACGCACGCAGTGCTTCAATGTCCGCCATCTTCGAAATATCGCAGCCGATCGCGTCGGCGCCATTTCCGATGCTCTGCGCCGCGGCATCGAGCCTCGCCTGATCGCGCCCGGTGATGATGACCTTCGCGCCCTCGCGTGCGAACAGCTTGGCTGTTGCCAGTCCCATTCCATCGCTGCCGCCGGTGATGACAGCGACCTTACCGCCTAGTTTACCCATATTTCGTCTCCTATTCGTCCTTTGGCGTGCCCGATGCGAACCGCACTATTTATGGAGCTTGATTCGTTTTCCTCATTTCTGGCGCTCCTTTTGCCTTGGACGGACAGAATAGCAATCACCTAATTTCCTATGCCGGCATACATAAATGGATGGCGTGGACCAACCCGACGAGTGAACGTGGACATCGTGCAGATATCGCCGTGGATTGCGTCGGCGCCTTTCCCGATGCTTTGCGCCCTCGTATCGAGCGTCGCCTGATCCCGGCCGGCGATGATGACCTTTGCGCCTTCACGCGCGAACAGCTTGCGCTTTTGAGATGTTGGATCGCCGGCAAGCCTGGGATCCGTCACTGTTCAGTTAAGGATCCCCTGCGATCAGGCCCGCGCCGCGACCAGCGACTCCAAGGTCATGATCTGCACGCCCACCTCGGCGCGCGGAGCGACAACGATCCGGCGCATGCCGAATGCAAGCGGCCCCCGCGACGTGATGATCCGACGCCTTCATCGTGGAGGAGTCTTTGTCGCGAGAATAGGCGGCTAAGGGGCGAGCTCTTCTTGCTTCAGCATTTTCGCCTATGGAGAATCCAGTCTCGAAAATAAGTTTGTCTGATTGCTTAGGGTGAGTCTCGCTGGCGGGACAAGCAAGGGCCGTCTCGCGCAAACCTGTCAGCCACAGTTTCGAAGCAAGGTGGGCAGCGCCCGGAAAAGCAACAGCGCCATGCTCGCGAGCGTGGCGCCCGTAACAACGAGATAGGCTATGAGCCTTCCGCCGGCTGAGCAGGACTCATTCGCGTTGCAATCCGACATCGCGACCGTCCTGTGTTCCAAGAGCTGGTCGAGACATTGCCTGAGTCGCAAAATCGGCTGCGGACCAAATCTTTCCGGCCATTTACCCCTGATTAACGACTCGGGATCGGCGTCATGGCGGCCTCTTCTGGATCGTCATTCGCGCGCCGATTCGCGCGATCCCGCAACCCGTTTCAGTCCGGTACGCCTCGTTGACGCGTCCTGCTGGCATGGCCGAAATCCTTGCGAGATCGCACCGGTCGACTTGGCCGAAAATCCGCTCGGCGTTCGCGGACACGGCTAGATCAGGCGCGTGGGATCGAACGATTCAGGCAATGCACTTCCACGGTCGCGACTGAGGTTGAGTGCGCGCTGCTAGTATCGATCACAACGACCATCGCCGTTCAAGCAGCGCGTACGCCACGTCGCGTTGACTAGGACAAGAACCCCAGGATCGTCAAACGGATCGGCTTAAGCTCGCACGGGAAATGTCAGCTCGGACCTTACGCCGCTGCGGTCCGTGCGGTTCGAGATGGTGACTTCCGCGCCGATCTTCGCCAGAGCAAGCTTGACGATCGCAAGTCCTAGACCGCTGCCGACGGGGCTTCTCGACCGGCCGCGGAAGAAGCGGCTGCCGAGCTTGTCGATTTCGTCCGCTGCGATCCCCGGTCCCTCGTCTTCTATGAGAAGGGTGTTCGATCGGGATGTCCATACAATGCGGCCCTCCCGCGTGTGTTGGACCGCGTTTTCGTGAAGATTTCGCAGGGCGAGCTGGAGACAATCGGCATTCGTCTCAAGAACCATGTCGCGTGCGCTCGCATCGATCGAGACGATCGTCTTAACGTTCGTCGGCGTCGTCGAGACGATCTCTGATAAAAGCGATCCGATCTGCACACGGCTGCGCGGCGCATCCGCGACGTCGGCGTCAAGTTTAGCGATCGTCAGCAGTTGACGCACCAAACGCGTACTCCTGTCCACGGCTGCGACGATTTGCTCCAGCGCGCCGCGCACCACCTTCGGATCCTCGGCGGCCAGCGCCACCTGGGCTTGTGTCTTCAATCCCGCCAGCGGTGTCCGCAGTTCATGCGCGGCGAAGGCCGTCACCTCGCGTTCGTGCCGGCGAGCGGCTTCCACGCGACTGAATAGCCCGTTCAGAGCCATGGCAAGTGGTCTGACCTCGACCGGCTCGCGGTCGGTTTCGACCTGCCGCATGTCGTCTGGCTCGCGGGCCCCCAGATCTTGCGCCATGCGCTTCAGCGGACGCAGGCCCTGCCCTACGCTTGCCCAAATCGCCGCGCCAAGCAGCGGCGCGATCAACAAAGCCGGCCACATCAGGCCCTTGATGATATCGGTCACCAGGCGTTCGCGCAGCGACAGCCGGTCGCCCACCATGACACGGAGATTGTGGCCGGCGTCTTCGACGCTGAAGACGCGCCATGTCTCGCCATCGATAGTCCGATCGGAGAAGCCGACCGCCGAGGAAGACAGCTGCTGATCGGGCGCGCCGCTCGACTTGGCAACCATGCGGCCGTCCAACGACCAGATCTGACACGACAGTTGCCGTTCATAGCTACCGAGTTGAGCAATCGCGGCAGGCGCAGACTTTCCGGGAAGACTCTCGAAGCCCGATGCTAGTGATGCCACCATGCGCGCGGCCTCCTGGAGGCGTGTATCGAGAACTTGCTCGACCTCACCGCGGCTCCCGACGTAGATCCAGATCACCGCGGCCAACCAGACGATGCCGGTCGCAGCGATGAGAATCGCGAAAAGTCTGAGTCTCAGCGATCTCATCGGGCCGCTCCCATCCGGTAGCCGACGCCCCGCAGCGTCTGGATCGCGTCCTTGCCGATCTTGTTGCGAAGATTGTGAATGTGCACCTCGACGGCGTTGCTCTCGACGTCTTCCTGCCAGCCGTAGAGTCGTTCCTCAAGTTCGGCGCGCGAGCGTACCTGGCCGGGCCGCTCCATCAACGCGGATAGGATCGCAAACTCGCGGCGCGACAGGCTCATCGGCGCGCCGTCGACGGTCGCCGAAAGATCTGCGGGCGAGAGAACGATGGAACCATGCGTCAGCGTCGGCGCCGCGCGACCGCCCTCCCTCCGGACGATGGCACGCAGGCGCGCGCCAAGCTCGTCGAGATCGAATGGCTTGGCCAGGTAGTCGTCCGCTCCGGAATCCAGACCCAAAACCTTGTCGCCGACGCTATCGCGAGCGGTGAGAAGGAGGACAGGCGTGGCGTCGTTTCGGCTTCGTAGCCTGCGCAAAACATCGAGACCGCTTCCATCCGGCAACATGATGTCGAGCACGATCGCCGAGTAACGCGACGACGCAATCGCTGCGTCGGCGTCCTCGCACGTCGCCACCGTATCCACTGTGGCGCCCGTCAGCAACAGGCCGGCCCGCAGACCATTGGACAGGATCGGATCGTCTTCGACCACTAGGATTCGCATCGTTACCTCCGGCGGCTCCTGTCGGCCGCCAGCCTTAAGGCTGGCTTAAGGTAGCCGCATCAGAGCGCGGCATTCGCTCACCAACTGCAGGGCCGCCACTCAAAATGCCGGGCATCCAAGAATTGTCGATCATACTCCTCGTGCTCCTGTCGTCGCTATCGTCGGCTTGGGCCGGAACTCCACCTTCCCCGGACCAGGCCTTCGTCCTAAAGGTCTCGCGTGACGCCACCGGGCTGCAACTGGGCTGGACGATCGGACCAGGAAGCTACCTTTACCGGACGATGATCGGCGCCAAGAACCCGGCATCGCCCGCCACGCCGATCGCTGTTCGTACGCCCAAAGGAGAACCCAAGGACGATCCGGATTTCGGCCCACAGGAGATCTACAGGGGCGCCGCGACGGCTGAAATATCGGCAAACAGTCTAACGGGGCTGCAGGAAATCGCACTGACCTATCAGGGCTGCGCGGAGCAATACCAGATCTGCTACCCTCCTGTCGTCAAGACAATCGATCTGCAAACGTTGACAGTTAGAGATCGCGCCAGCGCGGCCTCGGCCGGTTCGTCGACGCCGTTTTTGGATCCTCCTCAGGACGTCACGGGGGAGCCCGTCGATACCGGTTCGACGAGGGCGGCGCAATCTTCCGGGTGGGATATCTCCTATTGGGTCGCGCTCGGCGGCATGCTGGCGTCGTTCTTCGGCTTCGGCGCGCTGCTCTCGTTCTCGCCCTGCACCTTTCCGCTGGTGCCGATCTTCTTCGGCCTGATGGCGCGCTCGCAGGATCGTCTCTCGCCCGGGCGCGGCATTGCGCTTGCGGCAACTTTCGTCGGCGCGTCTGCGTCGGCCTATTCGATGCTTGGTGCATTCTCCGCCTGGTCCGGATCCGGAGAGAACCTGCAAATCCTGCTGCAAACCCCGGTCGCTCTCGGCGTGATGAGTGCAGTCCTTGTCGTTCTCTCGCTTTCGATGTTCGGACTCTTCGAGATCCAGCTCCCGGCTACGTTCGTTGATCGGATCACTGGAGCCGCATCGGGTGGACGTCGCGGACCGCTGGCGGCCGCCGCCCTGCTCGGCTTCGGTTCGGCGCTGATCGCTGGTCCCTGCGTGACACCTCCGCTGGCCACGGCCCTGCTCTACGTCGCACGTACCGGCAACATTGCGAGAGGCATGTCCGCGCTGTTCCTATTCGGCGTCGGCATGGGCTTGCCGCTCCTGATCTTCGGCGCACTCGGTCCCGGCTTCCTGCCAAAACCCGGTCCGTGGCTGGTCCGCGTCCGCCACGCCTTCGGTTTCATTCTACTCGGCGTCGCGATATCGATCTTCTCGCGGGTGCTGCCGCAGCAGACCACTCTGCGGCTATGGGGGACCCTCGCGTCCGCGATCGCCGTTTACTTCGGAGCGCAGTTCCTGATGGCGCACCGCCGGTGGAGGTTCGTGTCGATGGGCCTGGCAAGCTTCGCACTACTGGTCGGCTCGGTTCTCCTGATCGGCTCGGCAGGCAACGAGGATCTCAGCGCCACGCACATACTCGATCGCTTCGTAGAGCGAGAGCCGGGGTCCGAAACTTCCGTCCGGACAATCCGATCTATTGCCGCGCTGGATCACGAACTCGCCGCGGCGCGCAGTGATGGAAAACCAGTCATGCTCGACTTCTCGGCCGATTGGTGCGTCGAATGCCGGTTGATGGATGCGGTACTCCGCAGGCCGGAGGTCCGCGAGCGGCTGCAGGGGTTTCGGATGGTGCGCGCCGACGTGACTGCAGTCGACGACACGAGTCGGGCCCTGATGAAGCGCTTCGAGATCGTGGGGCCGCCGACCATCCTGCTGTTCGGCACCCAGGGAGAGAAGGATCCCACCACCAAAATCGTTGGCGCCATCGATGCCGACGCACTCCTCGCCAAGCTGTCGTCCGTAGCTTCGGTCGACTGATCGCCGATCCAACAACAGAGAGGAATCTATCATGTCGCCGAACATCTCACGACGGATGCTCGCTCAGATCATCGCCGCCGCCGGCATACGCCATCTCGTCGGCCCCGCGCGAGCCGACGACGGCCCCACTGAAGCCGACGTATCGCGCGAAGCGATTTTGTACGATCCTGCCGCGCCGACGACCGGTAATCCCAAGGGCGACCTGAACATCGTTGTCTTCTTCGACTACAACTGTCCCTACTGCAAGCAGTCGGAGCCGATGCTGGAAAAGTTGGTCAAGACGGATGGTAAGATTCGTCTGGTCTACAAGGATTGGCCGATCCTGACGCCGGACTCGATCAAGGGCGCGCAGTGGGCGCTGGCAGCGAAATATCAGGACCGGTACGACGCGGCCCATTTCGCGATGATGGGACTTCCCGGAGGAAAAAATCCGGCGGAGCGGATGCGCGAGGCCATTGCCAAATCGGGTGTCGACATGGATCGTCTCGACAGCGATCTGCAAGCTCATGGCGACGACATTACAAAGCTTCTGAGACGTAACCTCGCGCAGGCGGACTCCCTCGGCCTGATGGCAACGCCCGCCTACATCGTGGGCGACTACAGAGTAACGTCGGCCCTCAATTACGAAGGCTTTAGGCGCGTCGCCGCTGACGCGCGCGCACGGTCGAGGACCGAGAAAAAGTAAACTACCAACCGGAATTTCACCAAAATCGGTTAAGCCAGGAAGTTGCATCCCTTGATCTGAAAATAGCTTTCAAATCCAGCGGCCACCCATTTCCCGACGATGGCGATGCCCGTGTGGCTCCCGCCATCGTCCAAGCATACCGGGAAAGTCACGAAATTCTGCTCCGACTTCGCTGGGTTCTCAGTAGATGATGCCGAGCTTCGCCAGCGTGAGATTGTCTATGGTGCCCGCCTCCGGCAGTCGCTGCAGTACTGGCACCCGTACCGATATTCTTGGTGTGGCCGAGCTACAAAGCGAATTTGCCGCGTATCAGAGCACTGCGAGACTTTCTCGCGCAGGCCCTTCGATGAGACCAATGATAGCCGCTCGCCTCCTTTGGATGTTGTGTCTGGTCGGCGAAGCGACGTTATTACTTGGTAGACGAGCGGTCGGCTTAAAGCACGAATCCTCCGTCTACGATGATCGTTTGGCCCACAACATAGGACGCCAGCGGTGAGGCGAGATACAGTGCAGCCCCCGCCATATCTACCGGCATCCCGAAGCGCTTCAACGGAATGCAACGCCCGGTTGGATAGCCTCCAACCGGGCGACAGTTCAGCCAGTCAGGGAGAAACGTTGATTACGCTGTAGCGCTCGTACCGGACATCTGATCGAAGCAATCCAGGGTGCGGGCCGTGTAGACCAGCGCCGCGCCCGCATTCATCGCAATCGCAACGCCCAGCGCCTCGGCAATCTCAGCCTTCGACACGCCGTGCTTCACTGCAGCCTCAACGTGGCCGGCGATGCAGCCATCACAGCGAGTGGTTACCGCAACCGCAAGTGAGATCAACTCGCGCGTCTTGGCGTCGAGATGCTGCGCTTTGTCGCCGGAATTGCTTAGAGCTAGATATCCCTTGACAGTTTCCGGCGTGAGCTTGGACAAGTCACCAACCCGCGATTTCACGGCAGCGCGATACTTCAGCCAGTCTAACATGCATTCTCCTCTTCTCTTCTGCTCTTCAGATCATCGTCACATCATATGAGACGAAGCTGTCAACAAACGCGCCAAAAGGTTGCGCGCTCGATAGTCGTGAAAGTGCTTGTCCGTGCCTTTCCCTCCGGCCATCTCGTCGCGGCACACTGCGGCACGCACGGAGGCTCCGCCTCAGTGCAAAATCTGACCAAGGAACAGTTTTGTCCGATCGTGCTGTGGGTTTCCGAAGAATTCGGCTGGCGTGTTCTGTTCGACAATCTGGCCAGAATCCATGAAGATGACACGGTTAGCCACCTTACGCGCGAACCCCATTTCGTGAGTGACGCACAACATGGTCATCCCCTCTTCCGCCAGGCCGACCATCGTGTCCAATACCTCCTTGACCATCTCCGGATCGAGCGCCGAGGTTGGCTCGTCAAACAGCATGATGCGCGGCTTCATGCAGAGAGAACGAGCTATCGCGACGCGCTGCTGCTGACCGCCGGACAATTGGCCAGGATACTTGTTGGCCTGTTCGGGAATCTTGACCCGGCGCAGGTAATGCATCGCTAGTTCCTCCGCCTCCTTGCGCGGGATCTTGCGAACCCAGATCGGCGCTAACGTGCAGTTTTCCAGAATCGGGGGATGTCCCGATCGCTGTTGAACTAGGTCGGGCCGACGTTGCCGGAATGAATGTTACGCGGCCCTCGTGACGTGGGCAACGGGGTTGATCGTCATGCGATTGTGGCGAGCTTGAAGAGCCGCACGCAGAACCGACAATTGCTTATGCGCCTTCAATCGTCGGAAGCCCTTGTTGGCCTCGATCATGCCGGCCGCGACCCATCGCAAGGCCATACCGGCATCCCGCCAGCGTTTGACGTTGCGCGTGACGCGGCGAATGGTGCCCATCATGTTCTCGGCGATGTTGGTACAGGCGAGCGATCGACGAAGCTCCTTCGGCAACTT
>NZ_AUFA01000072.1:0-14196 GCF_000426265.1 Bradyrhizobium sp. Cp5.3 | reverse complement strand
AGCATCCCTTTGGCACGATCAAGGCCCGTATGGGTGCAACCCACTTCTTGATGAAGCGCCTACGGAACGTCGCCGCCGAGATGGCTTTGCACGTCCTGGCCTATAACCTCACTCGGGTGATGAACATCGTCGGCAAACCGAGCCTGATTGCAGCAATCCGCGCCACCTGAACGCGCGGAAGTGCGTCCAAAAGCGCCACCGCGCGTCGCTATAACCACCTCAGCCGGCTATTGGACGATCCGACGCGAAAACATCGGCGGCCTGCAACGATTGTCGACTACGGCCGCTTCCGAGCTATCCATTTCCACACAACCAAGACCCAGACCGGACCTTGGCGATTTGTAGGGCTCTCGTGCTGAGGTTAGATGAAGCTGTGACAGATAGTTGGACATGCGACCGGATTTGGTACGCGAGATATTCCAGCTAATGCGAACTTGAACTGCTGCAGACGCTTTTTTCAACTGTGAGTCACCTTCCGCAACGCTGCAAATGCACAGACATAATCTGCCGAAGTTGCATAGCGCATTCGAGGTGCTTCGATCAATTTGGCTTGAAACCAGGCGGTCGCCAACGCCGCCAGTTAATAACGATACGGCCTAGCGCGGTCATTCCAACGGCGTCTTGCGCATGAGTACCAGCCGGCCGATCCTATTTTGGATAGCAATCTTCGCGGCCATTGCAGCGGTCGTCGTTCTGCTGCATCAGGTTCTGCTGCCGTTTGTAGCGGGCATGGTGCTTGCCTATCTTCTCGACCCTCTCGCCAATCGGATGGAGCGGCTCGGCGTGAACCGGCTCGTCGCCACGCTTGCCATCATTGCTTTCGGCGTTACTCTCATCGCGGTCATCATCATTCTCACGGTGCCCGTGATCATCCGTGAGCTTTCGCTTTTCGTCGAGCACTTGCCGCTCTACGTCCGGCGGGTGCATGCGCTGGCAACCGATCCAAACTGGCCCTGGCTAAGCAAGATCGTCGGCGAGGGCCTCGGCGAAACCGAGCGCTCGATCGGCGAATTGACAAAGTTTGCGAGCGGTTGGCTCGAGAGCATCCTCCGGTCGGCCTGGTCGGGGGGACGAGCTCTGATCTCTATCGTTTCGATTGGTATCGTCACGCCGATCGTTGCTTGCTACCTCCTCTACGACTGGAACAGAATGGTTGCGACGATCGATAATTGGGTCCCGCCGGCCCATCGGGAAACCGCGCAGGCGCTTGCGCGCGAAATCGACAAGACGATCAGCGGTTTCGTGCGAGGGCAGAGCACTCTCTGCCTCGTCCTCGCGGTGTACTATGCTGCTGCGCTACGCCTAATCGGTCTCGACCACGGGGTCCTGATCGGCATCGCGGCCGGGTTGATCAGCTTCATCCCGTATCTCGGATCGCTCTCCGGCCTGGTTGTCTCCACGTGCATCGCAATCGCGCAATTCTCGCCGGACTGGAGACCGATCTGGCTTGTGCCGGCGGTCTTCGTCGTCGGACAATCGCTGGCCGATTACGTTCTGGCGCCGCATCTGGTGGGTCGACGCGTGCATCTGAACCCGGTCTGGGTGATGTTCGCGCTTTTCGCCTTCGGCTATTTGTTCGGCTTTGTCGGCCTGTTGATCGCGGTGCCGCTCGCTTCTGCCATCGGCGTGCTGGCCCGTTTTGCCTTGAGAACCTACTATGCGAGTTCGCTTTACGCGTCGACCGCGACAAAGCCGCCCCTCGAATCCTGATGCTCGGTTCTACGATTTCGCCCATTGCAAGGCTGTCGGATTGACATGCCTCGATATGAAAAAGGCCAAGACATTGTTCGGGTGGCATCATGGCGCACAGCCTTGCCATGGAATGTCGCTTGGCTCAGAGCTGCCGAAATTGGGTGGTGCAGCAGGTCGGTAGCCATGAGGGGGCAGCGCCCGTGGCGCCAACCAATTCGGGAGGGCAGCCACGGACCTCGGATGTGCAGCGGCTGGCGTCCCGCTGACTGACCGCTTCGAAATCGGTATACTGGCGAGGAGACGGGAACCGCACAAGGTTGATCGGTCATGCAGCAAGATGCCGTCCGCAAATACTACTTCGTTAGCGACCTCCACATGGGCGGTGACGGCCAGCTGCAGAATTGCGATTACACCGCCGAGTTCGTTGCTTTTCTAAAGCAATTGGAAAAAGAAAGTGCCGACACCGAACTGCTAATTGTCGGCGATACGTTCGGGTTCTGGGAACTGACCCTCGTGCGGGGAGCCGAGAAGCTTGATCACATAGTTGCGGCGCACCAAGCCATTTTCGATCAACTCCGCGATACTGGGAAGCGCATCAAGATCACCATGATGGTCGGCAATCATGACTATGAGCTTGCCTGCAATGCCGAATTTTCCACCAAGCTACGACAATACAACATTCATCTCGACACTAGCCTGGTCCTGATCCGTGCCGTAGGCGACAAAAAGATCTGGATTGAGCACGGGCAGCAGCGCGACGAATTCAACGCTTTTCCCGACTATGGTAGTCCCTACGCACTTCCGGTCGGATACTTCATCACGCAAACCTTTGTTAGCGGAGCGAGCCGGCATTCCGATTTCGGAAGAGGAAATTGGCTCAAGGATATTCGCTCAGTTGGCACGATGCAGATACCTGACTGGGTTCTGTCCAACTACTTCTACCGGGAAATGAGCGCAGTGCTGCGCTGGGTGCTGCTGCCATTTTTACTTCTCGCCGGAGTGACGATGGTGGCGATCGCGGGCGAACTGCTCCGGGTAGTCGGCATCTTCGATTACAATATTCTGTTTCACAATCCGCTCATGAGCAGGCTTGGAATCATCGACAACGTTCTTCAAGTGGTGATCGCGATCAATTCCATATTCCTGGTGCTGTTCGGCGTTCCTGCAGCGGTAGTTCAGCGCGACCTCAAACGAACTCTCACTCGGTTTCGGCTCCTCACCGACTACGGAATCAGCCCAAACCTCGATTCCGAGGAATGTTATCTAAAAGCGGCTCAGCAAGTGTTCCAAGCAGACGGCAGCGTGGCGGTTTTCGTCTTCGGACATACTCATGGAGCGTTTCTAAAACGACCGGGACCAGGCGGTCAGGTGGTCCTGAACACGGGAACTTGGCTGAAGCTCTTACACCGCGTCCCAGTCCACTTTGGACTATTACCAGCAGTCTACTATCCCTCGTTTCGCCTCAATTATTTTTGCATTGAAACGGAAAACAATCATGTCGTGATCACCTACGTGGCGTTTCCTAAAACGCCTGAGCGCGAACTTACTTGGCTGCAGCGGCTCGTAACGCTCGGTAAGGCTCCCAAATCATCGGAAGCCGTGCCGGCGAGGACGGTCGTTGATTTTTGACCCCGGACCGCAGGCGGCCGCGACTTGCGTGATGTTCGCCTGACTGAGGAATCGGCGCAAGCATCGGAGCTTGCGCCGATGTTGCGACGGACACGACGAATCGGCCAATCGCAACCAGCGTGGTCATCTGCTCGTCCCCACCGTAACGGATTCGTCGACCAGCGACTGGTTACTAATCGACGTGCAGATGCGGGAAACAGCCTCCGACGATTCCGAAAAGGTAATTTTCTCGACGTATGGCTTGTCTATCGCGGCTGTAATCTTCTTTCCGTCATCGGAGACCCGGAACAGCATGCTTTCCCCCTCTATGGAGAATTGCTGGCCAGCATTTGGCCCGGCGTTCAGCATACCCTGAAAGGTGCCGGGCTTGACGGCCATACGATATGCGTGATCACCCTCAGGGGTGTCAGTGAACGAGTAGGAGATTGTGCCCGCACTTACTGCCGCTCCATAAGGATTGGGTGGTGGGACAATGGTCGCATCGCCTCACTGGTCCCATCGCCATGGTAGATGACCTGACCTTCCGTGGTGAGCTGGCTGACGAGCGCGCGCCCAGCGACGCAACTTGCTGCGATGCATGAGTCTGGAAGTGGCCCTTCTCGAACCTAGGGAGATGTCCGAGTTGAGTCCGCGAGGTAGGCCAAAGCGGACATTGACCAAGATCGCTGTCACGCGATTTTATAAGCACACACCCTAGGCAACGAGCTCGGCGAACAGGTCGGCATCGACATTGCCGCCCGACAGCACGATCACGACGTTCTTGCCGGCGACATCAAGACGGCCGGCCAATAGCGCGGCAAGGCCGATAGCGCCGCCCGGCTCGACCACGAGCTTCAGCTCGCGATAGGCAAACGCCACGGCCGCGCCGACCTCAGCGTCGGAGGCGGTGACGCCCCGCGCCAGCAGCTTGCTGTTGATCGCGAACGTCATCTCGCCGGGCATCAGCGCCATCAGCGCGTCGCAGATGGTGCGGCCCGCGGGCGGATGCGGCTCGCGATGACCGACGGCGAGCGAACGGGTGTGATCGTCGAACGCCTCGGGCTCGGCCACGACGATCTGGGCTTGCGGATAGCGCGCCTTCACGGCGGTCGCGACGCCCGCGATCAGGCCGCCGCCAGAGGCCGGCGCCACCACGATGTCGGGCATGATGCCGAGGCTCGCCATGTCTTCGGCGATCTCGCGGCCAGCGGTGCCTTGCCCGGCGATCACGAAGGGATCGTCATAGGGCTTGACCAGCGTCGCGCCGCGCTTCTCGGCGATGCCGCGCGCGATCGCCTCGCGGTCGTCGCGGTCGCGGTCATACAACACGACCTCGGCGCCATAGGATTTGGTGCGCTCGCGCTTGGACAGCGGCGCATCCGCCGGCATCACGATGGTCGCTTGCATGTCGAGGATCTTTGCCGCCGCCGCCACGCCCTGGGCGTGGTTGCCGGAGGAGAACGCGACGACACCGCCGGAACGCTTGTCCGGCGGGATCGAGAACACCTTGTTGAAGGCGCCGCGGAACTTGAAGGAGCCGGTGCGCTGGAGCATCTCCGGCTTCAAAAAGACCTTTGCGCCGACGCGCTCGTTGAGCACGGGAAAGGACAACAGCGGGGTGCGGATGGCGAAGGGCGCGATCACGCGCGCTGCGGCATCGATGTCGGCAGGGCCGACCGGGAGGGGCTGTTCCGTCATGGGGTAATTTGTATCGCGCCTGATCAGGCGCGGGCAAGACACCTCCGCGCGAGGGTCTGCGGCCGTCAGGCGACGAAGCGCGCCTGCTCCACCCCGTTCCGGCCCGGCAGCACCGCGCCGACCGCCCGGATGCTGTCGACGAAGGCCCTCGCCGAGGCCTCCCAGGTGTAATTGGCGGCAAATTCGACGCAGGCCTGCCGGGAGATGTCGAGCGCCGCAAGGCAGGCGCTGCGCAAATCGTGATCCAGCGCGCCGACCGGCGCGTCGCCGATCACGTCGCGGGGGCCCTTCACCGGGAAGGCCGCAACCGGCAGCCCGCTCGCCAGCGCCTCCAGGAGGACCAGGCCGAACGTGTCGGTCTTGCTGGGAAACACGAAGACGTCGGCCGCAGCGTAGATTTCCGCCAGAGCCTCGCCGTGCTTCTCCCCCAGGAAGATCGCCTCAGGATAGGCCTCTTCGAGGGACGCCCGCGCCGGGCCGTCGCCGACGATCACCTTGGTGCCGGGCAGGTCGAGGTCGAGGAAGGCCTCGAGATTCTTTTCCACCGCGACACGGCCGACCGAAAGGAACACCGGTGCCGGCAGGCAGAGGTCGATGGCGCGCGGATGGAACAGATGGGTGTCGACGCCGCGCGGCCACAGCACGACATTGTCGAAGCCGCGCTCGCTGAGCTCGCGGGCGAGCGCCGGGGTCGCCGCCATCACCGCGCTGCTCGCGCTGTGGAAGCGGCGCAGCGCGCGCCAGATCAGGGAGCCCGGAACCGGCACCCTGGCGCGGACATATTCGGGAAAGCGGGTGTGGAAGCTGGTCGTGAACGGCAGCTTGCGCTGGCGGCAATAGCGGCGGACCATCAGGCCGATCGGCCCTTCCGTCGCGATATGGATGCTGTCGGGGCGCGCTTCCTCGATCAGCTTGGCGATCCGCGCCGGGCGGGGCATTGCCAAGCGTACGTCGCGGTAGCTCGGCATCGCAAAGGTCCGGAACGATTGCGGCGTGAGGAACGCGAACTCGACGTCGAGCGCCTTGGCCGCGTCAGCGAGCTTGGTCAGCGTCCGAACCACACCGTTGACTTGCGGGTGCCAGGCGTCGGTCGCGACCAGGATGCGCATTACGCAGCTCTTGCAGCGACCTGTGGGACAGGCGCCGCCTTTCGCAACTGATCCGCCCAGGTGATGATCTCGAAATGGCCGTCGTCGTGCTCGACGAGCGCCGTGCAGCTCTCCACCCAGTCACCGCAGTTCATGTAGCGGATGCCGGCCTCGTCGCGGATCACGGCATAGTGGATGTGGCCGCAGATCACGCCGTCGGCCTCGTGGCGCCGCGCCTCGGCGGCGAGCGCCTGCTCGAACGCGCCGATATAGTTGACGGCGTTCTTGACCTTCTGCTTCGCCCATTGCGACAGCGACCAGTAGGGCACGCCGAACATGCGGCGGAAGAAGTTGACGAAGCGATTCATCTGGATCGCGAAGTCGTAGGCCTTGTCGCCGAGATGGGCGAGCCAGCGCGCGTTCTGCACCACGAGGTCGAAGATGTCGCCATGGATGACGAGATAGCGCTTGCCGTCCACGCCGGTGTGGACGGTGTTTTCGACGACGTCGATGCCGCCGAAATGCGTGCCGTAATAGTTGCGCAGGAACTCGTCGTGATTGCCGGGGATGTAGACGATCTTGGCGCCCTTGCGCGCCTTGCGCAGCAGCTTCTGGACGAGGTCGTTATGCGATTGCGGCCAGTGCCAGCTCGATTTCAGCGCCCAGCCGTCGACGATGTCGCCGACGAGGTAGATGGTATCGGCGTCATGGTAGCGCAGGAAGTCCAGCAGAAGATCGGCTTGCGAGCCGCGGGCTCCGAGATGGACGTCGGAGATGAACAACGTGCGAAAGCGCCGCTCCGGGCTCTCGTCACTCACATCGTAACTTCCCATGCGCCAGCCTGTAACAATGTCCCGTGACAGGGGGATGACCAATTGAACCTGTGAGGCACCCTCAGATACGAATCAAACCTTGCCTCGCCCTGTCAGCCGGATATCAGCCGCATGCGACAATCAGGCGACATGGCGCCGCAGAGGCGTCCGCAAAACCCCGGGAACCCCTAGGTTTGTTGGTTAACGCCGGCGGGTCGCCGCGCGGATCCGGCCGCAATCGCGGCCGAGGTCAGTAGAACCTGTGGAAATGATGGATCGGCCCGTGGCCATGGCCGACGCTGAAGCGGTCGGCGGCTGCGATCGCCGCGCTGATCCAGGTCTTGGCGTTGCGCACCGCGTCCTCGAGCCCCTCGCCCTTGGCGAGACCAGCCGCCACGGCAGAGGATAGCGAGCAGCCGGTGCCATGGGTGTTTTTGGTGGCAACGCGGGGCGCGGCCAGCGGGATCGTTTTATCCGAATCGACGAGATAGTCGGTGCTCTCGGCGCCCTCGCTGTGGCCGCCCTTGATCAGGACGGAGCGGCAGCCGAGCGCCAGAAGGCGCCTGCCCTGGCCCTCGATGTCGGCCTCGCTCGAGGCGACCGGCTCGTCCAGGAGAGCCGCGGCCTCCGGCAAATTGGGAGTCAGCACCGAGGCGAGCGGTATCAGCTTCGTGCGCAGGGCTTCGACGGCCTCGGAAGCCAGCAGTCGGTCGCCGGAGGTTGCGACCATCACGGGATCGAGCACCACGTACCGGGGCGACCAGCGCGCGAGCGCGGCCGCGATCGCATCGATGCTCAAAGCCTGCGCCACCATGCCGATCTTCACCGCACCGACATCGAGATCGGAGAACACGGCATCGACCTGCGCGGTGACGAACTCGGCGGGCACGGCGTGAATGCCGGTGACGCCCTTGGTGTTCTGCGCCGTCAACGCCGTGATCGCGGAGGCACCATAGACGCCGAGCGCGGCGAAGGTCTTCAGGTCCGCCTGAATGCCGGCGCCGCCGCTCGAATCGGAGCCGGCAATGGTGAGCGCCACGGGCGTCGTCATGGTGCGATTTTCCGCATTTCGGGGACCATCATCCGTCCTAGCGCGCATAGCCCGGGGCAGCAAGCTTGCGCCCGGGGGCAGCAAGCGAGCTTGCGCCCGGGGCAGCAAGCAAGCTTGCGCCGGAGGGCAGCAAGTTCGCTTGCTAAATGGGGCCGGTTTTGGCCTATTAGCCGCCAGATCATGCCCTTCGGAGCAACCGCGATGGTTCCTTTTTTCGTCCAGATCAAATGCAAGCTCGGCCAGTCCTACACGGTCGCCAACGCGCTCGCAGAAGCCGAGATCGCCTCCGAGATCTATTCCACGGCCGGCGACTACGACCTGCTGGTGAAGTTCTACGTCGACAAGGACACCGACATCGGCCACTTCATCAACGAGAAGGTGCAGATCCTGCCGGGCATCCAGGACACCCACACCATCATCACCTTCAAGGCCTTCGGGAGCAGCTAGGGCTGGAAGCGCTAGCTGCCCTCTTTTTTCCGCTTCGGCGGCGTCGGTCCGTCGACCGGCGGCAGCGACTTGACGTAATCCGCCATCGCCGCAAGGTCCGCGTCCGACAATAGCGAGGTGTTCTTGATCACCCGCGTCATCGCGCCGCCGGCGCTGTCGCCGTCGGGCAGTTCGCCGGTCTTCAGGAAGTAGGCAATATCCTTCGCGCTCCAATCGCCAAGGCGCTTCTGGGTGATGTTGGGGACCCAGCCCTCCCCTTCCGGATTGGGTCCGCCAGCGAAGCGCTCTCCGCTGATGATACCGCCAAGAATATTGCGCGGGCTGTGACATTCCGCGCAGTGGCCAAAGCTGTTCACGAGATAGGCCCCGCGATTCCATTGCGCCGACTGCGCGGTCTCGGGCGCGAACGGCTTGCCGTCCATGAACAGGAGCTTCCATATGCCGACGTTGCGCCGGATGTCGAACGGGAAGCGCACGTCGTGATCGCGCACCTTGCCCGCGACGGGGGGAAGCGTTTTCAGATAGGCGAAGAGATCGAGCACGTCCTCGCGCCTGGCATGCTGATACGATGTGTACGGAAAGGCCGGAAAATAATGTTGTCCGGACGGCGAGACCCCCTTCATCACCGCGTTGACGAATTCAGCTTCTTGCCATCGTCCGATGCCATCGTTCGGATCGGGCGAGATATTGGGCGCGTAGAACGTTCCGAAGGGCGAGCGGATCGCGACGCCGCCGCCTAGCCGGGTGCGGTCGGGCTGGTTGGGCACGGCATGGCATGAGGCGCAGCCGCCGGCGTTGAACATCTCCTCGCCATTGGCAAGATTCGGCGTGTGGGCGGGTGCCGTGACGGCAAAGCCGACGGCCGGCGCGCTGAGCCACCAGTAGACGCCTGCCGCGGCAATCGTTGCGAGCAGCGCCACGGAAATTGTTCGTTGCAACATGCGGTCCATCCACTCGTGGCCAGCGAACCTATGGCCGATGTCGTTGCAACTCCAGCCACGAAGAATTTAGCCTGTCCCCGCTGGAAACGGGAATAAACTGAAACGTTGGCTGTTGGAAGTTTCGCAGGCCAACGAGGCCACCAGGGAGAATGTCATGAACAAGACCGTCATTGCCGTGTTAGCGCTGGGCACTGTTGCTTTTGCGGGTCCGGCCAGCGCCGAGAAGCTGAAAGCAACGCTCGACGGCAAGGCCGAGGTACCGGCCACGACCAGCAGCGGCACCGGAACGGCCGATCTGGACTACGACGCCGCCAGCAAGAAGCTGTCCTGGAAGCTCACCTATTCGGGCCTCTCCGGCCCCGCCACGGCTGCCCATTTCCACGGGCCCGCCGAGTCCGGCAAGAACGCCGGCGTCGCGATCGCGATCCCGAACGCCACATCGAGCCCCGTCGAAGGCAGCGCGACGCTCACGGACGCGCAGGCCGCCGATCTGCTCGCCGGCAAGCTCTACGTCAACATCCACACCGCGGCCAATCCGGGCGGCGAGATCCGCGGTCAGGTGACGAAGTAAGTCTCACGGCTGCCTCGTCGGCGGAGGCCGGACGCAGGAGGGAGCGTCCGGCCTTTTCGAGTCTGGCGCACGCATCATACGTCATTGCAGGAAGATGAGCTCGCGGCTCGCCCTCATTCCGGCATGCCGGCGATCCGGAGCGCTTGCGCCAGCATTTCGGCATCGTCCAGTCGACGCATGCGCGATGTGTACGCAGCGATGCGCTTGTTGGGAAATAGCTGCATCGCGTGGGCGCAGATCCGCTGCGCTTCCTCAACGCGGCCTGATGCGGCGTGACATGCCGCCAGAATGAACTGCGCGGGCGGAAAGATCGGGATCAGCCTGATGGCGGCCGCCGCGCAGGACAAGGCGTCCTCATTTCGGCCGGCGAGGAAATAAGCGTAAGCCAGCCCCGTCAGGGCGTTGCAGCTCCCATGCGGATGGAGCGGGTTCAGACGCAATGCGATGCTGAACTGCTCGACTGCGGCGTCGCCGCGACCAAGCCAAAGCTGGCTCCATCCGCTCCAATGCCGTGCGATGACGAGGTTTGGGTCCAGCTTGATCGCTCTCGCGAGATGGGATTCGCCCTCCTCGACCTGACCGGCAAGCTGGGCGAGCGCGTGTCCTGCCGTTGCAAGAACCGATGGATCGTTCCCATCAAGGTCAATCGCCCGCCTCGCGAGTCGCTCGGCTTCACTGCGTTCGTGGGCTACATCGGTGGTCCAATCGAAGACCCTTCTCAGGACATAGCAACGGGCGCCGAGCGCGTATGCGCGCGCGAATTCAGGATCGAGTTCGCGGGCAATCTTTGCGAGCTCGATCGCCTCGATGCTTGCCTTCTCCGTGAAATTGAAGAAGGCGGCAAATGCCCGGAGATAATAGTCGTAGGCCTGAAGATTGTCGGTCGGCTTACGTCGGGCGCGCTCGATTTCGGCGCGCTCCAGTTGCGGGGAGATTGCGCCGATGACGCTGCTCGTCAGCCGATCCTGCAGGTCGAAAAGATCTCCTATTTCACTGTCAAACCGGTCTGCCCAGAGATGCGTCCCGGTTGTCGCATCTATCAACTGACCGGCGATTCGGAGGCGATTTCCGGCCTTGCGCACACTGCCTTCGAGCACGTAGCGAACGCCCAGCTCCTGGCCGATCTGTTTGACGTCGATTGCCTTCCCCTTGTAGGCCAGAGTCGAATGTCTCGCGATGACGAAAAGAGACTTCGAACGCGACAGTCCCAAAATGATGTCCTCGACCATGCCATCGGCAAAATAGTCCTGCTCCGGATCGGAGCACAAATTGGCGAACGGGAGGACCGCGATCGAGGGTTTGTCGGGAAGCGAGAGCGCGGGTTTCGGCGCCTCGGCTCCGCTGTCGGCAACTGCTTCCGTGTCCGCGGCGGCGAGCGTTTCGCGGACCTTGCCGACGAAGCGAAAGCCTCTGCGTGGCAGTGTCCTTACCAGCCGCTGCTCTTCGCCGGAATCGCCGATCGCGCATCGCACGCTGTTGAGGCGGGTCGTCAGCGCGGCATCGGACACGCTTCGCCCCTGCCAGATGGCATCGATGAGCTCGTCCTTGCCCACGACGCGCTCCCGGTTGCGGATCAGGTAATCGAGGAGGTCGAACACCTGCGGGGCAACGGAGACCAGATCCGTCCCGCGACGCAGCTCCCGCCGTTCCGCGTCGAATGCATACTCCTCAAAGAGATAGCGCAAGATGCGAATCCCTTGGGTGAGCCCCCCGGCGACCGGGTGGGCGTTTCGGCCCGCTGGACACCGCAAGAATAAGCCGCCGATAGGGAAAATGTAAGCTGCCGGTTAAGCGCGCCCGCCGGTCTTCGGGCACCTTCGCCAGGTGGAAAATACCCACCGGAGGCACCGACATGACCATGATCCACGGCACAATTTGGCTGGAACGGAAATCGGTATCGACATGGCACGTCTCCAGCCTGATCCGGAAATACTGGGATGCCTTTCAGGCACATCGTGAGCGCCAGCGATTGCGCGGCACTTTGTCAGGCCTAAGTGACCTGGAGCTGATGGACATCGGCACCACGCGCGGCGAGATCGACTATGTTGCCTCGAACCGCGATATCGACCCGCGAGACATCGTGAGCAATTCGCGCACGGCGTAAGTCCGGCGCAGCACGACCTGCCAGATACCGGCACTTCACCGGCGAAGACCTCCGTGCTTCCCCGATTTCGCTTCGCTTCATCCACGCTTCGAGACTAGACTATAGGTTGACGCGCCTGCGTCCGGCCCGGAGGGGTTCATGATCAAGGTGCTGATGGAACGAGATATGCCGCCGAACTTCGATCCTCGTGACGAGGTGCAGGCGAGCAATCCAGACGGTCTCCGCGGGAAAGATTTTGGATTGCTTCGCTGCGCTCGCAATGACGGAGCAAGGTGCGTTGCCGCCGTTTACTCGCTCGCCCCCTCGGGGGCGGCCTAAGCTCCGCTCAGCGCCTGCGCGAGGTCCGCGATCAAGTCAGACGGGTTTTCGATTCCGATCGATAGCCGGATCGTGGAATCGAGAACGCCGATCTTCCGGCGGATGTCGGCGGGAACACCGGAATGGGTCATTGTCGCAGGCAGGCTGGCGAGCGATTCGGTGCCTCCGAGGCTCACCGCCAGCTTGAAGATCTGCAGCGCGTTGAGGAATTTCACCGCCGCCGGCTGGCCGCCGACGATGTCGAATGAGAACGTCGATCCGGCTCCGAGACATTGCCGTGCGAAGACGCGTCCGGCCACTGAAGCTTCCTCGTGATGACCGAGATAGTGGACCTTCGCCACCTTGGCGTGGTCGCGCAGGTAGTCCGCCACGAGGCGCGCATTCCCATCGGCCTTCTCCATGCGGATGCTCAAGGTCTCGAGGGAGCGGCTGATCATCCAGCAGGAGTGCGGATCCAATTGGGTGCCGATGGCGCCGCGCAGCGCCTTGATGTCCTTCATGATCGCCTTTGAGCCGAGCGCGGCACCGGCGATGAGATCGGAATGACCGCCGACATACTTGGTCAACGAGTACAATGAAAGATCCGCGCCGTGCTCGATCGGTCGCTGAAACACCGGCCCGAGCAAGGTATTGTCGCAGGCGATGATGGGCGTGTGTCCCTGCATCTTGCCGATCGCGTCGGCGACGCGGCGGATCATCGCGATATCGACCAGGCCATTGGTCGGATTGGCCGGAGTTTCGATGAGGATCATCGCAATCCGCCCCTTTTTTGCGCCCTCCTCTGCGGCCTGCTTCACCGCCGCTTCGTCAAGGCCGTCGGCAAAGCCGACCGCACTGATCGAGAAACGCGCAAGCGTGTTGGCAAGCAGGGTTTCGGTCCCGCCGTAAAGCGGCTGCGAGTGCAGAATGACGTCGCCCGGCCGGACGCAGGCGAGAATCGTCGTAGCGATCGCCGACATTCCTGACGAGAACAGCGCGCAGCTTTCGGCGCGCTCGTAGACCGAGAGCCTGTCCTCGACGATTTCGCTGTTGGGGTGATTGAAGCGCGAATAGACGAGGCCCGCGCCCATCCCCTCCGGCGGCTCGCGCCGGCCGGAGACGAAATCGAAGAAATCCTGTCCGTCCTCGGCCGTTTTGAAGACGAAGGTCGAGGTCAGGAACACCGGCGGCTTGATGGCCCCTTCCGAGAGTTGCGGATCGTAGCCATAGGTCAGCATCAGCGTTTCGGGATGCAGCATATGGTTGCCGATGTGGGTCTTCGACGGAAACGGTTTTACCATGGCCTGTCTCGCTGTTCGTGATCCAGATCCTCGCCGCGCGTTGGAACTCTGCGATGGTGGAGCAACCAGGATTTGGATGCGCCGGCACCCAACGACTCGCATCAACGTCGCGGCGGCTCAAGTTGAAGATAGCTCATACGCGCCGCTCTGACAGCGATCCGTCAGGTCAGGCGGACAAATTTTGCCTTTGACGTTGTTCGGCGAAGCGATGCCGCTTTGTCGGAGCAACCGGTATCGACGCAGCGCGAAGGAACGTCGGCGAAGGGCCCATGTGTGGACGGCTCCGGGTTGGCAAGAAGAATCTTCACGTCGCAGCATTGGTCGGAGCAGCCATGTGTTCGGCCTGTTTGCGCGGTACTCATGACCGCTGGCCATAATGCCCTCCGCGGATCAGGTCCCGGTCAAAAGCACGCATTCGATGATGCTGTGGCCCTAGTGGGTTGTCCTGATCGCCGGATCGACCGGCACTGCATTACGTGCTGTTCGCCTTCCCAACCGTTGCGTCACGCCGGGCTGTCCGGTGTGATCTCGTTTACGCCGCGAGAGCGGCAGGTTCCCTGTAGCGTTCGTTCCTGGCCATCATGGC
>NZ_AUFA01000071.1:0-14821 GCF_000426265.1 Bradyrhizobium sp. Cp5.3 | reverse complement strand
TCAGCAGGCTGCCTGACCTTCACGCAACGCCATCATAGAGCTCGCGGTGCCCGCGCGCATGCGTCAAACAGGCGGTCTTCGTCGTATGCGTACCCACTATCAGGGCCTTGGCCGCGAATATCTCAGCCACGACGCCGTCAACCATGGCGCCAAGGAATACGCTCGCGGCGAGATCAGCACCAACACGGTCGAGGGCTATTACTCAATCTTCAAGCGCGGCATGAAGGGCGTCTATCAGCACTGCGCTGAGAAGCACTTGCACCGCTATCTCGCGGAATTCGACTTCCGCTACAACACTCGCATTTCGCTTGGCTGGAACGATGCCATGCGCGCCGAGAAGGCGATGCAGGGCATCCGTGGCAAGCGGTTGATGTACCGCAGACCTGACCAAGCCTACGTCAATTAAGCAGATGGCGCGGAAGTTCCTTCGCTGGCGCGCTAAGAAGTAGTTCTCCCAAATACAAAACCAACAGCGCCGGTAATGATGCTTCCAAACAAGCTTAAGAGGCTCGCCTTACTGGTGCCTTCTGGCATCCATATAGCTACAGCGATTATCCCGGCAAACCCAAGCAGCATCGCCATGCCAGCAATGTTACCTGGCTTCTCCGTTGCATCGCCGAAAATAAAACCCATCCAGCCGATCTCCAACTTCTTGGTTGCGTGCTGAACCTGAGCATTTGTTGGCTTTGTGACTTGGTTGGCCACGTCAGTCGTCCCCCTTCAAAGTGAAGGTGAAACTGACGGTCCGACTTAGATTATCGCCGTACCCAATTGTATGCAGAGAGAACGATAGATCTAGTTTCTGGTCGGGACCGATATTGCCAACCTCTCCCGACCAAGAGGACCCTAGAGAATTGTCGAAATTGGTAAGGCGGATTTCGAGCCAATCATCCACGATCTCGAAATCGATCGACGGCCCCTTATTGGCCTCAGGCGGCTTGGTATCAAAGACAATTCGATAGTTCAGGTTCTCATAAGAGAATTCAATGAACTTATCGCCCGGGTGCGTGACTATCGCGCCCGAACCAACGACCTCTCTGTCACCGACTTTGACGCGCCCCAGCCCCATCGGGACATATCTACATCAGCGACAACCGAAAGCTCAATCCTTGTTCTGTCGGACCTTCGTTGGCTTCTTGCGCGATTTCACGGGGGACAACTTTGGAGCATGCGGCTGCGGCTTCATCTTGAGCATGCGCTTCAAGACCTCATCCCGGGACGGGTTGTCCTGATTTTCAGGCTTCTTATCCGTCAAACTACGGTCCCCCTTGGGGAAAAGCCGGATGGACACAGGAATCGTCGCCTTCGGCGTGGACTCCGGAACATCAAGGCACCACCATGCAGGCGTGAGTCGGCTAGCCGATTCGCAATCGTGGCGGCGGGCCGGTCTGCCCTGAGAAAGTAGCCGGCTCCGCACCACTGGCGATCCCCGCTCTAGGAGCGGGACCCGGCCGCCCCTTCCACAAGGGTGGCCGTCTACCCTACCGGCCCCTTCCATAAGGGCCACCCAGTTTCCCCCTCCCGTTCGAAAGCGAGGGGTTCGGAGCAAAGGCCGTCCGGTCCACCCCGGGCGGTCTTTGTGCATTCAGCGGGGCCCGAATCGCGTCCGGTAGCCCTACCGAATTCCTCGTACAGACTACGCACAGTAGGATTCTTCCTACAAGACACTTGAAGACACATAGTCCTCAAACAATGGGGACAAAACTAACGCACCGGCCTGTCACGCAAACCACGAATACCGCGCAGGAATCTGGTACGTCAAGTATATAATCCCCCTCGGCGCAGATGCTCGCGGTTGGCGGTGATTCAATTTACGCACCTCGTAGCCAGCGTCAAGCAGCCTGATCGAAGGTGTGTGATGCTCTTGAACAGGCTGTGGGCGATGATCGGCTCGAAGGCGTTCAGTTGCAATTGACCGGCCTCAGCCGCAAAACTCACAGTGACGTCGTTTCCTATTACTTCAAAGGCGATCTGATTGACGACCTCCGGTATGACCGGGTTGACCTTGCCCGGCATGATGCTGGAACCGGCCTGCATCGCCGGCAGATTGATCTCGCCAAGTCCCACGCGAGGACCCGAAGACAGCAGGCGCAGATCGTTGCAGGTTTTCGACAGCTTGATCGCTACCCGCTTCAGAACGCCGGAGAGCTGCACGAAACTGCCGCAGTCCTGGGTCGCCTCGATCAGGTTTGAAGCAGTCACGACCGGAATACCCGTCGTCGTTCGCAAATGCTGACAGACCAGACGGGCATAGTCCGGATGCGCATTTATGCCCGTTCCGATCGCGGTGGCGCCCATGTTGATCTCACAAACCAGAAGCACCGCTTCCTTCAGCCGCTGTTCGTCCTCTCCCACCATCACCGCATAGGCGGAAAACTCCTGCCCGAGAGTCATCGGAACGGCATCCTGCAACTGAGTGCGTCCCATCTTGATGATGTCCTTGAATTCCTCGGACTTTACCTCGAAAGTCTGACGCAAGGCCGCCATAGCCTCGACCAGCCGCATAATCCCGGAATAGTACGCAAGCTTGAGCGCCGTCGGATAGACGTCGTTCGTGCTTTGGCTCATGTTGACGTGTTCGTTGGGATGCAGAAAATGATAGTCACCTTTCGCGCGACCTAGCAGTTCCAGTGCGCGGTTTGCGATAACTTCGTTGGCGTTCATGTTGGTTGACGTGCCTGCCCCGCCTTGGATGACGTCAACTACAAATTCCTTATGTAGATGGCCCGTCCTAATTTCCTCGGCGGCAGCAATGATTGCATCCGCACGCGTCTCATCAAGCAAACCTAGATGACGGTTGGTCCGTGCGGCAGCTGACTTGATGGAAGCCAGCGCCGCAACTAGGTCCGGATAGTTCGAGATTGGGGCTCCGCTGATCGGAAAAGTCTCCACCGCACGCAAGGTGTGGATGCCGTAATAAGCAGCTGCGGTAACGTCTCGCTCGCCCAAAAGATCATGCTCACGTCGTCTGCTCATTGAGGCCTCTCGATTGAGTATTTGTGAATGTCTTGGTGGAATGACGAAGAGATATACCCCACAGGGGCCGTTGCCGCCGATGGGCGGCGCTAACGCTCGCCTCGAACGGTCGCGACGAAAATCTGCACTTGGCTTTCCAACGTTTGGAATTCATCGCTGAGTTCATGGCTGGCCGACAGAAGATCGCGCGCAGCGCCGCTCGCCTCGGCGATGTTCTCGTCGACGGTCGAAATGTTCTCGGCCACGATCTGGGCGCCCGAGGCAGCGCGCGAAACGCTAGCGGAGATTTCGCGGGTGGCGAGACTCTGGTCGCCGACCGCAGCGGCGATGCCGGCCGCTATCTCGCGCGAACGATTGGCAACTTCGGCAATCGCTCGGATCTCGTCAACGGCCCGTGCCGTGGCAGATTGGATAGCCAGGATATTGATTGAGATCTCATCCGTTGCGCGTGCAGTCTGGCTGGCGAGCGACTTCACCTCCGACGCTACGACAGCGAAGCCTTTACCGGCGTCGCCGGCGCGCGCCGCCTCAATCGTCGCGTTCAGAGCTAGAAGGTCGGTCTGACTGGCAATATCGTGAATGAGATTGATAATACTGCCGATCTTCTGCGCTTGGGACGACAATTCGGCTATCGTGCTCGACGTTTTCTCGGCCGAGTCCGAGGTGTTGCCGGCGATTGTGGCACTGTCATTGACCCGGCTGGCAATCTTGGTGATCGAGGCGGATAATTCCTCCGCGGCTACAGCTACCGTCTGTACATTTTCCGAAGTGGTGTTGGTCGCCTGCATGACGGTGTGAGCACTGTGCTCCGCTGCAATCATCCTGCCGGCCATCGACTCGGCCTGCTCGCCCATTTTCGCGCAGGCCTTGGTGATGCTGATCAAGACTGCCGAGACTATCGCCTCGAACTGGCCCGCCATGCGATCGAGCAACGCGACCCGATCGCGCTCTGACTGCTCCTTCATAAGGGCCTGCTCGGCGTTGAGACGCTCGACTTCGATGGCGTTGCGCTTGAACACCTCAACCGCATGAGCCATACGGCCCACCTCGTCAGCTCGGTCGAGCGCAGGGATCTCGGCGTCGAGTCTGCCTGAAGAGAGACTCGCCATGACGTCGGTCAAGGCGACGATCGGACGAGTCGCACTTTTGAGGATCCAGAACAGCAGACCACACACCACAATCAGCGCAGCAGCTCCGACAAGGGCCAGAACCCGTGTCGAGCGTGCGATAGCGACATCGGCGCGCGCGGTTGACATGCGCAGCTCGAGCTCACCGACGGTCTTTTGCTGCCCCTGAACGACCCTGGTGACCGGCACTTTCTCGACGATCAACGAGCCCGCGGTCGCCTCCTTGGCGCCGTCGATCGCGAGTGTCGCGCCATGATCGTCGGTCAATTCGCTGCCGATATAGTCGGGATCAGCAGCGAGAGCAGCGAGCGACGCTTTGGCCAACTGACTGTCTAGGTTCCAGATCGCGTCGGCCGTGCCACGGCCAGCGATATTGGCGATCAGCTTGGTCTTGGCACTCAAGGCGGCGCGCGCGGACTCGCCGTCCTTGACGGCGCCCCCGATCACCGCGCCGGCAACCATCGCCAACAGCAGCCCGGCGATCGGCAGAAGAACACGCAACATCAGGCTACGACTAACGATCGACCCCGAAACCTGGGAAAGAGCCCGCTCTTTCATAACTCTCTCTGGCGCTCGCCCATCGCGATGGACACGCTGCTGAAAATCAAACGGTGTAGGCGGCCACTATTCGCGTCAGCGTCCCGTCAGCCAGCGCCGCTTCAGTGGCGGTGTCGGCCTTCTCAATCAGCGGGGCAACATCCGGGAAGGTCTTTCTGATCCCGATGTGGAATTGCGACGGCCGCCCGATGTCGACCTGAAAACTTCTGATTTTCTCGCCGAGGACAGTCTTCTTCAAAACACTCTTGGCTACGAGATCGTTGCCGACAAAGAAATCGAGACGGCCGGCCGCGATTTTTCGGAAGACACTGTCGAGCGTCGGCGTGACGTCGACCTGCAAGCCTTTGAACGTGACTTCGGCAAAGCCGTTTCCGACATAGTCACCCTGGCGAAAACCTGCGAGTTGCTCGACATTTCGAATGGCTTCGATCTCAGCGCGACGCGGATTGTCCAGCGCGTAGAACAGCTCTGTCTTTGTCTCGATAGCTGCGCGATGCGTGAACATGGCGTATTCCAGCCGAGCAGGCGTGGGATTGGTGAAGAAAGCATCTGCGTTGCCGTCCTGGACCAACGCCTGAGCCCGCGCCCAAGGCAGTCCATGCGTCACAACCGGCAGCCCCACACGGCGACCCAGGATTTCCGCGATCGCGTCCGGAAGAATGCCTGTGATCTCGCGGCGATCGTTCTCGAAGCTCAGTGGAGGGAAGGTATTGTAGAACGTCACCTTGAAATCATCTGCACGTGCGGTCTTGGCACCTGCCGTCAGTGAATAAAGGGCCGCCGAGATCCCGCCGCAGAAACCTCGCCGCGATAGCATTCTCATGACATCACCTCGCTGTGGGAGCCATCCGACCGGGCAGCACTGTCCAACCGGTCAGCGCTGGGAGTTCCACTGCGCGAAAATTTGTCCACGGCACCCAAGCGCCGACCGAGAGCCAGCAGGGCGGTAATGCTGATGATGGACGTCGCAATCACATAAAAGCTGGGGGCCATCTTGTTTGCTGTCGCGGCAATCATCCAGGTGACGATCAGAGGCGCAAATCCGCCGAAGAATGTGACTGAGAAGTTGTAGGTCAGTGCCAATCCGGTGCCGCGGGTGTTGGTCGGGAATATCTCCGAAAGCATTGCAGGTATCGGCCCAAGACACGCAGCGATTAGCAGACCGACCAATGCCTGCACCGCGAGCAGGGTGGTCACCGTCGGCCACAGGGTCAGCATCAGAAAGAGCGGATACGAAGTGAGGCAAGCCATCAGCACCGCAGTCGACAGCACCCGAAGACGTCCATAGCGATCCGACAGCGTACCGAACATCGGCGCCGTAACCATCAGAACGACGCCGGTCACCAATGCGCCGACAAACGATGAGGTCGCCGGAATATGCAATTGCGTCAAGGCATAAGTCGGCATGTACACCTTGTGAACGTAGTTGAACGCGGTCACTCCCGCGACGACGCCTATGCCCAGCAATAGATTCATGCGGTCACGTACCAGTACCCTGCTCAGCGGCGAGTTGCCTTGTTTGACGGCCGGGAGTTTTGTGAATTCTGGCGTCTCGTCGATCTGGCTGCGAATATACAGACCAACCGGCCCCACCAGCAGGCCAACACCGAAGGCGACCCGCCAGCCCCAATCGTTCACCTGACTCTCTGTCAGAGTGTAGCTGATAAGTGCGCTGACGCCGGCCGCAAGCACGGTCGCCAAACCTTGCGTCGACGATTGCCAGCTGGCGAAGAAGCCGCGCCGCTTGGCATCCGCATGCTCCACCATAAAGGCCGTTGCCGCGCCGAATTCGCCCCCGGTCGAAAAGCCCTGCAACATGCGTGCGACGATGATGATCAGCGGGGATATGATGCCTATCTGGGAATATGTCGGCGCGAAAACAATGATCGCCGTGCCCGCCATCATGATCGCAATCGACATCGTCAGCGACGCCTTGCGCCCTGCCCGATCGGTATACGAGCCCAGGATAATGGCGCCGAGCGGGCGCATCACGAAGGAAATTCCGAATGTGCCAACGCTGAGCAACAGAGACGTCGTTTCGTCCGCCGTCGGAAAAAACAGTTTGCCGATCACCACGGCGAAATAACCATAAATCAGCAGATCGTAAAATTCGAGCGCATTGCCGATACTGGCCGCGCAAATTTCTTTCCAAGGATTGCGCAGGGCGGCGACAGGCAAGGCGCCTCGATCGGATGATTGAACTTGTGCTGACATCAGATATCTCTCGGGCTTTTGTCCACTTTGCAGGACTGCAAGAGTAAACCGTGAATTCAAATCCAAACGCATCAACTCGCTCAAAGTGATGCGTTCGCCACGTTCAACTGCGAGGACGTACTTCACTGCCATGCGCCCCCAGTAAGCAGGCGACCCGCTCCAGGATTTCGAGTCCGATCGGGAGGGCATCCTCGTTAAAATCGAAGTGGGGGTTATGATGTATTGCGCTTAGTTCTGTACCAATGCCAAAATAAACGGCCTTCCCACCACGGCCTTGAACAGCTCGCATCATTTCGGCGGCGTCGTCGCTGCCTCTGAATTCAACGCCGTCCCGAATCTTCTTGACTCGCGGGACCTCGCGCGCTGCCTCATGGACGATTTTCGCCAGCTCCGGGTCGCTGCTTGCCGCCCGCGATTCACCGACCAGATCGGAGCGGCTCGTCACTTCATGCATCAATGCAGCGCCCGCAACAACTCGGGCTGCGGTATCTCTCAGGAATTGAAGGGTATCAGCATTGTCCGCACGCAGTTCTATCGAGAGGTCAGCAGAACTCGGAACTGTGTTTCGCGAGTCGCCGCCGGATATGCGACCAACATTGACGCGCGTGTCCCCGTCGCCATGGCGAGGAATTGCCATCAAATTCTGTGCGGCGACACACGCGGCGAGGACGGCATTGCGGCCGTCGTGCGGCGAGATAGCAGCGTGTGCACTCTTGCCCGTGAAGTTGATGTCTAATTTGACACTGCCAAGAATATCTTTGTAGCCGGTGATGACTTCTCCGACGCTAAGAGCTTGTACGCCGAGATGGCAGCCGACGAAGTAATCTACGCCGTCGAGAACGCCAGCTGCGACCATGGCTTTCGCGCCTCTCAACCCCTCCTCCGCCGGTTGAAATATCAAACGTATCTCACCAGCCAGCTCGTGGCGGATGCCGGCAAGGGCGCGCGCAAGACCAAGGCCCATCGACGTATGACCATCATGCCCGCAATTGTGATGGAAGCCCTCGTGGATGGAACTAAAGCCGTCGCGGACTGGCCGGTGATCGCGACTCGTCGCCTCACCTCCATTGTTGGCATCAAGATCGAACCGGAACGCGATGACTGGTCCGGCCACTCGACCATTTAGAGTGCCAACAACACCCGTGAATCCGTCACGGAGCTTTTCGGCCGTGGCGGGATCCGCCCCATGATCCAGCGCCCGATTAAGAAAAAAATCGAGAGTGTGTTGCGGAGGGAGGCCCATTCGAGCGTCCCGCGAAATAACGTCAGCCCCGCAACGAACCTGCCATCCCGATTCCTGCAAGACTTTCACGACCTTGCTGGCCGTGAAGACCTCGCACCAGCCGGGTTCCGCTAAACGATGGAGCTCGCGCCTGTCTGCCACAAGCTGCGTCTTGGAAAGCGCCCCTCGTTCAGAAACGTCGCATCTCATAGGCATCTCCCCGAAACAACTGACTTGCTCTATTTCGGTCATATTAAGGTCATTCGAAGCGCTTGAGTCAAGAAAAATTACGGTCATATTACGGACATGGAATTCGTGGCCGTTCCTCAGGGCCCGTCAGCGAAGGAAAGCTGCTTTGATTGGCGTTGTTGGACCAGACGATACCGTTGCGATGATCGAACGGGTCGCGAAGGAAATCGGGCTGGATTCGATCCTGGTAGTGGCGAAATACAAGTCGCCGCACGAGACCGCGGAGCTTGTTCACGCGCTTCAGCCAGTCTGCCCGGTCATTCTTTTTAGCGGGCGCCTTCCATATCGACTCGCCGTTTCTGTTGGCTTCGCCACGGACAATCTCGATTATATTCCGCACGAAGGGACAGATCTATTTCGTGCGCTCGCGCTTGTTGCGTTGGGGAAGGGATATACTGGTCAATTTCCCAAGTTCAGTTTCGATTGCATGACAGAGCACGACGTCAGCGAAGCCTACGAAGAGCTTCGACTCTCGGACGATTATCACGTCATTCCACTCGAGATCGATAGCGACCCAAGCGAGATCAACCTTGACCGCATCATCTCGACCCATCGGTCATTACTTGAACAAGGCAAAATTGAGCACTGTTTCACATGCATTAGGAGCGTCTTCGAAACTCTTTCCGCGTCGAGACTTCCGGTCATCCGAATCAATCACTCCCGCATTTCAGTTCGACAGGCACTTCTGAGAGCTCAGCTTCGCCACGAGCTGGTTCACGTCGAGGCGTCACAAGTTGCGATATGCGTTCTGTCACAGCACTCGGATTCGAACACACGTAAGAAGCACTCGACTAGGGGGCTTTCGAAGGCGGCCCGGTTATGTTCGGACTTGCTTGGCGGCCGCATCGTTAAGATCGATTTGAATGAAGCACTTTGGATAACGACAAGAGGTGCGATAGACCGCCACTTGAATGCGCTCCCCTTGTCAAGCGTATCCATGCCTGAGCCCGCCTTTATTTTAGGTATCGGGATCGGACCAAATGCCGATCAGGCGGAAGCCTTTGCAAGACAGGCCCAGCAGCGAACTAGCAGTTCAGCCACTCGATATTTTCAGATCGAGCAAACCGCCTTCATTGTTGAAAAAGTCGACCCAAAGGAAGCTCGCGAAGAGAGACAAAGCGATCTGGAAACCGCACGAAATTTGCAGGTTTCGCCCGCTGTCATTCGTCGGCTGGGAGTCGTTTTCCAAGAGTTGGATCCAAATGGCTTTACCTCCGCGGAACTTGCAAAAAGCTATAGCATCCAACCGCGGAGTGCCCGGCGACTCCTGACGCTTTTGAAAGACCGTGGATTCGTTGAGGAGTGCGGTTTGGGCGCGCGCCATCGTGCTGGTCGCCCAGAACTCATTTATCGCATTTTTCTGGATCGAATGCTGTTTCCGATACGATGATCCGGTGATCCTTCCCAATACAGGGCGCGATGATCTGTGTTGCAGTCACACATCGTCGTTCTCAGACGACGGATACGAAATGCCGACCAACTGAAAAAGAGGCCCAACAGATGAGTGTGACCATGGCATGGAAAACGATTGGATACATTGTGCTGTCGGGCCTGGCCGCTCTCAATGGCACGCCAGCCTTCGCGCAAAAGGCCGCGCAAGTGACGCTGATGATGGCCGGCAACGGCAGCGCATGTTTGCCATACGGCCAGGGCGTCGCCGCGTTTCTTGCGTCCAAGGGCATCAACGTCGAGGTAAAAAAGAGCGCGTGTTCGAACGACAACCTGTCTGCAATTGAAGCGTCCGCGTCGACAATCGGAACCACCTTCATGGGCTCTGCTTACGACGCCATCAACGGAAGCGGCTGGGCTGCCGGCCGCAAGCGCGGGAACCTGCGTGCGTTATTTCCGATGTACGAGACCTCGTTCCAGGTTGCAGTGCTGCGCAGAAGCGATATCCGATCCCTCGTCGACCTCGATGGCAAGAAGGTCGGCGTCGGTCCAGCGAAAGGCCCCGCCGAGGTATTCTTTTGAGCCGCCGCCGTGGCTGTGCGAGTAAGACCGATCATTGTCAACGGCGACCCAGCTGAGCTGGCAGGAAGGGTCGTCGCCGGTGAGATCCACGCGCTATGGCAAGGCGCACTGGTGCCCATTGCTTTGCTCAGCGAAGTCGCCAATAAGGCGGACGTGGTCGTGTTTGGGCTCTCCGATGCCGAAGTAGCCGCCATGCTAAAGACCTTCCCGCAGCTTACGGCAACGACAGTTCCGCCCGGTAGCTACAAAGGTCAAGCCGTCGAGATCAAAAGCGTCTCTGAGTGGAATTTCGTGATTGCCAACAAAGATTTTCCGATCGATATAGCCTACGCGATCACTAAGGCAGTCCTGTCCGCGGTCGATCCGAAATCCGAAAATTATCCGACAGCCGCCAGCACGCTCGCCGGCAATGCTGCTGTGAACCGGATTATGCCGTTCCATCCAGGCGCGATGCGATTCTATGCCGAGGCCGGCATCAAACTCGCATCCCCTTGAGGGTTTACCTAGAGCAATGCGAAACAGATCAGCTCTTACCGAAGGTTCCCTGACTCCCAAATCTGGATAGGGGTTGCAGAAAATCTGATATCGAAGATCAACTTGGGCAATCCGATTGAGGGAGCCTGACAGTGTTGTATCGTCCGGAGACGCACGAAGAGCGATGCTTACGCTCCTCCCGGTGCAACCGCGCTGTTAAATAGCAAGGCCGTCGATAATCGCGCCCACGTAACGAAGCACCCCATGTCAAGCAACGATGCCGAACACTCGATTGGACGGGCTTCGTCGCCTCATCAGATATCCATAATCGTTACTATTAGTATGCCGCGGCTCTTACACGGATCAGGCAAAGCCCACAGATCGAGAAAAGTCTGCCACCACGCGCACGAGTTCGCGCATTTCCTTGATTAGGGGGCGTGTATCGCCGCGCCGCCACTGAAAGGAATAGGCGAGCGGTGCCAAAGGATGTTTGTCGGAAAGTCGGCGTAGAAGGCCCTTATCAGCCAGACGCTCGGCCCAACCAAAAGGTACAATCCCAACGCCGACCGACAAGCTCAACATCCCAACGACTGCGCCCCAATTGTTGCAGTTGATGCGCTCGACATGAGCGATCCGATTCACGGTAAGCCAATCGTCGATGAGGCGCGTCGTGCCGGCCAAGGGAGGAAGTGCAATCAGCGGCGTCCCCCTCTCGAGCAAAGCCGCACATGTGCCGTTTGTACCAGCGAGGCTCGGCGCTGCCATCCACACGAACTGAGCCTCGACAATGGGCTGAGACATGATGCCGTGGCGTGACGAGCGGCCTGCAACGATCGCGAAGTCCAGCTCCCCCTGATCAAGGCGATACTCGAGCGTCGCTCCAACATCCACATAAGCTTCCATGCGCAAATTCGGGTGACGGCTCCTCATGCTTGCGACGAGTCCGGGAAGCCACGTCATTGCGGTCAATTCGCCCGCGCCGAAGATGCAATGGCCGGACAGCCCAGAGGACTTGGTCATCGATCCTTTGATGTCGGCCGCCAGGTCAAGGAGATCTAGCGAGTGCGCGAGCAACTCCTGTCCCGACTGCGTCAGATTCGCCCTGTGGCCCGAACGGTCGAACAACGTCGTTCCGAGAGAGCCTTCCAGCTCGGTAATTCGCTTGGAAAGCGAAGAGATCGACAAGTTGAGCCTCTGTGCCGCAATCGCAAAGTTTGCGCACGTCGCGGCCCAATAGAAGGCTTCCAGTTGCTTTAGCGTCATCGCAAGATATTCGATAAGGGCGAACAACATGATGCGAAAAAATTCGCTTTCATGCAACACCGTTTTTAGCTCCTCCTGCCACCAGCAAGATGACTGCATGAAATGCAGCCTTTCGGGGAAAACAGGATGTGCGTCAGGCGTGTTGCGGTTATTGGCGGCGGGATAAACGGCCTTGCAGTCGCTCGACAGTTGATGCTGGACCACGCCGGGATTTCGGTCGAGGTGTTCGAGAAGGAGCCCGATGTCGCCCTGCACCAGTCGAGCCACAATTCAGGCGTGGTCCACGGCGGCCTGTACTACGAGCCGGGAAGCCTTAAGGCGCGGCTTTGCGCGCGGGGGAGAGACCTGATCAAGACGTATTGCGCGACCCATTCCTTGCCCTACGATGAATGCGGCAAGCTGGTGGTAGCGCTTTCCGAAGATGAACTGCCACGACTCGAAAACATCTTTCGAAAATCGGTCGGAAATGGCGTTCCCGATATCCGCATGTTGGACGCGGAAGAGATTAGGGACATCGAGCCAAACTGTATCGGAATCAAAGCGCTCTATTCGCCGAGAACGGCCATCGTCAGCTATGGGCAGATCGCAAAGCAATTTGCGATCGATATCCAACACCTAGGTGGCGAAATTCGCGTTAGCGCGAACGTCACCAAGATTACCGAGACGAATGACGGCATATTTCTGGAAGGCGACGGTAGTCCTTTGCATGAAGCGGCGTTCGACCACGTCATTTCATGCGCCGGCCTTCAGTCTGATCGCCTAGCTAAAATCAGCGGAGATCGTCCTGATCCCAAGATTGTTCCATTCTCCGGCCAATACTATGTCATCGACCGAGACTTCCGGGACCATGTAAAGGGTTTGATATATCCGGTCCCAGATCCGCGCTTCCCCTTCCTCGGTGTGCACTTCACCAAGCGCATCGACGGTGAAATGACCATCGGCCCAAACGCATTTATTTCATTTGGGCGCGAGAATTATTCCGGCCGCTCCATCAATTTGAATGATGTCGGCGACTTGCTTCTTTATCCGGGCTTCTGGCGCTTCGCAGTTCGGAACGTGCCAATGGCACTGCGTGAGCTCAAGACGGTCATCAGCGAGGCCGCCTTCCTGCGGGAAGCCGCAAAATATGTGCCCTCGCTCTCCTCTGTTACCGTGTCGCCCGCAGTTCGCGGAATCCGTGCGCAGGCCATGATGGGAAATGGGTCCCTCGTGGACGATTTCGTCATTCGTCGCTGCGGCCGCGTAACCCATATCCGGAACGCCCCATCGCCCGGCGCAACGTCTTCCATGGCGATTGCTGAGTATATCACGCGAGAAATTCTCGCAATCAAATAAGAACCGGTCACCATCCAGGGAAGGAAAGCTATGAACATTCCAGTGTCGATACTCGAAACACCTGAGGCAGCAAAGCGGCGCAAGAGGAAGGTTGCGGCAGCAACGATCGTCGGGTCGATGCTCGAGTGGTATGATTTCTATTTATATGCGACAATGGCGTCGATCGTGTTTAGCAAGGTGTTCTTCGACACCAAGGATCCCCAGAACGCTGCTCTGAATGCCTTTGCGACCTTCGCGATCGGCTTTGTCGCCCGCCCCATCGGGGGCATATTTTTTGGCTATTTCGGCGACAAGTTCGGTCGCAAGAGGATGCTTGTTTACACGTTCAGCCTCATGGGTATCTGCACCGCGGCGATCGGCTTGATTCCGTCCTATGCGACAATCGGTATTTTGGCGCCGATTGTGCTGGTGGCCTTTCGTATTGTTCAGGGATTCGGTGCTGGGGCAGAACTCGCAGGCGCCGCTGTCACGTCCTACGAACATGCATCCGATGACCAGAAAGGGCGTCAGGGTGCCTGGCCGGCGCTCGGACTTAACCTTGGCCTGTTGCTCTCCTCACTGACCATTTACTTGCTCAGTCTCGGTGGCGACCAGTTTCTTCTCAATGGCGGATGGCGCATCCCGTTCATCATGAGCTTCCTGCTTGTGCTTATGGGACTGTGGGTCCGCAAGAGCTTGCCGGAAACACCCGAGTACAACGCCATGGAGTCAATGCATGAACAGAAGGCGCCGATTAAAGGTCTCTTCCGCTCGAACATCAAAGGGCTTGGCGTCGTCTTCTTCATCGCCATCGGATACAATGCACTAAGCTATATCTTCAAGACATTTTCGCTGGCCTATCTTACTCAGTTCAAGGGCGTCTCGGCGAATATCACGTCATTTTCGGTAACGCTGGCCAGCCTTCTGGCCATCTTTGCGGTGCCGGTCTTTGGCTGGCTATGCGACCGCTTCAGCAGCAAGGTTGTCCTCGCGATCGGCGGTATTTTCGCGGCACTGTTTGCCTATCCCTTCATGGCGCTGCTGGGTACGGCGGACAAATCCATGGTCTACATCGCGATCATTGTTGGCACCGGACTGATCGCCCCGATGATGTTTGCACCGCAGGGATCCTTCCTGAGCCGCCAATTCCCTGTCCAGAACCGCTCGACGGGGGTCGGCGCCGGGCGTGAAATAGGCACGGCGATTGCCGGCGGTCTCGCTCCGCTCTGGGCGCTTACGATGGTCGCGCAATCGCCGAATCATGCCACGGACGGAGTCGTTTGGATTCTTGTGGGCTCCGGTCTGATCGTAGCGTTTGCCGCGATCTGCGACCAAGGCTACCGATTTAGCACAAAACAGAACTAGCATTACAGTTGCTATTTGTGATGAGTTCTGAATCCATGGGTGACCATGATTCGGGATATGATGATTGGTGGTGCGTCGGTTGAAGATA
>NZ_AUFA01000070.1:0-15062 GCF_000426265.1 Bradyrhizobium sp. Cp5.3 | reverse complement strand
TCGACCTCGATCTTGCCGCCGTGGAAGCCGATCCGTCCCCGCGTTCGGCCCCAACGGTGCGCCCGCCGCGCCGCATCGCGACCGTGGCGCGGCCCGCAGGCCGCCGTGACATCCGCCTCCATCATCGTGCCGAGCGCCTCGATCCCCGCCGCAAGGCAGAACCGATCAAAGCTCGCCCGCACTTCTGCAAACGCTTCGTCCACAGCCCCAGTCGCCGGCGAACCAGCCGGTGTGATATCTCTCGTCATGGCGTTGCTCTCCTTTGTGGAATCAGCACCCCGAGCCTACCGGCTCAAGGTGGGCAACGCCGACCTCTTCAGAAATTCAACAGAACCCGGGACATCCCCGCCAGCGGTTGAAAGACGTGACAGACGGCCCGCCGAGCACCTCAATGAAGAGGTCGCGTCCGCCGAGACAGGCGGGATGGGGGAAGTCGCGGGGGATGGTTTCGCGCGTAGTACGGTTCGCGTGAGCAGTCATAGCTATGGCTCCAAGTTTGGTTGGCTCTCGGAGCCCGCCTGCGCATGCGGGAAGCAGTGCTTGTTAAGCGCTTGTGGGGTCCACCAGGGCGGACGGCCTGCCTTTCGGCAATACCTGCGGGTGCTCGCCGCTACACAACCGGGGAGGACAGCTCTTGCGGCTGCCTAAGTCCCCCGCTCCACGCCGCGCACATCTCCGTTGCGCGGCGCTTACCTTCAAATCGATACACGAGGCCTATGGCTAATGACAATTAAAGGGGCATTACGCCCCTGCTCGTGCCTTCGTGGTCTATGTAGAAGTTCAACGCCGCAAACCAACTATTCTTTTTGAACGGGGCCTCAAAAAAATCGCGTGTACGGCCCCCCTACCCGCCGATGTTTCCCAGCGTGAACTTTGAGGCTGCGGACTTCCGGCTAAGCCTTTGATCTTAATGGTCGGAGCGAGAGGATTTGAACCTCCGACCCCTAGTCTCCCAGGCGAGCGCAGACAACTGTTTCTGCTCGTTTATTTTGCAAACCGATTGATTTCCTCCCTACTGAATACGTTGCGCTTTTGACTCCGGCTGCAAACAGCCGGGCCAGCGCTCAAAATCGAAATTGGTATTACCGTAGGGTTGTTTGCGCAATAAAATTGCGCAATAATATTTCTCGTTCGGACAATGCGCCGAAACAAAAAGCACAGGCAGAGATCCCGTTTCCTCGCTCGCATAACCAGTGGGCCAGTCCTGTCCGTGTGCCTTTTTGCCGATCGCGTCCCGCCTAAAATCTCTCCTCGGTATCGAGACCAAGACCGCGCCCAGCCTCGCTGACGCGAGCGGATTTTATTTCGATCTTTTTGGCGCGACCCCGACGCTGGCAGGCGTGACCGTCACGCCTCATACGGCGATGACCTGCGCACCCGTTGCGTGCGCCGTGCGCTCGATCAGCGAGGCGGCCGGCTCGCTTCCCCTTCACGTCTACAAGCGGCTCCCGGACGGCGGCAAAGAGAAGGCCCCCGATCACCCGCTTTACGCGCTGTTGCACGACGCGCCGAACGGCTGGACGCCGGCCGCGCTATTCCGCACCCAGCTCATGGCCGACGCGCTACTCCAGCCCTGGGGCGGCTTCGCCCAGGTCGTCCGCGTCGACGGCGGCAAGCCCGCTGAACTGATCCGGCTCGACCCCCGGCTGTCCTCGATCGTCGTCGACTACTCTAATTTTGAGCCGGCATACGCCATCAAAGCGGACGGCAAGAACCCCGCCCGCGAGATCCCGGCGGCGGATATCCTCCACATTCCAACCCCGGCCTATGACCCAACGCGCGGCCTCGTGGGCGAAGGTCGCGAGGCCATCGCGCTCGCGATCGTTCTGGAACGTCATGCCGCACGCCTGTTCGGCAACGGTGCAAGACCGTCCGGCGTTCTCTCACTCAAGGGCAACATCACTGCCGACGCGCTCGGCAAGGCCAAGACCGCTTGGCAGGCCGCACACAGCGGGACCAGCTCCGGCGGCACGGCAGTTCTGCCTAGCGACGCATCTTGGCAGGCCATGACCTTTACCAGCGTCGACAGCCAGTTCCTGGAGATGCGGACGTATGCCGTCGCGGAGATCGCGCGACTGTATCGCGTGCCGCTCCACATGCTGATGCAGGTCGACCGCGCCCAGCCTCGCTCCATTGAATCGATCGGGCAGGAATTCCTCTCGCAAGCGCTGTTGCCCAGGCTGAAGTCTTTTGAGCAGGAGCTTGAGTTGAAGCTTCTGACGCCGGAAGAGCGCAACCAGTATGCCATCGAGTTTAACATCGACGGCTTCGCTCGCGCCGATCTCCTCGCGCGAGCCCAGGCACTCAGTGCCGCAGTTTCCGCGAGAATTCTGAACCCGAACGAGGCGCGCTCGATCGGCTTCGGCCTGCCGGCCTACGATGGCGGCGATGTTTTCGAGAACTTCAACACGTCATCCGCGCATGCCGGGGGCGCGCTCAATGCTGGCAACGACAACAACAATCGAGAGGACGCGGCTTGATGGTGCTCACTGCATTCTTTGGCGACCAGGAATACACGTTCAAGCTCACACCGGCATTGATCCGCGAGCTTGAGACGAAGTGCGGCCCCATCGGCGCGATCAGCAATCGCGTGTTCTCGCGCAACTTCGCCCAAGTCGACATCAACGAAACCATCAGGGTCGCTCTGGTCGGTGGCGGCACCGCACCCAAGCGCGCGACCGAATTGATCGCCGCATACGCGGAAGGCCGGCCCGTTATCGAAACATACGAACTCGCCGCGAAGATCCTGGAGCGGACGATGTTCGGCAATCCCCACGAGACCACCAATGGATAAGCTTGAAGTCAAAGCCTCGCTCAGTGTCACCGACGCTGGAGAGATTACCGGCACCGCTTGGCCGTTCGGCGAGCCAGACACGGCCGGCGACCTCATCGTCAAGGGCGCCTTCAACTTCGTCTCGAATGAGCTTCCGATCCTGTTCCAGCACAATGTCGCTGATCTGATCGGCACCTGGACCGACGCGGCGGAAACGAATGACGGCCTGGTTGTGAAGGGCAAACTTCACATGGACCAGCCACGCGCTCGCACCGTGCTCGGCATGATCAAGAGCGGCCTGGTCTCCGGCTTGTCGATTGGCTTCAAGACCAAGTCCTCGACCCAGCAGGGCCGCAACCGCGTCATCGCGGCACTCGATCTCTATGAGATCAGCGTCGTGCGCAATCCCGCCCATCCCCGCGCTCGTATTACCGGCGCGAAAAACTATGACGCCGCACTCGCGGCGGCCGACCTCATCAAGCGTTTCACGGCAACGCTGAAGTCCTAATAGGAGCTTTGAACTACCCCATGAAGAACGTCACCGCCCTGAAATTCAAGGATACCGGCGAAGCCGAAGATCCGACTGCCGAAGTTGCCAAGCAGCTTGCCGAACTGAAGACCGCCCTCGAAACGAAGGCAGCCAACGACAACACCAAGCTCACCGAACGCCTGGACCGCATCGAGGCCAAGGTCAATCGGCCCAGCAACCGGCAAGCCGCGAACGACAACGATCCCGAGCTTGAGACAAAGGCTTTTGAAGCCTTCCTGCGTCATGGCGGCGACAAGCTCGACGATCTCGAAAAGAAAACACTGGCTCTGTCCGGAAACACCGCGATCACGCCGCCGGAATTCGGCAAGGAAGTTATCAAGCTTCTGCGCCAGTTCTCGCCAATCCGCCAGTTTGCGCGCGTCGTCACCATCGGTTCTTCCCAGGTGAAGTATCCGCGCCGCACCGGCAGCACCGCCGCGACCTGGGTTGACGACACTTCCGACCGCACCGAAAGCGAACCCTCCTATGAGCAGGTGACGCTGACGCCTTACGAGGCGGCGACCTACACTGATATCAGCAACCAGCTCTTGGAAGACAACGCCTACGACCTCGCGGGCGAACTCGCGTCCGACCTCGCCGAAAGCTTCGGCATCGCGGAAGGCTCCGCCTTCGTGGTGGGCGACGGGTCCGGCAAGCCGAAGGGCCTGATGAACGCCACCGGCATTCAGACCTTCATCACCGGCGCCGCCGCCAACTTCCCGACGACCAATCCCGCCGACGTTCTAATCCAGATGTTCCACAAGCTGCCGGCTGTGCACGCGCAGAACGGCACCTGGGTCATGAATCGCAACACGCTCGCCGCTATTCGCCAGTTCAAGGATGGGATGGGCCGCTATCTGGTCCTGGACGGCCTGACCAATGGTGCGCCGGTCACGCTGCTCGGTCGTCCGATCGTTGAGGCGGTCGATATGGCCGACATCGCGGCCAATTCCTACCCGATCCTGTTCGGCGATCTCGCTGGCTATCGGATCGTGGATCGCGTGAGCTTTGAAATGCTCCGTGACCCCTACACGGTCGCGACGAAGGGGCAGACCCGCTTCCATGCGCGCAAGCGCGTCGGCGCCGACGTCACTCATCCCGATCGCTTCGTGAAGCTCAAGGTCTCGGCGACCTAAGAGGACATGAACATGCGGCTCGCAGCGAATACTTTTGCCCTCCAGCTCGGAGACAAGTCTTTCGACTTGAAGCCGTCGCTGCGGGCCGCATTCGTCCTGAACGAGAAATACGCGGGCTTTCAGAACCTTTCGCGCTACCTCGCGGAAGGCAGCATCACCACCGCCATCGATCTCATCAACGCCACCATCGTGGATCAGAGCGCCTGGGCGGCCTACGCGCTCGCAGATACGAATTCAGTGGTGCTCGACATCGTGGGCGCCTTGGACCAGCTCCAAAACTTCGTCGTCATCCTGTGCGGCGCCGACGCCAACAGCCCCGACAAACCGCAGACCAGCAAGCCCATGCCGTTCATTGAACACTTCACCCAACTGTTCCAGATCGGCACCGGTTGGCTTGGTTGGGCTCCCGAGGACGTATGGGACGCAACAATCTCGGAGATCGTCAACGCCAAGATAGGCCGCGAGGCCATGCTGCGGGCGATCTTCGGCGGCGGCAAAGACGACCAGGCGGCCGACGTCGCCGATGGATCGCTCGCCGACATGAAGGCCGACCTCAACGCCATCGGCGACATGACCAACCATGTGAGGCCGCGCTGATGGCCTGGAAACCGCGCCGCGTCTGTAGCTGCGGCCAGCGCGTCTGGGCTGGCGAGCTGTGCGCCTGTCAGATCAAGCGCAAGGCCGAGAACGACCGACGCCGGCCCAATGCTCACGATCGCGGCTATGACAGCAAGTGGCGTCGCGAGAGCAAAGCATTCCTCGACCTGCCTCGAAACCGCTTCTGTGCTTGCGGCTGCGGTCGCAAGGCCGATTGCGTCGACCATATCAAACCCCATCGCGGCGACATGAAGCTGTTCTGGGATCGATCCAACTGGCAGCCACTGGCAAGCTCACCCTGCCACGCCCGCCGCAAACAATCCATCGAGCGCCGGCCATGAGCAGTAAAGAGACCAGGCTTTGGCATGCCGTGATCCTGCAAGCCATCACCGATGCAACGCTGCCCTTGGACGTTAGGACCTTGCGGGAACGCCTGGATCGGCAGCGAGCTCGCGATTGGTTTCTTATGAATGACGATGACTATCGCGCGGCCTGCTATCGAGCTGACCTCGATCCTGATCGCGTGCGTAGATATGTGCTGCCGCTCATCGCAGAGGCTACGAAGCTTGATTTGCCACCACCCGAACGCAAGTCGCGAAAGCCGCGTGCGCCAACTGGCCGGATTATCGAACACAACGGTAAGGCCATGACCCTTGTCGCGTGGGCCATCGAGTTGGGCCTTAGCAAACAGGCGCTCTATGACCGGCTGCAAAGAGGCATGCCGCTTGCGGAAGCACTGACCAAGTCACCGCCGCGCAAACCTAGACGTCGCGCGACCACAACCCCGGGGGTGGGTCAACACCGCGCGAAAAGCATCCACGACCGGCACATTCCCTCGGCGCAAGAGACGCCTAAATTGGAGATTTTTTGACCATGGCCGGCATCACCCTCGAACAGGCTAAGGCCCACCTGAACGTCACGATCGACCTGGACGACGCGCTCATTACTGCCAAGCTCGCGGCCGCAAAGGCATGGATTGGCGCCTATACCGCCTCAGATCCCGACGCCGACACCACGCCGGCGCCGGTGAATGAAGCCGTGCTGCAACTCACGGCGCACCTCTACGAAAACCGGGAGTCTTCCCTAATCGGCGCCACCGCGCAGTCGCTGCCGTTCGGCTTCCTCGATTTGTTGGCGCCTTACAGGGCCTTTGCGTTCTGAAATGACCATTTCCGACCCGTCTCTGAGCCTGCAAAAGGCCATCCGCGAGCGTCTGATCGCGAGCCCGGAGCTTTTGGCCCTGGTGCAGGCTGATCATGTGGTGGACGCCAATGGCCGTCCTGAGATCATGCCGGCCGTCTACATCGGCGAAGGCCAGTCCATTCTCCGGCGCTGGGACGCGACCACGTATGCCACCCTTCATGTTTGGTTTCAGGAGCCCGGCTTAGTGCAGTGTAAGGAGGCCGTCTCCGCCATCGTTGCGGCGCTGCGGATCGATGCCCAGGCCGATGGCGTGCTGCCCATCGACGGCTTCACCGTCCGCGACATGCAGGTCACCCAGACGCGGTATCTCCGCGATCCCCACGGCTCTTACAGCCACGGCATTGTCTCGGTCGCGGCGATCGTCAAAGCGAGGGCGGCATGAGGGCCGGCAACCTCGATCGCATCATTGAAATTCAACGCCGCACTACCGGCCTGGACCTCTACGGCACACCCGCAGAGACCTGGGCGCCGGTCGCTACCATGCGCGCCCAGCTCCTAAAGAATGCAACCGACAACCACGAAGGCCAGCGTGGCGAGACCACCGACGCTGTCTTAACCTTCCGCATGTGGTTCCTGGACGGCGTAACGCTGGAGAACCGCGTCACCTACCAGGGCCAGCAATTCGAGATCATCGGTGTCAGCGAGATCGGCCGGCGGGTCGGCCTGGACCTCACCTGTCAGCGGGTCGGACGATGACCGTTACCCATTTCCGGCTATCATTTGCGAAGGCGATCGCGCTGTTTAACGAGAGTGGCGTAAAGAATCTCGCGTCGTTCGATTTCCTCATTAAGATCATCAATTATCCGCAAAATCTCGATGATGCATTCGCGGATTTCGTCGCTCAAATCTTGGAAGCTCATTTTGCCAGCTCTTTCCCGAGAGTCGACATTCTCGGCGAGCGTTCTGATCCGCCACGTTTCGGTGAGAATGCGAATGCCGAATTCACCGGGAGCATTCGAAGCGGATTCACTAACGTAGACACGGGCACGGTAATAAAGCTGGAGAAGCGTTCCAGCGAAGTTAAATTCGTTGAAGCCAATTCTATTGGGTTCGGGAAATTCCCTTACGAGGACGGAGAGGTAATTTCTCGCCGCGTTGAGGGTTCTAATGTCCCTCGTGGCCTCATTGATGCGTTCTTCCTCTCTCAGCGCTTCGGCAGCGCGCACTTGCTCATTGGTATTTCGGATTTGCTGCTGCACGGAAAGCCAAGCAACAAGCCCGGCAAACAGCGTCATCGCTGCCCCGATAAGACTACCGTAGAAGCCGAGCCAGTCGGTTCGAGGTCCTTCTTTGGCAAAATTGATAGCGACAGTCACCCATATCGGCAGGGTGAAAAACGAAACGACCGTCCCAGCGAAAAACGCCAGCATGCCGACGGTCAGGTAAGTGATTCTCGGCCTCATCCGAAGAATTTGCCGCGCCCTTGTCTACTTGTCGAGCGGGTTGCGGCATGAAAGGCCGAAAACCTGAGCTTGCCACCGACGCCAACGCGCTCGACGCCTCGACCAGGCCACCGTCCTGGTTGAGCAAGCACGCCAAGGCCGAGTGGCGCCGCGTCATGCCGGAGCTGGCGAAGCGCCGCATCCTTACGCCGGCGGATCTCGGCTGCCTGGAAAGCTACTGCATCGCGATCGGCCGCATTCGCGAGCTTGAGCTACTGCTACGCGCCGGCATCGACCTGAAGCTCCTCCGCGCCCAGGACAAGGCCATGGTGACGGCGCGCCAGCTTGCCGCAGAGCTGGGGCTTACGCCGGTCTCGCGCTCGCGGCCGGCTGTGCGCGACAATGACGACCAGGACGACGATGAAAACCCCTTCAACATCGTCTGACACCTATCCGCGCTGGATTTTCGACGACACGCCCATTCCCGACCCGTTCGGGTATGGCGATCGGGCCGTGCGCTATCTCCGGTCGCTGAAACATCCCAAATCGACCCTGCCCAGGAAGCAATTCCAGCTCGACCCGTGGCAGGAGCGTATCGTTCGGGCGATCTATGGGCCGCGCGACGACCAGGGCAACCGAATTGTCTCGACCGTTGTGATCCTGGTCCCGCGCGGCAACCGTAAGACCTCGCTTTCGGCTGCGCTCGCCTTGCTTCACACCATCGGCCCCGAGCGCGTCTCCGGCGGCGAAGTAATCTTTGCTGCCAGTGACCGGAGCCAAGCGGGCATCGCGTTCAAGGAGGCTCGCGGCATCGTCCAGGCGGACGTCAAGCATTTGGTCCCAGTGACGAAGGTTTATGACGCCTTCAACAGTGCCAAAAAGATCGCCTATCCTCGCGACGGGACGGAGCTGGAAGTCATCTCGGCAGATGCGCCGAGCAAGGAGGGCCGGACGCCCTCATTCGTGCTCGCCGATGAAATCCATGTCTGGCGCGGCGACGGGCTTTGGAAGGTTCTGACCAACGGCCTGGACAAGATCGACAACAGCTTGCTTGTGGTCGCAACGACCGCTGGTCGCGGCCAAGACGGCATCGCCCATGAAGTGATCGAGCGCGCCCGCAAGATCGCGCGCGGCGAGATCACCGACCCGACCTGCCTGCCTGTGCTCTTTGAGTCACCGGCCGATTGCGACTATGCCGACGAAAAGCTTTGGAAGCGCGTCAATCCTGGTAGCGCCCATGGTTATCCATCGATCGCCGGCTTTCGGCGCCATGTCGCGCGGGCTAAAGACAGCCCGACCGAGCGCGACAGCCTGCTTCAATACAAACTCAACGTCTGGCTCGACCATTCGACTTCGCCCTTTGTCGATATGGCAACCTACGACCAGGGCGCGGCACCGATCGACTATGAGGCCTTGCGCGGTGCGCCGGCGTGGGTTGGCGTCGATATGTCCAAGACGACTGACCTTTCGGCCGTCGTCGCGTGCTTCCGTGATGGCGACACCTACACCGTGTTGCCGCACTTCTTTTGCCCAGAAGCCGACATTGTCCGGCGCGGCGACGTTGACGGCGTGAACTATGAGCAGTGGCGGCGAGATGGCTTCCTTACGGCGACCCCAGGCAACGCGATCGATGGATCTGCAATCGCGGACTACATTCGCGGTCTCGCCGAACGGTTTGAGGTTCGCGAAGTCGGCTTTGACGTCGCTTATGCTCGCGCCGTGATGACTCCTCTGCTCGACGAAGGGTTTCCGGTCGTCACCATCCGCCAAGGCTGGGTAACGCAATCGCCTGCCCTCAACGTCCTGGAGCGCGCGATCATCAGCGGCAACTTCCGGCATGGCGGCCATCCTGTGTTGCGCTGGAACTTCGCCAACGTCGCGATCCACAAGGACACCAACGACAACCGCACCATTCACAAGAGCAAGTCGACCGATCGCATTGACGGTGCGGCGGCGACCTGGATGGCGGTATCGCGCGCTGCGGCCGGCGATAGCTCGCGCTCGATCTATGAGCATCCCGACGCGGTCAATCTTCTCTCATGGTGACGTATGGCTGACGATATCGACGAATACCTGCAATCGCTTCCCGACAAGTTGGTAGAGCGACTGAGCGACGTGCTGCGCGAGCAAGCCTTCCGCCTTTCGGACGCCCAGCGCGAGGCCTTGCGGGCGCTTGAACAGTCCGCGGAGACGGGCGCTTTGGAAGCATCTTGCACCGTAGCTCCCGGCGCCAACGATCTTGAATACATCGTGCAGGCCGGCGGCGACATGACGACCAAGGAAGTCCGCGAGGGCAGCGGCGTCGAATACGATTACAGCGAGGCCTTCGAACACGGCACCTCGCGCCAACCGGCTCGCCCGTTCTTTTGGCCGACCTACCGGGCGATGAAAGATGACATCCAGGAAGCAATCAATGATGCAGTCAGTGAGGTTTTGAAGTGAGTGAAGTTGACCCGTGCGCCCGAACGATCACCTGGGGCGAGCAAACCTATAGCCTGAATCTCAATCACCGATGGGTGCGCCGAGTCTTGAGCTATCGCGGCATCCCAGGCCCGAACGGCAATTCGCCAGCAGCATGCTTGGCCCGGTTCGAAGCCGGCAACTACAGCACCGACGATATCGAGCGCGTTCTAGAGCTGGGTTTGATCGGTGCCGGCATGCCGGAGCGCGATGCTGACAAGCTTCTAGACCAGCACGTTCGCGGCAGGCCGATCGCCACAAATGCCGGTGCAGCCGCCGCCCTTCTGATTGGTCTCTATGTAGGAAAGCCCGCCGATGACAACGCCTGATCTTAATATCCCCATCAAGGTCACCGGCCTCGACGATTTCAAGCGGAAGATGCAGGAGACATCCTCCATCGCCGGCACCGCTACGCGCGCCGTGGCCGTCCAGGTTGTCAAGATGAATGCCGAATTCCTGGCCTCGCGCGGCGCGGCCGGCGCGGCAACGCTCGCCTTTGGGCAGTTCCTTGGCTTCCTAGGACCGATCGCGCTCGGTATCACCGCGATATCCGACGCCTTCAAATTGATGGGCTACGCCACCGACCTCGCAAAGCAGAGGATCCAGGAATATTCGGATATCGCGGCCAAGGCGGACACCGTCTCGACCGACTTCTATCAGCGCATCACCAAGGGAGCGGCCGGCGCCAAGCTCTCGGTTGACGACCTCTCAGCGGCCCTCGCCAAGTTGAACGAGGCGACCACCGAGAAGCTCGGTGGCAGCGACCTTCAAGTCCGCCTGGACGAACTGCGGAAGGCGGGAAACCTCACTGGCAACAGCGGCCTTGCATCTCTCGCATCCGCAAACGGCACTGAGGAGAAGTTCCGCGCCATCGTCAGCCTGATAGATCAGGCCATGCAGAAGGGCGAGCGGTTGGCCGCGCTGGACATCGCAGGCCGCGCTTTCGGCCCGCAGATCAGTAACGCCCTCAAGGCCGATGCCGGCTACCTGGATGAAATGCTGAAGCGCGCCGACGCGATCAGCAAATCCGAGATCATCTCGCAGGAGGACCTTGGTCGCGCCGTCGAGCTCAAAGAGCGCATGGAAGCAGCCCAGAAGGTGCTTGCCGAGAAGTGGAAGCCTATTCAGGACGATCTCGCCACGCTCGGCACCAACTACGAAGCAAGCTGGGTCAGCATCACCGAGACGCTTGCCCAGGCCGTTGGCTATGCCACCGACCTCTACAAGGCCTTGCATCAGGTGCCGGACTGGTTCGCGAACAACATCGGCGGCGCGTCCATCTGGAAATCCATCACCGACGCCACCACGACACCCGAGAGCCGGAAGGCGGCGGAACAGGCCTACGGCATTTCGAGTGACCCGGCTGAAGTCGGTATGGTCGGAGCCAACGCCAAGCTTGCGGCCGCTCTCCAGAACCACGGCAACGTCACGCGCGCCATGCAGGAGGCCTCAACCGTCCAGGCGGCGGTTCGCGGCGACACGTCCAAGAATCCGGCGAAGGAAGTTGCCGAGACCACCGACCAATACGATCGCGCCATTGAGACGGTGGAGAAGCACACGGCCCGGCTACAGGCCGACACCCAGGCGGTTGGCCTGGGCGCGTCCGCGCTCGAGGAATTCCGGGCCAAGGCCCAACTGCTCACAGCCGCCCAACAGGCCGGCATCCCGATCACTGCGGAAGTCACCGCCAAGATTGACGCCCTGGCGCGCGCGGCGGGGCAGGCCGGCGAACAGCTCGCCAAGGCGAAGGTCGCCAACGATATTGGCTTCAACCGGCAGACGGCTTTCATGTCGCCGGAAGATGTGCAGATCGCCGAACAGCTTCGGGGCGTCTACGGCAACGACGTGCCCCGTGCGCTCAACAGCAGCGAGGCGGCTGCCATCCGGCTCAACAACGCCCTTAAGGGCACTGCGGACGCCTTCAGCAACTCCCTGAATAGCCCGCTGCTCGACTTCGAGACCGGCGCCAAGAGCGCGGGGGACGCCATGAAGGACTTCGAGCGGCAATTCGTTCGCTCGCTGTTGCAGATGGCGAACCAGGCCTTGATCATCAAACCGCTGCTCTCCGGCATCGGTAGCGTGTTCGGCCTGGGCTCTGGATCAGCGCCCGTCATGTCGTCCGGCCTTGGCGCCGGCACTGGCGGTTTGAGCTTCCCGATGTTCGCCAATGGTGGCGAGGTCTCCGGCCCAGGCGGTCCACGCGACGACCGGGTTCTGGCCCGCTTGTCGCCGGGCGAATTCGTCGTGAACGCCGCCAGCACTGCCAAGCACCGAGCGACCCTTGAGGCGATCAATCGTGGCGTGCCCAGGTTCGCCGATGGCGGCTTGGTCGGCGGCGGCTCGCCGGCCGTGCCCATGATCTCCGCCAGCCATACGACCGTCTCACCGTCGATTACCGTCAACATGTCGGGCAATCCCGGGAGCTCGCCGGCAGAGAATCAGCGCATTGCCGAGAACCTCGCTCAGATGGTCCACCACCATGTCAATGACGCGATCGGCCAGCAACTTCGGACGCAGACCCGGCCCGGCGGAATTCTGTTCCGCCGATGACGAAACCAAGCGTTACCCGGCGAGCGAACGCTATATCTCGTCATTGACCCCCTATCTCGAAATGCGAAAGCCACCCGGCGGCGGACCGGATGGCTTTCTGGAGGACCCGAACGTGCCGTTGCTTAAGAGAACGTCCGAGCAAGAACACTATAGCGCGGTAAGCGCCATTCCTCAGGATAACCGGCCCCAAAACCGGTCGAAAAAGGTCCCGCAACGGGTCCGGCAGTCGACCTTCAAAGACAAGAAAATCATCGAGAAAATGCGGTCATTCCGCGTTCCGGCTGACGTGCTGGCCGAGGAGACTTCAGTTGCACACCCCACACCCCTTACTTCTCCCTCTCTTCCTCACACTACAGACACCCTCAAGCCCTCCAACGACAACATACCCGTGTGGGCTCTCACTGGTGACGTGGTCAAAGCCGTGGCCGCGACAGCGGCCCTCCAGATCGCGGAGAAGCCCGCCTATGCGTTCACCTTCAATCTGACTCAGAAGGCGCGGGAGAAGGCCTTGAGTCATCCACGCGGCTTCCTGGACTCCCTGAAACGATCCTTTGACAAGCAGCTCACCCGGGCAGGCGTTCGGTTGCCGTATTGGTTCTGCATCGACACCGATCGTGGTGGCCGGCTGCACATTCACGGCGCCTTTGAAGCCGTCATCGAGAAAGACGCCCTCAAGGAAATCATGTCCCGGGCGTGGGGACGCTGGCCGGGTGTGGGCGTCCAATTCCAGTTCAAGGTTGTCCCGCTACGCGATGATGGCTGGGCAACCTATGCCCTTCGTGCGCCCAACCAGCGCCGCGTCGCGAAACGTATCGGCCAGACCTTCACTATGACCCGGCCGCTACAGCGAGACGCCGAATGGACATACGGTGAAATACGCCGAATCATGCGAGGTGAAGTGCTGTAGGTCCGAACAAGGTTTTGGCAAATGAGATGGGTGGCTTTGCTTATAGGTCTGGTGGTCGGTTTCTTGGGCGGTGCCGGAACCATCATATACCTTCAAACGCGAATGACTGGAGGGGAGACAGGCGAGATGGCGATCCTCTTTGACCAGAAGATGTATTACGATAACGATGCATTCGTTGTCGTCTCGGGGACCTTAACCGGCCCGGACTTGGCCTACCCGAATAACACTTACAACGTCTCCTGCTATCAGGAACTCAAGCAGTGCTGGTCTTCCGATGTTGAAGCCATCGGCGACAGGCAAATCGGACGGCTGGGTCCGCCATCCCAATTTGACATTCGATCTTGGACCAAGAACGAGATCGTTGCTGGATATGACGCGCCGTTTGGCTGCTTCAAAACGACCATTACGATTGCCCGAGCTTCTAAGGTTCTCCTTTGGGTAGAGGAACCGGTCAACCAGACGAAGCCATTCTGCAAAGACGCCAAAAACGAGATCAGGAAGATGACGATCGAAGACTCTCCGGGCTGGAAGAAACTCCATAAATCTTGATCTCGCAGGCGTGTAAGTGACGGCTTACACGCAAATTTATTTTCGGTTGCGGTCTCAAGGCCCACAGTGTCAGCGATGACTTACATCGCTGTTTGGTGCTCTTGCCGGCGGCTCCCAAATCGCGCATCTCGATTCCCGTTCATCACCAACAAGGGACTTAGAGATGACCACCGATCTGGGAACGTTCATTCCGACTGCGACCTACAACGATCTCGTCAGGGCGCTCGTAGACATCCAGCACCGCAATCCGTTCAGCGAGGGCAGCACCGCTGCCCGGCTGTGGTTCGAAAATGAGATCAAGGTCGTGCTCGGCTTGACCGGCGACATCTGGCCGCTCGAAATCCGGCAGAGTGCGCGTGCACTGCACAAGAAGTGTTGACTAAGCACAAAGGCTATCAGCGGAGTCATCAGTTGATTTTTCGGCTATCGCGATGCAATCATTGATTGCGTCGTTCAACACTGCATTGGAGGTCGCAATGCCCGTAACTGTCGGTGTTCCCACAAAGCAGCCAGACTACGGCGGAGAAGGCGTGATCGCATTCTCCAAAATTCTCTTCTTAAATCGATACAACGGCACCATCACTATCGACTTCAAAGGCACGCCTGATTTCTTTCCGTTCGCCCGTATTCGAGAGACCCATTCCGACGATAAACAGCTCTTTGTGATGACCATCCCTGGCGGACAGCTAGTCGGTCTCGTTAACGCGACACAATGGGCTACAACGCAACTAAAGGTGAATCCATCAAATTCAATCCTTCTTATTTGCTCAGCAGACTACAACAATGGCGGCGCTGGGATGGATTCTGGAGTTAAAATATCCGGCACCTACTATCCTAACGGAGTTCATCTTCTTCTTGAGTGTGACGACTACGGCGACCCTGGGGATGTCCCGGGTTCTGTTGAATTTCTGAAGAGGTCGGCGTTGCCCACCTTGAGCCGGTAGGCTCGGGGTGCTGATTCCACAAAGGAGAGCAA
>NZ_AUFA01000069.1:0-15798 GCF_000426265.1 Bradyrhizobium sp. Cp5.3 | reverse complement strand
CGAGGCATTCGGCGTGACGCGTCCGACCTTCTACAAGGCGCAGAGCGCCCTGCAGACCGCCGGGCTTGCCGGCCTGTTGCCGAACCGGCGAGGCCCCAAAGGCGGCCACAAGGTCTCCGCCGAGGTCGTTGCGTTCGTCGCCGCTCTCAAAGCTGCAAGACCCGAACTGACGACGTCGCACTGCCTAGATGCGATCTCGGCGCGGTTCGGCGTCAAGGTGCACCGACGCAGCCTGGAGCGGGCGCTGGCGCGCAAAAAAAACGACTCAACTCAGCTTGATCGTCGCGCCTGCGGACGCAGCGGACAGCTACGAGAAGCTACGCGCAGCCGCATTGCGTGCCGAGTTCACGGCCTGCCCTGGTCTCACCATTCTTCGTCGACGGGGATTGGCAGCGTGGATCCGAGCACGCGGACAGGAGGTCGATACCGAGGCGGCCTGCTACGACCATCGGCTCACGCACTCGGCCCCAGACAATCCGTCGCCCGCAACAAGCGACGTCACGCGCCTCATCGCCGGCATCCTCGTCGCCATCGCAATGGAGCCCTTCCATGCCTGAGCTTAAAGTCACTGCCGACCATCTCAAGCGCGACGCTTACCTCTATGTCCGCCAATCGACTCTTCGCCAGGTCGCCGAGCACGGCGAGAGCACCGAGCGCCAATATGGGTTGCGGGATCGAGCAGTTGTGGCCGGCTGGCCGGTCGAGCGCGTTCACGTCATCGATCGCGATCTCGGCAAGTCCGGCTCAAGTACGACAGCACGCGACGGCTTCCAGCAACTGGTGAGCGAGGTGGCGCTCGGCAAGGCCGGTATTGTCATGGGGCTGGAGGTCTCGCGCCTTGCGCGCAACTCGGCCGACTGGCACCGGCTCATCGAGCTTTGCGCATTGACGGCGACGCTCATTCTTGACGAAGACGGTATCTACGATCCAGCCAACTTCAACGATCGCCTCTTGCTCGGCCTCAAAGGTACGATGAGCGAGGCCGAGCTGCACATCCTCAAAGCACGCATGCGTGGTGGTCAGCTCAACAAGGCCCGTCGCGGCGAGCTCGAGATGTGCCCTCCGGTCGGGCTGGTTTACCGGAACGATCGGACGATCGGCCTCGATCCCGACCTCCAGGTGCAGAACGCAATCCGTCTCGTGTTCGATATCTTCGAGCAGACCGGAAGTGCGATGCAGACAGTCCGCTTCTTCCGGGAGCAAGGTTTGCTGTTCCCGCGCCGACTCCGGACAGGATCGAACAAGGGTGATCTCCTGTGGGCGGCGCCGCACCATGCGCGCGTTCTGCAGGTGCTCCACAATCCGCGCTACGCCGGCGCTTTTGCGTATGGCCGAACGCGCATACGGCACCGGCCCGATGGTGGCACCAGTGTCGTCAAGGTTGCCAGGGCCGATTGGCAGTTCGTTATGCCGGGGATGCACCAGGGCTACATCGACTGGGAGCGCTTCGAGGCCAACCAGCGGCGGCTCGCCGACAACGCTCGTGCCTTCGGTGGCGAGCGGCGGTCGGGACCGGCGCGCGAGGGACCGGCGCTCCTCCAAGGTCGCGTGGTCTGTGGCCTGTGTGGCGAACGCATGGGTGTGCGCTACAGCCAGGAGCACGGCGGCACCGTCCCAACCTATCTGTGCCAGGCGAACGCGGTACGCCGCGCGGGATGGACCTGCCAAACGGTTCCCGGGAAGATCGTCGATGCGGGGATCGCAGACCTGATGATCGAGCTGATGACTCCGATGACGCTGGCCGTCACCCTTGAGGTGCAGCGCGAGCTCGAGGCGCGGGCTGCAGAGACGGACGCCGCGCGGCGTCAGCATGTCGAACGCATGCGATACGAAGCCGAACTGGCGCGTCGACGCTACATGAAGGTCGATCCCGACAACCGACTCGTCGCCGATTCACTCGAGGCCGAATGGAACGACAAGCTGCGCCGTCATGCCGATGCCGCCGAAGACTACAAGCGCCGGAGCAAACAGCAGGCTGCGGCACTCGGCGCAGAAGCCCAGCGACGCATCCTTGACCTCGCCGAGCAGCTTCCGCGGATCTGGCAAGATCCGCGAGTTGACTCCCGCGAGCGCAAGCGCATCGTGCGTCTGCTCATCGACGACGTAACCTTAATCAAGTCGCAAACCATCACGGCCCATGTGCGCCTGTCTGGCGGCGCCACGCGTACCTTGGTGCTCGACCGGCCGCTACCCATCGCCCAGATCCGCAAGTTCAAACCTGAACTCGTCGCCGAGGTTGATCGTCTTCTTGACCATCATTGCGATCGCGAAGTCGCCGAGATTCTCAATAATCACGGATGGCGTACATGGGAGGCAAAGGCGTTTAATCTGAAGAAGGTTGCTTTCATTCGCTGCGCCTACAAACTTGCGAGCCGATATGAGCGGCTGCGTCGACGTGGTATGCTCACGACGCGCGAGATCGCCGCCAAGTTCTGCGTCTCCGAGACAGCCGTACACACGTGGGGTCGCCAGGGGCTCATCACAAAATGCTATACCGACAGCCTGAACCGTGGCCTATGGGAGATCCCGCCTGGCATGACGATCCGCAAGGGCTGCGGTGGGCGCGGCGCCCGTCCGGCGCAGCTCACCGCCATCACCGCGCCATCAAAGGAATGAGGTGCAGTATGAAGCGCTCGCCTTATCGCGCGGCTTGCGGGGCCGCGCTGCGAGAATGGCCGTGCCGTAGTAGCTCGCCATCTCGGCGTAGGTTCGGTTGAGGCCGGGGTCGTGGCGGTCGGGATTGGTGACGGCGGCCTTCAGATTGTCGCAGACCACGAACGTCGGCGCCCCGCCGAGGAAGGTGAAAAGGTTGATGTGGACCCGGATCCAGTCGGCGAGCCCTTCGCTTGGGCAGGCCTCGGCGTATGTATAATTGGAGGCGCCCATCGCCGCGACAAACAGCTTCATCGGCTGCACTTCCCCGGTTAAGGGGGCGATGACGTCGATGGTGTCGCCGGCGAAATCCACGAAAACCTTCTCGCCGCCCAGATGGGTCTGCCGCATCGAAGGCCGGGCCCGCCCCTTCCAGGCCTCGTAGGTCGTGCAGAACCATGTGTAGCCGAAGCCATCGGGATGGGTGGCCCGATACTCGTCCCACAGTAGCCGGCGGGTCACGTTGCGCCGGCGCAGCTCCTTGTCGACATAGCCCCAGTCGGGAACGGTCCGCTGGGGGCTCAGCGCCGCAGGCTTCGGCGCAGGGAAAAGCAGCAGCTCCACGTCCTCGTCGGTCATTCCCGTCGGTAACGGCCAGTTCAGCCCGGCAGCCCCGGCCCGGCGCAGATAACTGTGCACACGGCACCGTTGCTGATGCCCAGGGTGCGCGCGATGGCTCGCTCCGGCAAGCCTTGAACATGTTTTAAGCGGAGAACCTCTTTGATCCGGCGCATCGACAATCTCTGGGTGGGCATCGGCCTTCCTCGTTCACTGACGAGGCAGCTCCTAAGCCGGTTGAGTTGTCGGCCGAAGCGGGCTGAGCCGCTGAAAAGCTGCTCACGATCCCGCGAAATCCGTGCTCACGATCGTCTGAAATCTCTGCTCACGATCCCCTGAAATCCGTGCTCACGATCGCGCGAAACATGCAGCTGGTCGAGCGCAGCCGCCGGCCGCTGCGCCAGGCGAAGCAGAAGGTCTTCGAGTCCGAGGAGTCGTTGATCCTGCCGCTGCGGCGTGAGCGCAAGCTCGGGATCAAGCAATTGCGCAACGAACTGATCCGCTACCACGACGTTGCGCTCTCGCTCGACACGCTGCATCGCGTGTTGTGTCGCCACGGTGAGCAGGTACTGAAGCGGCCGCGCCGCAAGATGAAGGGCACAAAGCGCTACACGCGGCCAGTTCCTGGCGACCGGGTGCAGATGGACGTCTGCAAGATCGCACCGGGCGTTTACCAGTATACGGCGATTGACGATTGCTCCCGCTACAAGGTGCTGGGCGTTTATCGCCGACGCACAGCGGCCAACACGCTGGACTTCCTGGAGCGCCTCATTGAGGAGACGCCGTTTCCGATTCAGCGCATCCAGACCGATCGCGGCCGCGAGTTCTTTGCCGAGGCTGTGCAGCAAACGCTGATGGACTGGGCGATAAAGTTCCGTCCCATAAAGCCGCGCTCACCGCATCTCAATGGCAAAGTCGAACGGACTTAAAGGGCAGACCTCGAAGAGTTCTGGTCAACGGTCGATCCGAAGGCCGCCGACATCGAGGATCGGATTGCCGAATGGCAACATCATTGGAATTGGCGCCGCCCGCATACCGTCCTCGGCGGTGGCACGCCTATCGATCGCGTCTGCGACTTGGCGAACGTCACCCCGTTCACAGACCAGGTGGAATCCCGCTTCGACCCTACAAAAGAGCGGATCAGAATCCCGGACTATCGCTTTGATCAGGCGTTCGCTGCGCTGAAATGATGTGACCAGACCCTACATCTTCTCGCCGGCTGGCTTTGCCGCCTCGACCAGGAAAGCATCCTGCGCGGCCTCAACTGCCTTGATCTGGTCGAGCAACAGTTCGAGCCGTTCGAGTTCGCGACTGACCTGCGCTTTGAGATGCGGCAGCAGTGCGCGCCCGTCCCCCGTACGCAGGGCCTCAAGGCGCGCCCGCCGGTCGCGCCGCAACGGCGCGTAATCAGATATCCCTTGCGCGAACGGAAGGCCTTTGATCCGGTTCACATGCTCGATCTGCTCGGCGATCAATGTCCGCCGCTCGCGGCAAATCCGGCGGTGGTCCTCTTCTTCCGGAGAGGGAGCAACGACCATCGCGCAGACCCGCGGCTCGCCGCGCTTGTAGGCCAAAAGCGCCCGCAGCAGCGTCTCGCCATCCAGCCTGTCCGTCTTGGCCCGCCTGCGCCGGCGCGAAGTCGCGATCGAAGCCGGATCCACCACGTGGCTCTCGATGGCCTCCTGCTGCAGACTGCGGTGAAGCCAGAACCCATCCAGCCCCGCCTCCTGGATCGTAATGATCGGATAGCTCTCACCCGTTCGCGCCTGCGCCTTGCGCTTTAGCTCCGCGAACAGCTTCAAGAGTTCCGCAATATCGCCGGCCTTCACGCTGTGTTTGGACATCTTCTCGCTCTTGCCGGGCGACAGCGAGGTAACCAGCCAAGTCGAACGGCTCAGTTCCAATGACACAAAAATTGCCCCAAACTGCGTGCGGATAGCGGCCGGTCCGTCGGAATGATGATCGAGCAACATCGTCGTCTCCAGGTTGAATGGATTCAGCAACCTCAGTCTGGCCTCAGACCTGGTCGCTATCCACTCCCCATGGAATCTTCGACGAGCCCCCCATCCAGCTCATCGGCGAGGTGCGCCAGCTGGTCCCGGCCCAACCGGGACAGCGCGAGCGCTACGATTACGAGTATCGCCGCAACGGCACCGCCAATCTCTTGGTCACCTTCGATCCACATCGGGGCTGGCGCAACGTCAAGGTCACCGACCGCCGCACCGCCGTGGACTGCGCCCACTGCATGCGTGGTCTCGTCGACGTCCATTATCCCGACGCCGCCTGCATCCGTGTCGTGCAGGACAATCTGTCGATCCACAAGCCTGGGGCGCTGTAAGAGGCCTTCGTGCCTGCCGAGGCCCGGCGCATCCTGCGCCGCCTCGAATGAGCCGTCAGCTGGATCCGCTTTGCGCCCGCCACAAGCGCGCGTAAGTGCCTTCATGTGCCAGCAGATCAGCATGCCGTCCCTCCGCAACCACCCGCCCCTTGTCCAAAACGACGATCTTGTCTGCCCGGCAAATCGTGCTGAGACGATGAGAGATGATGATGACGATCTTGCCAGCCCGACGCAGATCTTCGACGAGTCGCAGGGCAAACGCCTCGGCGAGCGAGTCGAGAGAAGACGTCGCCTCATCCAGGATCAGGACCTGAGGATCCCGGTACAGAGCCCGTGCCAGCGCAAGGCGCTGTTTCTCGCCGCCGGAGAGGCGTATGCCGTTCTCGCCCAGATAGGCCCTAAAGCCACCGGGCCAGCGCTCGATCAGTTCCCGTACTCCGATTTGCTCGCAGATCTTCAGGATCTTCTCGATGTCCGGTTCGAAATCGCCAAGAGCGATGTTCTCAATCACCGAGCCGGAAAACACGTCGATGGATTGCGACACCGTGGCCACAACGTTGCACAGTGATGCGGTCGAGAAATCCTGCAGGTCATAGGGTCCGATCCGGATGCGTCCAGCTTCAAGCGGGTAGATATTGCGCAGAAGCAGCGTAAGAGAGCTCTTGCCTGAGCCGCTTTCTCCCACCACGGCCGTGGTCTCGCCTCGGCCGAACGTGACGCTAAGATCCCGGAATAGGCACGGCTGCGCGCCATAGCGGAATGTGATGTTCTCCAAGCGGATATCGCCAAGCTCGCACTTTCTGGCATCAATGCCGCCGCCGCTTGCCGGCTCCAGGTCGAAGATCTCGAACAGGCGATCTGCCGCAATGAAAGCATCCTGCGCGATCCGGTTGGTTTGAATCAGAGTGGCGATCGGCCGGGTAATATAGCCGAGCAACGTGTAGCAGGACAGCAACTCGCCGGGCGTGACGGTCTGATCGAGGGCAAGCGTCGCACCGAACCACATCAGCACGATCGTGAAGAGGGTAGAGAGGAAAGTCGAGGCATTATCTCCGAAGACCGAGATCAGGCCGGAGCCATAGACCGAGTGCAGCGTTTTGATGAACCGCACCTCCATCTTGAGACTTGCGAAGCTCTCCAGGCCGAATGATTTGATCGTGGAAATTGCTCCAAGCGATTCCACCAGTTGCGCCTCCAGATCGGCGGCATTCTCCATAATTGCGCGCTGGCGCTTCCTGTTCAACCGGTTGATGGTCCAGTAGATCAAGACATACAGCGGAATGGATGCCGCCACGACCAAGGCGATCTTCCATGAGTAGACAAGCATCAAGCCAAACGAGAGCAGTATCACCAGCGCGTTGACGAAAATGGTGATCGAGACGTCGTTCAGGAAAGTTCTGATTTTCACCGCATCGTTCAAGCGGGAGACGATTTCGCCCATGCGCATGCTGTCGAAAAACTTCTGCGGCAGGCTGAGAATGTGATTGTAGTAGTTGAGAATCAGGCAGACATCGATCCTCTGGCCCGTTTGCAGGGTGAGCCGGTGCCTGAGGAGATCGATCAGGATCTGTGGGATGAGGATCAGCAGCATGGCGACGCTCACCAGATTGAGCAGATTGCGGTTGCCCGCTGCGATCACATGATCGACGATCTTCTGGACGTAGACAGCGGTCGACAGACCGATGATTGTCGTCACCAGCGCTCCGACGAACGCCTGTGCCATCACCTCCCTGTGCGGCACCAGTAAACGCGCAAATCTGGCGAGGGGGGAGGTGGTCTCGTTCCGGCGCTTGAAGGTGTCTGCCGGAACCAGGAGCACCAGGACGCCAGTCCATTGCGTCTTGAACTCCTGGTGCGACAGCTTGCGAATCTCGCCAAAGGCCGGGTCCATGACAACGACCCACCTTGCGTCGATCGCCTGGACGCCTCGTCGAAAAGGTCGTCGTGAAATGACATGCGGCGGCGGATGACCGGCGCAAGTGCGGCGTGGCTCATCACGACCAGCAACGTGAGCATTGTGATCGCCGGTGAACGACCAGCGCCAAAAGTCGTGAAACGTGCGGCTTCCGGATGCTAGCGACGACTTTCATAGCGAGACTTCCCGCTTGATTCCAATCCAGCGCCGCGCAAATTGCGAAACGGATTCAGATCCAGACAAAGATGGTTCGCGTCTTGCGGCCGAGGATCCAGGCGGGCCCAAGCATCGTTCGATGTTGTTGCGTAAGCAACAAACTCGGTCCGATTTCTAACAAAGGCCTCCGTTCTCGAGGCAACGTCCCACGCCCGGTCATAGACGGCAGCGCCCGCAAGCGCAGTTCCTGATCATACACTGTAGGCAAAGTACGAGTCTTCCGAGTAGTCGAAGATGTGGGCTTGACCGCCCGTCACCTCCACCGAAGAATGGAGCCGGTGTAAACTCCCGGACCTTGCGGCTTCAGCATCAAATGCGACCGTTCGCCGTGATGGTACAGATTCGGTAGCGCGCCGGTGATATAGCAATGCTTGCCGTGGTCATATCCGCTGACGATGCGCCCTCGTACCGACGCGACAATTTTGCAAGAGGCGGAGAGTTCGTATTCGTGCACGTGGGTGACCCGGCGCCCGAGAGTGTGGGCCAACGCAATCGCTGCCGCGCGAACGTGTCCTTTCATATGTCCTCTGACAGGTGGACGCGATAATGTCGTGATATCGCCCGAAATAGCCGCTCGCACTAACTGCCAATCCTGGCAGCGGCGCCCGCTCAAAATCCGGCAGATCGTGTGACCTTGGGAAGCCACGTGAAAGATCTTGGCAACTGGAGCCGAAGACGGCTCCGGTGGCGAGACCGCGGCCAGAGGCCGCGATCTCGCACCGGAGCTGTGCAAGGCTTCGTTTTGACCTATCCCATAGCCTCCGCTAGCGTTTACGGCGCTCGCGGCGCTTACCTTTTGCAACCGGGGCCCGGCGAAAGAGCCCAGCCTGCCACAGTAGCCGCTGCGGCCGCGGCCGCCAAAAAGGCTGCGGCAATTGCCGCCCAGGCGAACCCCGCCGAGATTGTGGATGCTTCTTCAGGACTCAATTCTGTTACCCCATAGGCTGACATATCGGTCGTCATTGTTTGTCTCCTTTCAATCGCGAAAAGCGGTTTGCGATCGCGACCGGTTGCTCATGCGGTCGCGAAGAGATAAACTCAAGATGCGTGCCAACCTGCGTAGGAACGGCTTCAGAACAGCTGTTCCGCACTCATTGAATGACTAACGGTGAGCGCGACAGGTCGGCCAGACATGATCGTGTCTGAGATACGGCAAACTTGACGCCAGGAGGCAACGCAAAGGTATTCAAGAATGGGTCATCGCCCCGGCAGATGAATTATTCTCGTGAACCACCCCGATTGTATCGGCCGACTTCTGTCCATCCCCTCACCTGCCCGCAACCGACAACGACCTTGGCCGCCTGAGTGAATCAACCAACATTGCCGTCCAGATCGAACGCGCAAATAACAAAAGGCCCGAAGGAACTCTAAGTGTCCGACCGAAAAATAAGTTGAGTGATATCAGCGAGTTCTGATTCCATTGGTGTTGCGAAGCATCAAAGGGATCGAGAATGTGGACTGATATCACCCGGGCACAGTTTGCCCGAGAGGAGCTGCGTTTGCCAAGCGACTTGACGGATGCGGAATGGGGCGTGCTGGAGAGGTTGCTTCCTGTGCGGGCCAAGCGCGGGCGGCGCCCGAAATGGAGCTATCGTGACATCGTCGAGGCAGTGCTCTATCTGCTGCGCGGCGGGTTGCCGTGGCGCATGCTGCCGCCCACTCTGTTTCCACCAATGACCACGGTGCAGTACTATTTCTACCAATGGCGCGACAGCGGATTGTGGCAATCGATCAACCACGCACTCCTGATGCTGGTGCGCGAGGCGATCGGCCGGGAGGCCTCGCCGACGGCCGGCGTGATCGACAGCCAATCGGTCAAGACCACGGAAAGTGGCGGCCCTCGCGGCTACGACGCGGGAAAGAAGATCAAGGGTCGAAAGCGTCACATCGTCACCGACACCCAAGGGCTCCTGGTCGGAGCGATCGTTCACGCTGCCGACGTCCAGGATCGCGATGGCGCGCCAGATGTCGTGTGCAGCATTCGCTATCGATTCCCCTGGCTGCGCCATATTTTCGCCGATTGCGGCTATGCCGGCGAAAAGCTCAAGGCGGTGCTGGAAAAGATCGGCCGGTGGACTGTCGAGATCATCAAGCGCTCCGATGCCGCACAGGGCTTCGAGGTCCTTCCGCGCCGCTGGGTGGTCGAACGAACCTTCGCCTGGCTTGGCCGCAACTGCAGATTGGCCAAGGACTTCGAGCGAACCATCGAAAGCGCAACTGCCTGGCTCTTCCTCGCCTCCGTCCAACTCATGACAAGGCGCATCGCAGCGATAAAAACAGCAATGCAATTTTGAGTCAGGCTCTAAGATTAGGCGGTTCCGAGCGGTCATTCTCGCACCGGCAAGTTTTGTACCATGACGTTTACTGCGCGCTCGCGACGGCTTCGCCCGTCTCGAGCGACTTCAAATAGAACAGCGTCACCCACGTAGAGCCTATCGCTATCAATCAACACACTGACGTGGACAAATTGATCGTCACCGCCGTCGTCGCATCGAATGAAACCGTAGTGGCGGTCGCGATTCCAGTAAATCACTTTGCCTATCTTCACTTCTATTCTCCGTGATCAGGACCACACAGTGAACGTAAAATGCGTTCCTTCCCGGCAATCAAACAGGCAGATGCGATCGCAGCTGACTTTCACTGTAAAGTAGGATGCGGTGTCGTGATCGAAGCCGATGGTAAACGGTACGAGAGGGCCACGGACTTGGTGCGGACGGCCTACGCACCGCGCTTGAAGCGTATAGGCATCCAGAACTGCCGCAGGGCCTCGACGGTTGCTGGAATGTCGCGCCAGGCGTTTTGGACAATGGGCTGCGTTCCCAGCGTGCGCCGGGCCGGGGGTAGCAAGGGCCGACCGGCGTCGTCGATGCAATGGACCAAGATCGGCCGCAGCATAAGGTGTTCGGTTCCGTTCGGGGAGAGAAGCCGCGACCAGACGAGAAGCCGAAGCTTCATGACGGCGTAGAAGCCCATGCACCAGGGCTGCGGGTCGACTTCGCCGTCCGGTGATCGCACGAACAGCGGCTCGAAGCTCTCCGGTCTCGTCGACAGCGTCTCGCTGATTGCGTTGTGGCGCATCAGCGTGGCGGCGATCGCCGAGAACTCCTCGGTGTCGTGATTGAAGGCGTCGGGATCTACGCCGAGGAGCGGGCACACCCATTCCTCGGACGCCATCGAGACCGGCCCGGCGACGACCGCGGCCACCGCGCCGTCGAGCATGGAGAGCGATGTCGCCCGCGGATGCCGAAGCGTCGGCGACCTGGCGCGCTCGCTGATCCATTGCCCGAGCCGTTCGAACGACATGGCATAGTCCGCCATCGTCGTCTTGCGTGCTTTTCGCGTTCCCCGCCGTTGCTTCGGCTTCGTCATGCCACGGCTCGCTTTTCGGCTTCGCGTGCGGCCTTCCAGTTCCAGGCCAGAAGTTCGTGAAGCTGGTTGGTCTTCGTGGCGCCGCTCACCATGCGATCGAGAACGTCGACGAGATACGCCTCGGGGTCGAGGCCATTCAATTTCGCTGTGTTAAGAAGCGAAGCGAGTATCGCCCAGGTCTCGCCCCCGCCTTCCGAAGGGGCTGCATAATGCAAGGATTCCGGGCAACGAAGTTCGAGTAACATATCCATTCCATCCTGACGCTGGCCGAGACCTGGTCGTGCTCGGCGAACAAATCCACGATGGTCATCGCCACTTCAGGGTTCGCCGCGAGAACGGCCGTCTCCATCTTCTGCCGGCATGGATGACAGAGCCCGAATCAGCATCGGCTAAAATTGTAGCTGATCCGTTTCTCCCGGTGGACCGGCTTCCTGAGCTACGCACGTTCCTTGACGTCCTCGTAGCCTCGCGTTGGGAGGAATCACCTCCCGTCGAGGGAGGAGGAGCCCATGTCCAAGGCGATGCAAAAAAGACGGCAACCGGATCTGTTCGCGACGGCGCGAGCGGAGCATCTGCCTCAGGTGGTGCAAGCCGAGGCCGCCAAGTTGCTGTCGCTTCTGCTCAACGAAGCCGTAGCAAAGATGTCTGCCCCACCCGCCCAGTCAAGTCAGGAGGTGGATCATGACGAAGATCACCACTGATCACCTAGCGCGTAGCGCCGTGGTTTACGTTCGACAGTCCTCGGTCGACCAGGTTGTCCACAACCTGGAGAGCCAACGCAGGCAATACGGCCTTGAGGCACGCGCACGCGCACTCGGCTGGAGCGATGTCGAGGTTATTGATGATGATCTCGGCAAGTCCGGCGGCGGCGTTGCAAGACGTGGATTTGAGCGGTTGTTGGCGTTAATCTGCGAGGGGCGCGTCGGTGCGGTGTTTTCAATCGAGGCTTCCCGCCTCGCTCGAAACGGTCGAGACTGGCACACGTTGTTGGAATTTTGCGGCTTGGTCGGCACGCTCATTATCGACGAAGATGGCGTCTATGATTCTCGGTCGATTAACGATCGATTGCTCTTGGGGATGAAGGGTACGATGAGCGAGCTGGAGCTCAGCGTCATTCGACAGCGATCAGTCGAAGCCGTCAAACAAAAGGCCCGGCGCGGCGAGCACTTCACGACGGTCGCGGTCGGGTATGTGAAGACGAAGGATGATCGAATCGAGAAAAACCCGGACGTACGTGTCCGCGAGTCGCTGGATCTTGTCTTCAGGAAGTTTGTGGAGCTCCAATCGATCCGGCAGGTCTTGCTCTGGTTGCTCCAGGAGAAGATCGCACTACCCTTCGCCGCGGGAGGTTCGCACGATCCGAAAATCGAATGGCGTACACCAAGCTACACGACGTTGAATCACATGCTCACCAACCCTGTGTATGCCGGTGCCTACGTGTTCGGACGACGGGGTGTCCGGATGACGGTCGAGAACGGTAGGAAGAAGGTAAAGCGAAATCCCCAACGAGATTGGAAAGCCTGGGACGTGCTGCTCCGCGACCATCACGAGGGCTACATCTCCTGGGATGAGTTTGTTCGAAACCAGCGCCTCATTGCGGACAATGCCAACGGCAAGAGCTACCTGGGTCGAGGAGCCGTCCGACGCGGCGAAGCGCTTCTCCCTGGGCTTTTGCGCTGCGCGCGATGTGGCCGGCGGTTATACGTTCAGTATTCTGGCAGAGGCGGCGACACGCAGAGATATGTCTGCCGCGGAGACTTCAACAAAGCGGCCGTCGCAGCCTGTCTTGGCTTCGGTGGAATGCGCCTCGATCGGATGGTGGCGCGAGAGGTGCTGGAGCGGCTTCAACCGCTTGGCGTTGAGGCTGCGCTAAATGCAATGAAAGCTCAGGGCGCCGAACAGTCGGAAAAACTGCTTCAGCTCCAAAGGTCTCTTGAACAGGCGCATTACGAAGCAAACCGAGCGTATCGCCAATATGACGCGGTCGACCCCGACAATCGTCACGTCGCTGGTGAACTAGAGCGTCGCTGGAACGAGCGCATCCAAGCTGTGCGTACAATTGAGCGAGAAATCGAGAGTTTGGCCAGTTCGCCTTCTCCTGGACTTAGCGCCGGCGATCGCGAAGCGCTGCTTAAGCTCGGGGACGATCTGAATAGAGCTTGGCAGCGCCCCGGTGTTACGTCGGAGATCAAGAAGAAGATCCTGCGTACAGTGCTGTCGGAAATCGTCGTCAACCTGGATCAGGACAATCAGCATCTGGACCTCATCATCCATTGGCAAGGTGGCGATCACACCCGCCTGAAAGTTAAGAAGAACCGTGTCGGCATGACGCGTTGGACGACCGACACCGAGGTAGTGGATCTTGTGCGCATGCTCGCACGTCAAATGCCTGACTACTCGATCGCCGCCTTGCTTAATCGCTCCGGAAAAACAACCCCGCACGGGGCGTCCTGGACGAGGACGAGCGTATGTTCGTTGCGCAGAACCCGCGAGATCGCCCGTTATCGTGAGGGGGAACGCCAGGATAGAGGTGAGCTCTCGTTAATCGAAGCAGCAGAGATGCTCGACGTCAGTCCATCGACGATACGTCGCATGATCATTGAGGGACGATTGCCTGCGGAGCATTTATGCAAGGGCTCGACATGGATCATCAAACAATCTGATCTCACGCGACCGGACGTGCGCCAAGATGCCTCTCGCAGGCGATCGCGCCGCAGTCCGCCGTCTTGCGACGCCAACCAGAAATGCCTTGAATTATAAGGAGATAGACAGATGGGCAGTATGAAGCGCCCTCGTCGTCACCACTGAACAACGAGTTCTTTTTTCCGATCGCAATTGGCCTGATCGATCGCTCGACCGTGTTGGTGTCCGGCTCGAGCCGCCCGTCATCCAGGAACGCCGTCAGGCCCTGCCAGCGTTCGAGCATGTAGTCGATCGCCTTGATGAGCGTCGAGCGGCGGGAGATCCCGTCTTTCACCGCGATCAGACGGGCCCTCAACGCCTCCATCAGCGGCTTCGTCTCGGCCTGTCGCGTCGCGCGGCGTTCCCCAGCGTCGAGACCGCGGATCCTCTCCTCGATCGCGTAGACGGCCGCAACGCGCTCGATGACCTCCGCGGCGAAGGGTGAGTTCGTCGTCTTGTGCACCCTCACGAAGTTGCGGCGCGCGTGAACGAGACAATACGCCAGCTGGATCTGGCCCGACATCTTCGCATCGCCCGCCAGCGAGGCGTAGGCGGCATAGCCGTCGACTTGCAGCACGCCTTCGAAGCCGGCCAACTGCGCCACGATCTCCTTCTTGCCGCGACCGCCTGCGAACACGTAGGCGACCGCCGGCGGCGCCGGCCCCTTCCACGCCCGATCGTCCGTCGCGTGCGCCCAGAACTGGCAGATCCTCGTGCGGCCGCGTCCCGGATCGAGCACTGGCATCGGCGTCTCGTCGCAGAACAGCCGCTCGAAGCCATGCATGGTCTTCAGTTGCAGATCGTAGAGGCCCCTGACCAGCCACGCCGCGCTCCCCATCCACCGCGCCAGCGTCTGACGGTCGACGACGACACCCTGGCCCGCCAGGATCTGCGTCTGGCGGTAGAGCGTCGATTGCCAGGCATATTTGGCCGCGGCGATATGCGCGATCAGCGCCGTCGTCGCCATGCCGCCCTCGACGAGCCGCGCCGGTGCCGGGGCCTGGACAATCGGGCCCTCACAGGAGCGGCAGGCGTATTTTGGACGGATCGTGCGGAGCACACGCAGCCACGCGGGAACCCGATCGAGCGCTTCGCTGCTCTCCTCGCCGATCCGATGCATCTGACCCGTGCAGCACGGGCACAGCGTGGACGCCGGCTCGATCACCCGCTCGACCCGGGGCAGATGCGCCGGCAGCGCGCCGATGTTGCGCCTCGCTTTGCGCCGCTTCGGTCTCGGCGCGTCCGGTTTGTCGTCATTGGCCGGAGGCTGCGCGCCCGCGGTCCGTTCCAGATCGAGCGCGATCTGTTCAGCGCAGACGATTGCCGAGCGCTCCGATCGCGCGCCGAAGATCAGGCTCTTCAACGTGGCGATCTCTGCGCGCAGATCGTCGTTCTCGCCTTCGAAAGCCAGCACCATCTCGGCGAGAGCCGCAGGGTCAGAGGGGAGATCTTCAGGGCGAAGCGCCATATCGCAGAGCTACACGAACACACTCGCAATCGCCAGCAAAACAAGACGATTCAGGCAACTTTCGTCGGCCACTTCGTCACCTTCGGGACCACACGCGACCACTCCGCAAGACCTTCAATCAGCATCGCCAGTTGCGCCCCCGTCACCGGCATCGTACCCTCGCGAACAGGTGGCCAGGCGAAGCCCCCATTCTCGAGCCACTTCGTCGCTAGAACCATTCCCGAGCCGTCAAAAACCAGTAGCTTCAAAGTCCCCCGTGAAGAACGCGGGCGAGTAGTGATTTAAGCGATCTTTTGAGCCGGGACAGTTTCGGCGAGCTGTCGGATAAGGGCGCGCAAGAGTCCTGCGAGCCATCGCAGGAGCAGGCCAAAGTTGTAGCCGGCAGCTGCAAGGACGGCGTTGATGCGGTCGCCGAGGCGTCCCTTGAGATAGTTGCGGTCCATGCGGTGCTCGGCCTTGACGTGACCGATGACAGGCTCGACAGCCGCGCGACGCTTCATCTCACGCCGGATGGAAGCCGTGACACGGCGGACCTGACCCGAGATCCAGACCCTGAACCGATGCGGGTAGTTGTGGCCGCGATACCCTTTGTCGACGTGG
>NZ_AUFA01000068.1:0-16482 GCF_000426265.1 Bradyrhizobium sp. Cp5.3 | reverse complement strand
CAGGTCCAACACCCAGCTTTCCTGCAAAATCGAATACCTTATCGAGACAAATTCTTTCTATCTTTCAGGCGGATCTGCATTCTTCACGAAGGACGCACTAGTTGACGATGGCTGGCGCGCTGGTTCTTAGAATGCTCGTTGCCGCGCGGGAGGAGGGGTCTCTCGTCTCGGACGAAGCGAAGCCCTTCACGAACACGGAGGTCGGGAAGACCCCGTCGCTCGCCAATATCTGGTCTGGGGTGACGTTCCGATGCATGCGCGGGCTCTTGCTCCAGCCCCCAAGTTCGGCCTCCGCTTCCTTCTTGATCGTTGCGAGCTCATCTTTTCGCGGCTGTAGCCCCTCTGCAACTTACCCCTGGTGTAGAATCCCGACCCAGCGGGATTCTCATCATGTTCATCCAGTGTCGCGTGCGCGGCGCTACTGAAGGCGAGAGGGGCCCAAGGGAATTGATTTTTCCCTCGTCAGCCGGCGTTCTGCCTTGCCATAACGAGAGCTGCGACGGCATCGGCCGTGGCAGCTGACAAGGTCCAACCGAGATGACCATGCCCTGTGTTGTAGAAGACGCGCGGATCTCGACCCCGCATGACCCGCGGCAGCATATCGGGCATCATCGGTCGTAGACCTGCCCAAGGGACGGCTTGGCGCGTGCTCATGCCGGGGAAGTGCTTTCGGCACCATTGAACGAGGGGCTCGATCCGCGCCGTTCGAATGTCTTTGTTGTAGCCGTTGAATTCGGCCGTTCCCGCCACGCGAAAGCGGTTCGGCCCAAGCCGGCTGGTCACGATCTTGGCCCGGTCGTCGAGTAAACTCGTACACGGTGCAGCCGCTTGGTCTGACTCTTCAGAAAGGTCGACAGTGATCGAGTAGCCTTTCACCGGATAGACATTGATGCGATCGCCGAGACTGGCCGCGATCGGGCGGGACATCACCCCTCCGCAGACCACGATCCGGTCGAAATCTTCTCGCAGCGTGCTGGCCTGCAGGGCTCCCTCCGTTGGCTTCCAATTCACACCGATCGCCTCACCGGTGCCACGCCCAACCGACTGGACCTCACTTGACCAGCGCATCGTCACACCTCGTCGCTCGCAGGCACGGGCAAGCCCGACGGTGAATTTGTGGATGTCACCCGTGAAGTCCGATGGCGTGTAAAAGCCTCCGTAGAAATCGCCCTTCAAGGAAGGCTCGATCGCACGGATTTCCTCCGGCGTAACGGCGCGGCGCTCAAGGCCGCCCTTGGCAAGCAAAGCCGAGACCCTGCGAGCCGCCTCGAATTCCGCCTTACTGTGATAAAAATGAAGGATCCCGCGTTTCTGGCAATCGAACGCGATGTCTTCCTCTTGCGCCATGCGCATCAGATGGGCTCGGGCCTCGATTGCAAGACGCGCGGTTGTGAGCGTGTTCTCCTCGTACTTGGGGATCGAGGCAACGAACTCGGCCATCCATGATAGCTTGTGCCAGGACGGCTTGGGATTGACGAGAAGCGGGGCTCCTGGCGTGAAGATCCATTTGATGCCCTTAAGGACCGTGGCCCAGCTGTTCCAGACCTCGGCATTTGAGGCCGACAGCTGACCGCCATTGGCGAAGGAAGTTTCCATTGCGGCGTAGGGCTGACGGTCGAAGACCGTCACCTGGCAGCCGCGCCTGGCGAGGTTGTAGGCGGTCGTGATGCCAGTAATTCCTGCGCCGATGATGGCGACACGTGACGTATTGGAAGTGCTCATAGGTGCTCCGTCCCGCCTCATGCAGGTGATTAGCACCCCCTCTGTCATTGGCCTGAGAGCTTCATCGCCGCCCAGTCATTTGGGCCGCGACTTTCACCATCGGCGCAGAACTGCCGTCCTGCTTTTCAGAGTTCAAGTACGGAAAAGCGGTACTTTTGCCTGAGAGTTTCCGGGGTGGTTGCTCCGTCGGCGCCGTTCCTGTCCTGAAGCAGAAACGGTCTCTCCCGCTAATCCTGAAATTGCCTCGCGATACACCAAGCCGTCAAGCTTGGCTTTCTTGGTTCAAAGATGTGGCGTCAGCCAAGCAGAACATCCGACATTCTCTCAATGTCGCGCCAAAGATCTTCGGCGCTCTCGAGGCCGATGCTGATTCGGATATAGCTTACGTCTTCGCTCGCGGGCATTGCATGCCGCTCGCCTGCAACGACCATGGGTGCGACAATGCTTCGCGTCCCTCCCCAAGAAGCACCTATGGCGAACGTTCTCAGCTGGTCTAGAGCGCAGTCGACCTTACCGGTATCCACGCCCTCCAGCAGGAGGCTGAAAACACCGGAGCAACCCGCGAAATCACGCCGCCATAAAGCGTGGCCAGAGAACGACGGAAGGCATGGATGCAAGACCTTGAAACCTGAAGCTTCCAACCGTTCTGCGAATTGCTCGCTCAAGGCGCCGGAGTGCCTTATTCGAAGGGCCATCGTCTGGATGCCGCGCAATGCGTGCGAGCAATCATCGGGGGATGTGCCTACGCCAAGAGCTCCCAAAGCGGCCCGAAACCGCGCGTAGAGATCCAGGTCATCAAGAATGATCGCGCCGAGAAGGATGTCGGAGTGGCCGCCTGCGTATTTGGTGATAGCTTCGGCAACGATATCTATGCCCAGGCTCAGAGGTTTGCAGAGCAACCCGGTCGCCCAGGTATTGTCGCATCCCAGAAGGGCACCAGATTTTCTGCACCTGGCTGCGATGGCGGGGATATCGCAGATTTCCATTGTCGTTGAGCCCGGCGACTCGACCCAAACAAGCTTCGTTGCGCCGGGGCGAATCTTGGCTTCCAGGTCAGCAAGACGTGTCGGATCAAAGTACTCAACGTCTACGCCGAAGGAATGAAGAATAGTCCGTGCGAATAGCTTGACCGGAGGATAGACGTTATCAGTGATCAACACATGGTCGCCGCGCTTCAACAGCGCGAGCATGACGGTGGTTATCGCCGCTTGCCCCGAAGGCACGATGATCGAACGGGCGGCCGAATGAATTTCAGCTAGCTGACTTTCCAGAGTCCGTGTTGTGGGAGTTCCAGCCAATCCATAGGTATAGCCGTCCGGCGACCGCGCTGCGCGTGAGCGATAGGCAGCGGCGTTTGGGAAAACAATTGTTGAGGCTCGATAAACAGGAACCGTGAGGCTGGCGAACCCCTCGAGCGAAGCGGCTGGTGGTACAACGCACAGCGTGTCGTTGTTGTTTGAGCTGGTGTTCATGGCGACCTTAAGGATTCTACGCTTCTGCTTTGCTGCCGCGAGCGATCAGGATGTTTTCCGGCCGTGATGGATGGTCAGCCGGAGAGAACCCGACGGCGATATGCGGACTAATGACGGGCGACAATAAAGTGAGACTGCTAGTGTCGTTTAGCGGTAATCACTTCCGCAAAGCTCTTTCGCCGTAACGCCGGTGGGCGTTGCATCACGCTCGGGAAAACCGTAGCTCATGATGGTTTTAGCGACAACGCCCTCACGATTTTTCTCGGCGAGGCTTTGATCGATCAAGTCACGGAATTCTTTGTCTTCAGGTCGAAATGCGAAGGACGAATAGTGGATCATCTCCTTGCCATCCACGACTTCCTTGAACGGTTCTGCACGCTCCAATCCCTTGACGTTAGGATCCCTCAAGCTGCCGACAATCGCCCCTGAAGCATTGATGAGCATGTCGACCCGTCCGGCGAGGAGTGCTGCCAATCCAGTCGGGTGGTCCGGGAACAACTGAATTCGCTCCTTAGGCACGCCAGCCGCCGCCATGTATTCCAGCGACGCGGCGCCGCGCAAATTGCCGACCCGGATCTTCGAGTTCTCGGCCATATCCTGGTAGCTGTGAATGCTCAGCGGATTGCCAGCTTTCACCAGAATGGCGTTGCCGCGGGGCCCGCCGACCGGGTTTGAGAAGGCAACCTGCTTGCATCGATTGGGCGTTACGTACATGCCGCCGGCAATGACATCGATTCGCTTCGCCATCAAACTCGGAATCAGCGCGCCAAAATCCATGGCCTGGAACTCAATCGTTTTGAGTCCAAGCGATTTCGCAACCTCGCGTAAAATCTCCGGCTGGGTGCCGGCGATTTCTCCCTCCTTGACGAAGCCATCTGGCCAAGCGTTGTAGACGCCAATCGTGAGCTTGCCTTCGGATGCAACTTTTTCTTTCAAGGTCTGCGAAAGAGCCGGCGGGCCCAGGACAGCCACGGAAAGCACCGAAGCTGCCAGAAGTGCAACGTTACGGGTCATGGTCGCGAGCTTCATGATAATTCCCCTCGGTTGAGCTGTGGTGCCGTCCTTTTCAGGCTGGTCATTTTTGGGTTCTTCAAACGATAGTGCGCTATCATCTCTCGCGTCCCGACTTCTGTTCCGGAACGCCTGCAGTGGGCGGCCTTGCCCCAGAGTGACTTACGTCAGAGCGTAAACAACTTACCCCAGCCCTTAACGCTTTCGTTGCAACCGGCAAGCCGAAGGGCTTGCCAGCAAAGGGCTTGATTGGACGTAACGATGTTCTTGCCGGTTTCGGCTTCCAGCGGCTCGATGACCGCCGCGGCGCGCATTTGGGTACACGAGACGATGATGGTGTCGACCCCATCTTCGGCGGCCAGATCACGCACCGAGCTCTTGATGCTTTCTGGCGAAATGAAAGGTGAATCGAACCGGACCACGCCGCCGTCTTTATAGAATTCGGCCGCAGCAGGTACCGAGAAGCCCTCGGCTTCAATTGCGGAAATCATTTTTTCCGCAACGTCTCGCGGATAGGGCGAGACATAACCGATGCGTTTTGCATTGAGACTCCGCAAAGCGCCCACGATTCCCGAAAACGGATCGACGACATGAGCCTTGGGATGAACGGCTTGCACCCTGCGCTGCAGCTCTTGCGGGCCGATGATCATAGCTGCCGAGGTGCAGCCCAGGGCAACAACGTCCGAAGTCCGCCTGGAGTTGATCTGCGCCAGCGCTTCGTCAAGTCCGGAGAACGCATCCTTCAACAGGTCGACCGAAAGCGACGTTGCAGTATTGCCGGGCGTCGAGATTCGACTCTCATATAAGGCTACGCCGGGAAGGGTGAGCATGGCTCGCGCTTCATGTGACAGGGTCTGATCGTTATCCATCACGATCATGCCAATGTGCGCTTTTGTGCCGATGCCTCCATCGACTTCATAGGGGGCTTTTGACCACTTCCTGGCACCCGCGTCCTTGGTCCCAACCATTTGAATCCTCTCGGGCAGCTTAATGCGACCGCAGCTTACGGATGTCGCCCGCTGAAGGCGCGCTCCCAAACTTGGGGCTCAGTTCCTCGGGTAGTCAGCGACCACCGTAAATCTGATACTATCGGGTATATCTGGTATGTCAATAGTGATTGACATGGTAGGTATATGAGGTATGTGAAGGGGATCTTCGCGGCGGCCGGGCGGTGGCATTTCCGGCATCTCGCCGAAACCTGCGGCGCCCTGCCATTCAATGCGGCGAAGTCTGCCTCACGGAAATGCAATTGGGCGATGGAGAAAAACATGGCGATGCCTCCCCTATGGCCAGATGAAGCGGAGCTCGGAGAGCGCATTGAGCGTTTACGCGCCAACATGGCAGACGCAGGCATCGATGCCATGGTTCTGACGTCGCGCCAGAATTTCGAATATTACTCCGGATTCAGGACGCTGTTCTGGACCTCGGACACCAGGCCATTATTGGCGATAGCGCGACGTGACCGCGCCGGGATCGCGATCATCATCAACAGCTCGGAGGAGCGCAACGCGCAGGCGTGGCCGAACCGCCATGTTCAGCCCGTGTACTATCATGGTTATACGGACGTTGCCGTATCCGCGGCAGGCGAGTTTCTGAGTGATCTACCAGCCGGCGCTGCCGTTGGATTTGACTATGGGCTCGACATGTTTGGGCGTGGGTCAATCGCACTTATCGACTACTTTAGGGCCGCGCCGCGCAACTTCCGCCTTTCGGACCAGGCCGACTTGATCTGGCGGCAGCGTCTCATCAAGAGCCGGCACGAACTGGATACCAAGCGCGAGGTTTGCCGTATTGCAACGGAGAGCTTCTTCGCTGGCCTCGCCGATCTGCGCATCGGCATGAATGAATACGAGTTCGGCCAGCTGCTTAAGCAGCGAATGATTGGATTGGGAGCCGATAGCGTCGACTGGCTTCCCGTCCGCTTCGATCCAGCAGGAAAGAGCTACGCGCAACCGAACTATGATTTCCGTCTGGCTCGTGACAATTTCATCTGGGTCGACATGGGCGCCCGCCGTGCTGATCAGATCAGTGATCTGGATCGGGTCGCCAAGGTCGGTAAAGCAACGCCTGGGCAGGAAGACCTCTATGGGTTCGTAAGAAGCGTGACGCTCCGATTAGCGGAAAAAATAAGGCCAGGCATGACAGGCGAAAAGGTCTATCACCTCTTTGAGGAGCTCTGGTCAGAACGCAACCTGTCTCGCCTGACAGCGGCGGGCCGTGTCGGCCACGGCTCAGGTATTGCCTTGACTGAGCCGCCATCACTGATGGCCGGATCGAACGAGATCATTCTGGAAGACATGGTCTTACATCTCGAGCCCAAGCTGGAGATGGCCGGGGGCGTATACCAGACCGAAGAAGTCATCCGAGTTACAAAAACCGGCCCTGAATTTCTCAGCGACATCGCACCTGAACGGTTACCCATCGTCGATCTGTGAAAGTGTCCAGGCCGGGTTCGGAAGGCATTCGTGCAGCAAAACAAAACATTGTTGCCGATGGCCTTCTCAGGCGCGATGACCGACGTAATTTGATCATCTATTAATCAGGATACGTAATGAAAAGCCGCGTCTGGAGTAAGATCGATTTCTCGGCCATCGGAATGCAGGCCGACTATGCTCGCGTCCCCTATTCATCGGACACATCCGCTTACGGCTGGATACCGGTTCCCATACTCTGTTTCAACGGCGGCAACGGACCAACGGCACTCTTGACGGCGGGAACGCACGGCGACGAGTACGAGGGGCAAATTGCATTGCGTAACCTCGCCCGGGAATTGTCATCCTGTGCAAACCTGCGCGGTCGGGTCATCATCCTTCCTGCTCTAAATTGGCCGGCCGTTAGCGCCGGCCGCCGGAATTCGCCGCTGGATGAGGGAAACCTGAACCGTGCGTTTCCGGGCGATGCGGATGGTGGGCCAACCGCAATGATCGCCCATTATGTGACGTCAGAACTGTTTCCTTTGGCAGATCTCGTCATCGATCTTCATTCGGGAGGCCGCTCGCTCGACTATTTGCCAGTCGCCCTCGCAAGGCCCGGTCGAAATGACTCGGAGGCTGCCGCGATCTTGCGACTTCTGAAAAGCTTTGGTGCGCCGTATGGAGCAATCACGGATGGGGCAGGGGCAGGCGCCGGATCAACCCTCTACGCCGCCGCTGAGCAACACGGAATTCCCGCCCTCACAACGGAGCTGGGCTTTGGGGCCACTCTCTCAGAACGCGGTCTGAGGATCGCAGAGCACGGTCTGAAGAGGGTTCTGCACGATTATGGAATCGTTACAGCCGCGGGCGCGATCGAGGCAGGCTCTTCCGTGATCCTCAAGTATCAAAGCCCGCACAACTCCATCTACGCACCTTGCGATGGCCTGTTCGAGCCATTCGTCAAGCCTGGCGATGAGGTGAAGGCGAACCAGCCGGCCGGCCGTGTCTATCCGCTGAGCAGCGCCGTTGCCGAGCCGGTCGAATTAAAATTCTCGGTCTCAGGTTTGGTTGCTTACCGCCGCTTTCCAACCTTAACTCACACTGGCGATGCTCTCTTCGGCCTAATGTCGGTGATGGGGGAGGCGGCTTGATAGTCGAAGGCAACCGCGCCCGATTTCGAGACGACGCGGGACAATGAGGGACGTTGCAGTCGCGGTCTAAAGACCGTGCGGCGCCCCTTCGCTCCTGTCGTGTGCAAGGCGAGGCAAGCCGGTTCGCCTCATCTCGAATGAGCGGAGACCTGAGAACCTGCCCTATCTTCGGCCACTATGGCGCGGTTTGAGGCACGAAAGTTGACAGGTGATGATAAGCATACTAGGTATGCCATGACTCGAGATATGCCCGTTCGCGTCAGGGCGCCTGGATGTGCAATCGAGGTCTTCAGGGCGAATGTCCCTTGGCGCCAATCGGAATACACAGGGCCTTTGGCCAGAGCGAGATTGAATCGAAATGTCGGTAGCACCCTCTCGTCTGCGCCCAACCTCATCGCTCCACGTCACAGTGCGTGAGGAAATTCTCAAGCGCATTTCCAATGGAACATATCAGCCGGATGCTCCGATTCCCTCCACCGCGATGCTCGGGGAGGAATTCGGAGTCAGCCTCATTACGATCAAACGGGCTCTTCGCGATCTTCAAGCTGCCGGCATGATTGTCTCAGTTGCCGGAAAAGGTACCTACGTCAAAAAGCAGACTAGGATTCTGCGCAAGCTGGATATGACGGCGCCCTCTTTTGAGGGGACCACAATGCAATTACTTTCGATTACCCGAGAGAAGATTGCAGATCCCGTTATGCTTACCTTCAGTCCTCCGAGGGAAGCAATGCTATGCGTCCGCAAGACCATATTTATCGATGATATGCCATTCCTATACGACTCGACATATCTGTCGGCAGACGTCGCCGATGAGATCGTCGATGAGTTTGCCGAGCGGTTGGTCACTGAAGCGCTAGGCCGTCACAATATCCTTGTGACAAATACAGATCTCATCATTGACGCCGCTCCGGCCACTGGCCAGGTCGAAGACGTATTTGGTATTCCGACTGGATACCCAATCCTTCGACGCTTTTACAAGTTCAGCACGGACACTGAGGACATCTCGATCTATGGTGTCCTCCAAGCTCCATTCGACCGTCTTTCGTGTTCTGTCAGCTTCCCGGCGCGCAATGTACGCGCCTCGCGCCCAGGCGCTTCTAGCGTCGGTTCTTCAAAGCATCGCGCCTGACAACGTCAGCATTCGACGAAAGTCGCGGACGTCCGGTATCCGACTGAGCCCGCATCCCGAACGAGCAAAGTGCCATTTTGACGGCAGTTGATCGGCGGTCGACTATAGAGCGGCGATCCCCGTGACCTTGCAAGCTGGTCTGGATCGAAATGTCTCCACCAGCGAGGATCAGTGGTTGACCGCGGGGTTAGCCACGCGTTTGCGCAGCAGATGGTCTGTAAAAGCCTTCAGGGGACTGCCGATAGCGCGCTCGCGAAAGGCATGGCCCGAGCCGCGTCGATCTTGTCATCGCCCGCTACTGCTTCGGCGCTCGAGCTCGACAACTCAATCTGCTCGACGAGCCGGGTCATGCACTGCGACTGCCGGTCCCACAATTTGCGCCTGAGCCTCGCCACGACGAAGCTTGCGTTCTAACAAGCAAGCTTGAGGTTTAGTGCAGCATCTGACCGAGGAATTGCTGCGCCCGGGGATGTTCGGGGTTCTTGAAGAACTTAGAGGGCGCCGCTTGCTCGATGATTCTGCCTGCGTCCATAAAGATAATCCGGTCGGCAACCTCACGCGCGAACCCCATTTCGTGGGTCACACAGATCATTGTCATACCGTCCCTCGCGAGCTCGGTCATAACATCGAGGACCTCTTTGATCATCTCTGGATCCAGCGCCGATGTAGGCTCATCAAACAGCATAAGCTTGGGCTTCATGCACAATGCTCGCGCGATGGCTACACGCTGCTGCTGGCCGCCCGAGAGCTGCGTCGGGAACTTATGAGCCTGCTCAGGAATGCGGACTTTCTTGAGGTTCTCCATCGCAATTTCCTCGGCCTGGTCTCTGGCCAGCTTTCGTGCTCGAACAAGTGCCAGTGTGCAGTTATCCAGGACCGTCAGGTGTGGAAAAAGGTTGAATTGCTGAAACACCATCCCAACATCGCGTCGCAGCTCGGCCAAGCCCTTCATTCCCTTATACAGCTCGACACCGTTCACGATCAGGCGGCCCTTTTCGTGTGTCTCTAGTTGGTTGATGCATCGGACGAGTGTCGACTTTCCGGATCCGGATGGGCCGCAAACGACGATCCGCTCTCCAACGGCAACGGACAAATCCACATTGTGAAGGACCTGGAACGATCCATACCACTTGCAAAGCTGCTCCATCGTTACCGCAGCATTGCCCGAACAGGAGTTCGTTTGAAGAGCCATCTGTTTCTCCAGGACTTTAGTGAGAGGGAGCTGTCAGTCCGAGTCGGCGCTCGAGCTGAGTAATGCCGGCCACCGCAACCAGGGACATCGCTAGGAAAAGGACGCCAACGTCGAACATGGGTTCGGCGTAGCGATATGTATCGGATGCAACGTCTAAGGCGCTTCCGAGCAATTCCGGCACGGAAATGACAGCCAGCAGCGGTGTCGATTTCAAAATCGAAATCGAATAGGCGCCGAGCGGCGCAGCGACGTTCCGCAGCATTTGGGGGAGAATAACGAACCTGATCATGTCAGCCCAGCTGAGCCCAAGGCTCTGAGCCGCTTCGCTTTGCCCGGCAGGGACAGCATCGATTCCTGCCTTGAACACTTCAGACATATATCCAGAATAGTAGAAGCTCAGTCCGAACGAGCCGACGAGGAGGGCCGGGAGCGTCACACCGTAATAGGGGAGCACAAAGAAGAGAAAATATATCTGTACAAGTGCGGGCGTGGATCGAATCGCGTCAATGACGAATTGGATCACCGGCCGGACAGTGGTGTGAGATCGTCGAAGCAGTTCCCAGAACAGCCCAAGAGCAGCTGCTCCAATGAAACTGATGACCGCGATCATCACCGTATTGCCGATCCCTTCAAGCACGCGGGGGATGATCTCGATCGCGAAAGAAAAATTGAAATTCATTAGCGGGCCTTTCGAGTGGCAAATCGCCGTTCGACTTGGCGACCGAAGATGGTGACCGGATAGCAAAGGATCAGGTACGAAAGAGCCAAGGCTGAGTAGATACCGACGGGATTATACCCAAGCTCGGAAATCTGCTTCGCCCGGAATGTCATGTCGGTCAGCGCAATAAGGGAGACCAGAGTGGTGCCCTTGATGAGCTGGATGGCCTGATTGATGAAGGTCGGAAACATCGCGGTAATCGCCTGAGGCAGTTCGATCAAGCGAAGTACGTCAAAGCGACTTAGTCCAAGGGCCAGACCGGCTTCTCGCTGGCCCTTATTGAGCGACTGGAGCGCGGCGCGTACCGACTGGCTACCATATCCGCCAATGTTGAACCCGAGCACCATGGCTCCGACAGTGATACCCGAAAGAAAGATCCCGAAAGCAGGCAGCGTGTAGTAAAAGGCATAGAGAAGGACGATGACGGATGAGCTTCGCCAAAACTCAATTACAGCGGTTACCATCCAGCGCAATGGTCCGGTCGCAAAATGCTGCAGGACGCCCGCAATCACCGCGAATGGTATGGCAAATAAGAGCCCGAGGGTGGCGACTGCCGCAGTTATGCCAAAGCCCTCGTAGATTGATCGAAGTATTGCGAAAAAGCTCATTAGTCCGGCTCCCGTTCACGTGTTCGATCTCGGACACTTATATTCGTTGCGTAGCCCATTTGCTTGAAGCGAGCGCTGTCTTTAGTCGCGCTCAGCAACTCACAATGTGAGGGCCGAATGCTGGCGCGTCTCGCCGGCGGTTGCAGGCTCTCCCGTATAAGGCCAGTCGTCGCGCATATCCGAGCTATGCCAACCGATGAGCTGCAGCACGGATATTTGGTAGAGAATTTGCTGGTCGCACCAAGGCTCGGGTCGCGAAGCCGATGGGATGAACGGAGCTATCTCTACCGATAATTGTCACCGCATAGGTCCTTAGCCGTGAGTCCAGCAGGGACCAACTCCGTGTCGGTGAAGTCGTACTTGGCCATGATCTGCTTAATCGTTCCGGTAGACCTCAGATTTGCAAAACTTTGGTTGTATCGGTCGCGCAGTTCTTTATCTTCCGGCCTGAACACCATGGCGGTGTAAAAGGCCGACTCGCGGCCGTTTTCAACGACGCCTTTGAATGGAAAAGCACGCTCGACCTTACCTTGGACGGCGGGATCCTTGAGCGCGTTGATCGCAGTGGGAACAGACCAGGCAATGGCGTCAATCCGACCGGCAAATAGCGCCGCAATGATCGATTTGCCGCCGTCAAATTGAAGGATCCTGTCTCTTGGGATGCCTGCCTTGAAGGCGTTTTCAACGTTGGTGGTCCCTCGGGCGCCTCCAATGCGCAGGTCAGGGTTATTGGCAATATCGGTGTAGCTGTGAAGGTTTTTCGGATTGCCCGGAAGAACGACAAGCGCATCGCCAATTGCGAGATCGGGTTCGGTGAATATGACTTGCTGGCATCGTACGGGCGTGATCGCCATGCCAGTTGCGACGATGTCGATGCGCTTGGACACGAGACTGGGGATCAAGGCAGGAAATTCGACGATTGCGAATTCAATGTTGCTGACTCCAAGTGACCCAAGAACGGCTCTGAGCAGGTCAGGGTGGATTCCGGATATGGAGCCATCTTCGTTCTTATATCCCCACGGCGCGACGTTATATATGCCGACGGTGATCGTAGCGTTGTTCCGAACGCGATCGGCGAGTGTCTCGGCTACGCTCTCGTTGCGAACCGTTGCCGCAAGCGCGAGAGATAGCGCACCTGCCAATACAGTCCTTCTCCCGGTCCTATAGTTTTCCATCCCTGGTCTCTCAGCTCATAGGCTGGTCCATTAGGTATACTAGGTATGACCCATTGTCAAACGGCAAGGAAATTGGCGGGTAAACGTCGATCCGGCGGGGCTGGCAGCGGGTTGCCTGGACACAGCTGCGAACTGTCAGCCTTCCGAAATGCTGTCCACCTGCATCATCCGCGCTCCCCAGATCGTCACAAACACCCGCCGCTCGTAAGCCAACTTCGCCGCCCTGAAGCTGGATGGTGCGGTTCTCTTCGCTAGCTTCTTTCAGCCCGTTGGGAACAGACGGTCCGATGCGGAGCCGACACGAACTTGCCCAAATCCGTCCAACGAAGGGTATGCCCGGTTCTAAACCGAACGATCCTTACAACATCTACGAGTGCAGCCTCAGGAGCCGCCACGAGCTCGCGGGCGAAAGGGGGCGCTCAAGTGCAACTGCATCGGCAAGAATTCGAGGCAACTCGACGGCTTCGGACTGTCGTTTGTTAACTCATGGAGGACTCCCAGATCCTGAGAGATTGCACAGCCCGGCAGGGCGGCAGGACGCATTTGGACCAGTCGATACGTGGCTCCACGCCATAGGATTTGTGCGGCTGCGCCGCAAATCTTCGAGCGGGCGGCCAAGCCTGATGCTTTCTGCGGTTTCGGATCAACATTCGACATCTGCGCCATCGGCATTCGCGCTGAGATCTATGCCGGTATATTGCGATGCTGCCGATGCACTTGCTTTGAGTGCGCTCGGTGCGCCTAAGAGCCGTAAAGCGAAGCTTTGGCTGTGCCGGTGGGTCTGCGATGAGGCCTGAACCCGCTGGCCCGAGCACAGCCATGGTCGTTCGGGCTGATAGAGCGCCTACAGGCGCGTCGGCTTCATTCGGACCCCAGCAGTTTCGGTTCAGCGAATACGATTCCGATGACCGGCTCAGATTGTCATGTCGATGCGGTCTGCCGGACTCCTGCGCAGCGGAGGCAAAAGCGACGCAAAGGCTGCGTCATCCGCTTGTGTTCGCAGGTTTGACGCCCGCAGACGACGATAGTGTCTGCCTGAGACGCGCCAATTTAGCATCGCGGGTTGTTGGCGCACCAGTGGAACGCGTCACGATTCGATCCGTCGCGAGAAGGGAATTATTGGAAAGAGCCGAGCTTGTGGCGATTCCCAATCTCACCATTTTGGATCGTCCGCGGGCCCGCCGTTTGCTTGTGCTAAAATCTGCGGCTCAGGCCAGTAGAATGCGGATCCATGGCTAGGACTTAGAGGCTCGGTTCGTCCATCAGGCTGGTGGACGACGATGATGTCCAGAGCTGCAGCTGTCTCGCAGGCGTGACGCGCCCTCACGGTAAGCCTCTGAGAAGACAATTTGCGCCAGCCATGCTTCGCGGAGTTCTGGAAAGGCAAATAGATCGCTAAGCGAGAGGAAAAATAATCAACTATCAGAAGTGATAGTATTGTAGCGCACGTAGAAATTGCGGAACTCCAAAATTGGCGCTATAGGCAAATCGCTACCCTTCTGGAGCGACATGGAGTTGGCAATGTCTCACGCAAATTGGAAATGGACGCATTGGATGCTATCGGCCTGTCTGTGGCTGCTATTGGCTGCGACGGCAGATGCGCAAACCTTCTGGACCTGGACGAACCAATACGGTTCAACGCTGACGGTAAACAGCTACGATCAGAGCACCGGCGCAATTTCCGGGACCTATACGAACAAGGCAGCCAACAGCTGCGATCAAGGCGCGCCTCAGAAGATGACAGGATGGCTTGCTCAGACCAGCAGCGGCACCGCCATCAGCTTCGCCGTCAACTTTGTAGGCTGCGGCTCAACGACCGTGTGGACTGGACAGCTCAACAATGCGTCGGGCTTTCAGGGGCTTTGGCTACTTTCGCTCGCCGAGCCTGTGGCATGGAATGGCGTCAGCGCCGGCGCGGACACGTTTACTTTCGCAAGCGGCGATAAGTCGAAATTGGCAGCCGCAGGGGGCGAAGCGTTGAGGGGCGAGGCAGTCGAAAAGCTCTCGAACACGAAGAATCGCAAATAACTTAAGATCAGTCGCGTGACGATCCGAATAGGGTCGTCACGTGGGCTGTTTCTCCGCGGAGTTACTGGCCAAGATCATTGCGAGGGCAGGCAGCGATTCGTCAGAGAGAATTTCGTCCCCTCTTGCGCAGACGTATATCCTGAAATTTTATACGGGGTGCCTCGCAGAGTGTCAGGGCGCCTTTCCTAGCCACACGTTTCATCGTCCTCACGCGTGCTCTTGCCCTCAATATTGGGTGGTTGCCGAAACTGGCCGCGTACTGACCTTGCCCCGCGGGCTTAATCCAGTTTGAAGTTCGCTCTGGCCCAAGACGAGGACCAGAGCATGAAGCGCAGCCGCTTTTCGGAAGAGCAGATCATCGGGATTTTGAAGGAGCATGAGGCCGGCGTTTCGGTCGCCGACCTGTGCCGCAAGCATGGCGTCAGTGACGCCAGCATCTACAAATGGAAGGCCAAGTTCGGAGGGATGGAGGTGTCGGAGACCAAGCGGCTGAAGACGTTGGAGGGCGAGAACACACGGCTGAAGCGGTTGCTGGCGGATGCGATGCTCGACAATGCGGCGCTGAAGGACCTCTTGGGAAAGAAGTGGTGACGCCCGCGGGAAAGCGAAAGGCTGTCGCCCATCTCGTGGACGTCTACGGGATGAGCGAACGGCGGGCGTGTAAAGCCATCGGCTGCTGCCGCATGACCGTGAGATACCGGACGAGCCGGGCTGACGATGCAAGCCTTCGCCAGCGCATGCGGGCGATCGCCCAGGAACGCCGCCGCTTCGGCTACCGGCGCTTGCATGTGCTGCTCAAGCGGGAGGGCTATCTGGTCAACCACAAGAAGCTGTTCCGGCTCTACCGCGAAGAGAAGCTCGCAGTGCGGCGCCGTGGCGGCCGCAAGCGGGCCATTGGGACCAGGGCACCGATGATGGTGCCGATGGCCCCCAACGATCGCTGGTCGCTCGACTTCGTGTCGGATCAGCTCACGGACGGCCGCCGCTTCCGTATCCTGACCGTGGTCGACGACTGCACGCGCGAGTGTCTGGCGCTGGTGGCCGATACCTCGCTCTCGGGTGCCCGGGTGGTGCGAGAACTGGACCGGCTGATGATCGAGCGCGGCAAGCCGAAGATGATGGTCAGCGACAACGGCACCGAACTCACCAGCAACGCCATCCTGACCTGGGCCGATCAGAGCCGCGTCGCATGGCACTACATTGCGCCGGGCAAGCCTATGCAGAACGCCTTCATCGAGAGCTTCAACGGTGCGGGATGAATTGTTGAACGAGACGCTGTTCACCTCGCTGGCTCAGGCCCGCGTTGCGCTTCGGTGCTGGCGGGCCGATTACAACGACGCTCGGCCCCACTCGCAACTCGGATGGAAGACGCCGTCCGAGTTCGCCTTCACCTGTAACCCGCGCCGGGATCTGGCGCTGCGCTATGCCGAGGGCTCCGCGCCAGCTCCCGTCGCTCCCACCGCCCAACCGGGCAAATCCAACTGCCAGGGCGAACTCAGAATTGGATAAAACTTGATGTGGTGGAACGGCCCGCTCCAACAGCATCAAAGTGCTAGAACGTGGTCGTTGTTCGAACGCCACAAAGGAGGGACCGTTCCGTGAAACAGGTTAGCACCATCGGGTTGGATTTGGCCAAGCACGTTTTCCAGGTTCACGGCGCGGATGCGGAGGGCTCGCCCGTGTTCAACAGGAAGTTGCGGCGCAGCGAGGTTCTGCGCTTCTTCGAGAAACTGCCACCATGCCTGGTGGGGATGGAAGCCTGCGGTAGCGCCCACTATTGGGCGCGCGAGATCGCAGCTCTCGGTCATGAGGTGCGGCTCATTCCGCCGGCTTATGTCAAACCCTTCGTAAAGCGAGGCAAA
>NZ_AUFA01000067.1:0-18594 GCF_000426265.1 Bradyrhizobium sp. Cp5.3 | reverse complement strand
CGGATCTGTGCGAGCTGCGGATTGTTCTGGAGCATCTCCCGCGAGATGTTGAGCGGAAGGTCCTCGCTATCGACGACGCCGCGGATGAAGCGCAGATATCCCGGCAACAGATCGGCATCGTCGGTGATGAAGACGCGCCGGACATAGAGCTTGACGCGGCCCTTGCGTGAGGGCTCGAACAGGTCGAACGGCTTGGCCGACGGCGCGAACAGCAGAACCGCGTAGGAGTAACGGCCTTCCGCGCGATAATGCAGTGTCATCGCGGGATCGTCGAAGGCCGAGGCGATTTGTTGATAGGCCTTCTTGTAGTCCTCCGCGGTCAGCTCGGATTTCGACCGCTGCCACAGCGCGCTCGCCGAGTTGATCTGGCGCGGCTCGCCCTCTTCCGGCACGAGTTCGATGGGAAACAGGATGTTGTCGGAATAGGCGCCGACGATGCGCTCGATCTCGTAGGTCTCGAGGTATTTCTTCGCATCGTCCTTCAGGTGCAGCACGATCTCGGTGCCGCGCGTCACGCGGCCGGCGTCCTCCTCGCCAGCGCGGGCTATCTCGAAGCCGGAGCCGCCGGAGGAGGTCCAGGTCCAGACGTCGCTCTCGCCGGCGCGGCGGCTGATGACGATGATCTTGTCGGCGACCATGAAGGCGGAATAGAAGCCGACGCCGAATTGGCCGATCAGGCCGAGGCCGTCCTTGGCCTCCTTCAGCTTCGCCACGAAGGCCTTGGTGCCGGAGCGGGCGATGGTGCCGAGATGGTCGATCAGCTCCTGCCGCTCCATGCCGATGCCGTTGTCGGCGATCGTAAGCGTCCCGGCGGCCTTGTTCGGGGCGATGCGGATCTTGAGCGCGTCGCCCTCACCAAGCAGCGCCGGATTGGCGATCGCCTCGTAGCGGAGCTTGTCGCAGGCGTCCGACGCGTTGGAGACGAGCTCGCGCAGGAAGATGTCGGTCTCCGAATAGACCGAGTGCACCATCAGGTGCAGGAGCTCCGAAACCTCGGCCTGGAAGGGCTGCGTGTGTGCGGCCGTATCTGTGGTCGTCATGCGTTCACCCGGTTTATCAAAGAGGAAGAAACCTGGCATATAGCGCGAGGAGCCAGAGGATCAAGTGGATGTGATGGGGCAGCCCCAATTTCAAGACGCCGCCCACGACAACTTCCCATCTCCTAGACTCATTGAGATAGACGCGCGAAGCTGTCGAGGGTGATCGCCACATACACAAAGGCATCGATGCGATAAGCCGATTCCCAGTCGATCAGCCACAAGCGGTTGCCGTCGAACAGAATATTCCCTGGAACCGGGTCGTTGTGGCTTGAGACTGACGCCGCAGGTCCCAGGCATAACGGCCCCCTACTGGTTCCAACTGCTCCGTGCAAGGATCGAGGACGCCCGGTGCAAAGGCCCTGTTTGACAGACCCACAACCATAGATGGCCCAACATTTCCGGATATTCGACAAAGGCCGGAAATGGCCGGATACTCCGCACTTTTTGTAAGAGTGCGCCAACCGCTCTGGCGGAAGTGCGAGTGCGCCGCCTGGAAAGGTGCGGAGAGCTTTCTCCTCAATGAAGTCCGTGATCAACACGTGCTGTTGCGTCGATGTAGTCGACCCTGGGCGCGATCCCGGCTGCGATCTGCATGGATTCGTACTGATGCGGATTACGCAGGTGGCTTGCCGGTCCTTCTACTCTAGGGAAGGCTCCAGACGCGCCGCCGCGAACAGGCGCGATCAAGTCCGCGTCCGATGAGCCAAAGGCAGCGGCAAGTGTTGAGCGCACCACCTCGCGGTACTCGGACGGCGCATCGTCAAGAGGATCGCATGCTATGACAGACTCTTCCATAAAACGCACTAAGAGACTAGCTAGATGGATCTCGGCGTCTATTACGCCATCGTCCTTTGTCTGTGACAAGGTCTCGAGATACTTGTGAATGGTGCGCGTTGCCTTGTCACGAAGCACCGCGCTGTGTACGTACTCCTTCACGCCGTCGGCTTCGAGGAACTCGTCCGCCAGACGGGCGACCTGTTCGTCGGGGAAACGGAACGTCTCGAGCACCCGACCGGAGTCGAACATCACGATCGCGATGACGCGGCGGCCACGCCGCTCGAGCTCCTTGGTGACGTGGAAGGCCAGGTTGCCACCCGCGGAATCTATCTTGGCCCCATAATCGTCAATGGCGCATATGTCGCTCTGATCAATCTGCGGGACAGTAGCGCAAATGACCAAGAGGATTGGGCTCCCGAGAGGAACAATTCTGAGTTGTGCACGTGAAGCGAGCTGCAAATTCCCGCCTGCCTATGGATTATTGCGCGCAACAAGAAGGGCGGAGGGAAGCTGCGCGATCGGCGTGGTGATGGCGTTGACCTTCTTGGTACGACGGGCCATTGCAGGGCGCTGCGGTGGCTACAGCTGATAGCACGCCTAAAAGCATGACTTTTGATGGTTTACTATTATTGGTTGCGCAAGGCGTTGATTTTTTATCTGTTCTCAGTTCTTCGTTAACCATCTTTTTGAGGCTGACGCCTAAAAAGGGTGGGCGCTCTCGCGTCTTGTCGAGCAGAAAAAGGGGCCAATCTCCTGAAGCCGCGCAGGGGACACGTCAATCAGGGTCTCTCGAGAATGTTTGGATTGTCGCAGCCGTAGGAGGCACGAGTGTTTGACGATGCGTTTCCTACAAGCCGACTTTTTGTATGGAGGAATGCCGATGTTCGGTCGAAAAACTAATTGCGATGCTCAGGCCCAAGTCGACGCGATCGGCCGTTCGCAGGTCGTGATCGAGTTCAAGCCGGACGGCACGATCATCACGGCCAACAAGAACTTCCTCGATGCACTCGGTTACCGGCTGGACGAGATCCAGGGCAAGCACCATTCCATGTTCGTGCCGGCTGAACAGCGCGACGGTGCGGCCTACAGGGCGTTCTGGGCCGCGCTCAATCGCGGCGAGTCCCAAACAGCGCAGTTCAAGCGGATCGCCAAGGATAGGCGCGAGGTCTGGATCGAGGCGTCCTACAATCCGGTGCTCGGCGGCGACGGCAGGCCGGCCAAGGTCGTCAAGATCGCGACCGACATCACCGCGAAGAAGGTCCGCAATATGGCTGATGCCTCCAAGATCGCTGCCATCGGTCGCGCGCAGGCCGTGATCGAATTCAAGCTCGACGGTACCGTCGTCACGGCCAACGAGAATTTCTGCAACACGCTCGGCTATTCGCTGAGCGAGATCGAGGGCAAGCACCACAGCCTGTTCGTGCCGCCGGCCGAGCGCGATGGCGCGTCCTATCGCGAGTTCTGGGCAAAGCTCAACCGCGGCGAATACCAGGCCGGCGAGTTCAAGCGCATTGGGAAGGGCGGCCGCGAGGTCTGGATCCTCGCCTCCTACAATCCGCTGCTCGACGAGGACGGGAAGCCGTTCGGCGTCGTCAAGTTTGCGACCGACGTCACCGCGGAGAAGCTGAAGAATGTCGATCTCGCCGGCCAGCTCGCGGCGATCGACAAAGCGCCGGCGGTGATCGAGTTCAATATGGACGGCACCATCATCACCGCCAACCACAATTTCCTCGCGACCCTCGGCTACGGCCTCTCCGAGATCAAGGGCAAGCATCACAGCATGTTCGTCGAGCCGTCGGAACGCGACGGCGCGGCCTATCGCGAGTTCTGGGCTGCGCTCAACCGCGGCCAGTATCAGGCAGCCGAGTACAAGCGCATCGGCAAGGGCGGCAAGGAGATCTACATCCAGGCCTCCTACAACCCGATCCTCGATCTCAACGGCAAGCGGTTCAAGGTCGTGAAATATGCCACCGACACCACCAAACAGGTGCTGGTCCGCATGGGCAATGAGCGCGTCCGCGGCATGATGGAATCGGTCGCTGCCGGCTCCGAGGAACTCTACGCCTCGGTGCGGGAGATTTCCGAAGCGATGACCAAATCGCGCGAGACCGCGATGGGTGCGGTCGAGCAGGTCGCCTCCGCCGACGCGCAGGCCCAGCGCCTGACCGAAGCCGCGCAGGCGATGAGCGGCATCGTCGAGATGATCAACAGCATCACCGGCCAGATCAACCTGCTCGCGCTGAACGCCACGATCGAATCGGCGCGCGCGGGTGAAGCCGGCCGTGGCTTTGCGGTGGTCGCCTCCGAGGTGAAGGGCCTCGCCAACCAGGCCAAGCAGGCCACCGACAAGATCGGCCAGGAGATCGGCAGCCTAAACGGCATCTCCGGCGACGTCGTCAGCGCGCTCAGCTCGATCAAGCAGGCGATCCACAATGTCAGCGAATACGTGACCTCGACCGCCGCCGCCATTGAGGAGCAGAGCACGGTCACCAACGAGATGTCGACCAGCATGCAGCGCGCCGCCGCGGAAGCCGCGGCGATTGCCGCCGGTTAGCGTCTGATCACGGAGAAGAGAGGCAGAAATGCTGATTCCGATGATCTCGCCCGGGTGTACCGACCAGAAACCAATGACTTTCCGGTCCGGACTCGTCGTTGCGACCAACTTCACAGCCACTCCTCAGCCTAACGTAAGGGCGCACTCGAGGTACCAAGAAGGGGCGCTGCCAGACGACTCTATCTCGATACTTGCTTCACTCGAATTTGTTTCGATATCGGCTTCAGTATCGCTATCACCGCCCTCGGCTTTTGAAAGATATAGTGAGGTTTGTCCGTCCGCTGCCATCGATCGGTGATGGGTCAACAGGGAGCTGGTGCGGAGCCATCGGCATAGCGCAGGGCCAGATCCCGTCGCGGGTTGCAGGTGAACGCGACTCGATGGTGTTTTCCATCCGAGTTGCGAGCGGAGTCGCCGGAGATTGTCCAACAAGGCTTGAGAACGCCCACGGGACCGTTTGCCGTGAGGTTCTGTACCGGCTTGACGCTTGGGCAGGCCGCGAGGGTGGCGTCCATGCTGTGATCGACAAGGCGGATGGGTTTTCCGCTGCACGCTGGATGGATCGGAGACGCAGCGTTTTCTGAAGATCCATCCTATCCTGGATGTTCGACCGCGCGGCACGTGCTCGCGGTGGCAGCCTAACGGCAGAACCCTTGGTCAGCCTGGAAGCGCTCAACGCGTTGGCGGCGCTTCTCGATTCAGCGGTCAAGAGCGGTATCCGTCCGGTGAAGCTTTCGGCAAAGCTGTCATGAGCAAGGCTTCTACCGACCGGACAGAACGTAACCATACAGGGAGTGAGGGCATGATCCACTTAGGTGCATAGTTCCCTGGGTCACACCCGGAAAACGAACCTGTCACGGCTCCAGCGCGACCTGCAAGCCTCGTTGCCTTCAACGTGAACATAACGGGGCCCGATCGGCCGCCCCCTGCCGCTGGCGACGGTGACAATGTCTTCCAGAGGCGTGGCGCGCGCATCCGCTGGGAATGCTGGTGGCGGCAGGATGGCGAGCGACGCTAACCTAGAGCCATCGCTCGAGCTCCGCAAGCGTCATCGCGGCTGATGCCATCGACGATGCTGCTTTATGGCGACGTGGGCTCATGCCGCTGCCTGCGGTGTGCGCCGGCGCGCCGCCTTCCAGTTCCAGGCGCGTAGCTCGTGCAGCTGATGGCTCTTGGTTCGCCCGGACGCGATGCGCTCGATTGGATCTGCCCGCTGCTCGCGATCGATGCCGACGCTTTCAACCATGGCGGCACGCCGGAGTTCGCCGCGATTTCCGCCGTCGCGCTGCGCCACAACGACATCAGCAAAACCCTCTCGACCGCCCCCGATCGGTTCGAGCCGATACACCGCAACCCCAATGGCGACGTCGATCCGCGTTCCTGGTGCCAGGGTTTCTATGCCGCGATGCGGCTTAGGATGTCGGCGTGGGCGCCGTTGCTCGACGCCAACAACGTCAATCACGGCCTGCTGCTGCCCATCCTGCTGCACTGTCGCGACGATCAGGGCCGTCCGCTGCTCGGACCGCCACGAAGCGGTCGCGAAGCCGAAAAGTTTCTCCGTAATGCCTACCTCGATATCCCAGCGGCCGTCGAGGCGCTGCGCCAGTACTGGATGCCGATCCGCTACACACACGACCGCTGATCATCGCGGACGTGGGAGCTAATACCGGTTACCCTCGTTCACTGACGAGGCAGTTCCTCAGCCGGGTGAGTTGTCGGCGGAAGCGGGCTGAGCCGCTGAAAAGTTGCTCACGATCCTCTGAAATCCCTGCTCACGATCCCGCACTTCGAGGACGGCAACTGACGAATCGCGCATGCCATCGCCGACCCGGCGCTCGCACGCTCCGAGCACAGCACGCAACGTTTCTACAGCATGTCGGCGCAAATCCGGAAGGAGCGCAAGGCCTACTACGACGTCCGCTGGGTTCTCGTCACCGGCGAGCCGCCTCATCATGCGCGACACGCGCCTAGTTTGAATCGCCCGTCGCCAATCGTTGAGCTCTTGATTTGCTGCTTGGACCGGCGGCGTACGGATTCGGTTCGCAGGCGGTCCGATACTCACCCAGATTACCGCCCCGAAATAGTACCTCGGTTTCTTGGGTTGGCGTTCGGCTCAGCGCCACTATGTGGTTTGTATCCATATCTATGTTGTCCTCATCGTCGACATTCATCCCGAGCGCAATGCTGCCGATGATCCCTTCGGGCGTCCAGATAGTCGCCCGCGGTACCGTGTAAGTGTGCAGCGTCCTCGCGTTGTTGGCGATCCTCTTCGCCCAGGGGTCCCGCGAAACAGCCAGTTGCGAGGCGTCCTCGACCATGGACACAAAAGGCGAATCCGTCAGACCGCGAATGTGCCACGCGGCCTTACGCGCCAGATCCAGAGGATATCGTTCCAAATAATGACCGACGGAAGAACGCTCGCGCGCTGTGTTACGAACGTGCGCTATCGCGCTTGTCTTGTCTTCCTCGACTGGTTTGCAATGACTATCCTCGGTTTGAAAACGCTGCTGCTTTACATACAACGATGCCAACACGTCGTCGAAAATGTCGTCACAATTGACACTACCAGCTGAAGGCCCGGTCGCTGTTGACCACTGGGCCGCTCGTTGCTCGGCCAGCCCGATCTCGTTCCTAAGCGCCTCAACGTTCGCACCCGACAGTGATGCCGCAAGCTGCGCGCGCGCTTTAACAAATGACGAGGCTGTGCACCGTTCGCCTCCTTGGATAGCGCGCGCTCTCAAATTGCCGTCGGGCTCTGTCGGGCGTGATCCAGCCTCGGGTACGATCAACGTGGCGGGCGAATGTGCTGGTGAGCTGGCTTGGATGCGCTCCGGCATTCTCAGTTCTCCTATCGGCGCTGAAGTAGACCCCCGCGGCCAAGTGCTCGCATTCGCGCTTTCAGCGGACAGCATGCTTTCCAGGGACAGCGATAAAATCAGGGGTCGCAGTGTTTTTCTCCATTGCGTCTTCCTTACATGAGTGGGCAATTGACGTGCCAACAGTGCACGCCTCGTTAGGCGACTGATTACACTTGAAAAATCCGCGCGCGCGGCAGACGGCAGTCGGTGTTTGGAGACAAGTGTCGTCCCGCCGTCAGAAACCGGACAACGAACGTCGCTCAGCCAAAATAGAGTCTTGCGCACGATCGCGGTGCCGACGTCTTAGGATATCGCCCATCTTGTTCTGGATGCGCATGCCACCGGCGCGGGCCAACTGGATGGATGAAAAGGGCTACCGGCACCTGCTGTCATTCGGCCCTTTAATTGCGGATTGTTGTCAAGCTCACATTTTTGAACTCTCCGACGGCAAGGTGGTAGCGCTCGTGCCGTCGCAGCTGGTCGGGGTTGCGGAGACGGCACGGGCGCGGGTGATACATGGTTTGCCGGCCAGGCATGAGATCGCTCGGACCGGTTGACGTCGTCGCTGGGGTCATGGTCCTTTCCGAGGTCGCGCAGCGCCTCATGATGATGTCCGGGTCGGGTGCCTCAACGTCTGCAGCGGAGTACGGTCAAGCCGCCACCAGCCGAATGAACGAGGTCGCCACAACACCGTCCCAGCGGGACATCGCCAGTCCGGCGGACCGGACCAGGAACTTCACAAAATCGGATCAGGCTTCCTTCGCCTGGCCCCAGTCGAACGATGTGCCGTCTACCCAGATACAGTGAAGGACTAGGGCGATCTTCCGCGCGATGGCAACCTTTGCCTTTCTCATGCCAATCCGCTTGGCAAGCTTCACTCCCCAAGCCTTGAGAGAAGACCATTTCTTCGTCCGATAAAGCAGAACTGTCGCCGCTTCGAACAGGTAAGTTCGGAGAAGACGGTCGCCCCACCGGGATATCTTGCCATTGATATCCGTTTCGCCAGACTGACTGCGCCGCGGTGTAAGACCCAGATAGGCGCCGACGCTCGACGCTGATCGGAATCGCGATGGGTCATCGATCGTATGTCGGAACGTCAAGGCAGTCACCACACCAACACCAGGAACCGTCATTAAACGACGCGTCGTCTCATCCAACCTCGCAAGCTGCCGGACTTCATCGTCGAACTTGCTTTGCTGCTTGCAGATCTGCTCATGGATCGAAAGAAGCGGCGCGATCACACCGAGGAGCTGATGACCGTCAGCCAACAGGTCACGGACCAGATTGCGGAACTGCAGACCTATCGCGCGTGGAAACAGCAGCCCGTATTCCTTGATCAGGCTGCGGACCTGGTTTTCAATATCTCGACGGATGGCCACGAGCCGGGATCTCGCGACGAGTATCGCGCGAATCTTCTGACTTTCCTCGCTCTTGACCTTGACTTCTCGATACCAGCCAACTCGCACTAGTTCGGCCAGACCTCGAGCATCATTCTGATCGCTCTTGTTCATGCGTACCGACAAGGCCGCGTGGGCATGCCGAGCGTCGATACAAACCACCGGAAGATCGACCCTGTGAAGTTCGTGCCACAGCCAACTCGCCATCGCGCCGGTCTCAAAGCCGATGCGCTCCGCCTGTGGCGCCCGCTTGCGAAGCAGTGCCGTGAGCGCCCCGGGGTCAGACTTGGCCTTCCCCTCGAACAAGACCTCGCCCGCTTCATTGACCACGCATACTGAAGTTGTTTTTGCGAGACATCGAGTCCGACATATTGCTTCATGACAGCTTCTCCGAATCGGTTGATTGCGAGAGCTCGATTCTAATGGACCTTTCGTGCCACGAGCGCTGACCGCAATTACGTCATCGTATGCAATATTAGCTCTGACGCAATTTTGGTGCAGCTCACTCATTGGGCACCTATCAGTCTGGCTCGAAGCAGATCGATTTTTCCGCGGCCGTACATTTAACGTCTGACGAGCTTGAGGCGAGTAATCTGACCTTCAGTCTGTCCGTTCGACCAGGGCTGGGATCCGGTGGAGGTTTTCGATATCGGCCTTTTCGGACCGCCGTCTGCGGGTCGTTCATTCGCCGACAACGCGAAGGGAGCCTCGGAAGCCGCGTACCCTCAAACGGCGCCAAAGTTCAACGCCGTTTCGGCAACCGGCCGCCCATTGGTCGCCGAGCCATGGCAGATGCTGATCCAGTGAGTTCTGCCGGGTCCGGAAGATATCGTGGCGTTCGCCACGGATCACCTGTCGTACCAGCTTCCTGCTATGGCCGGTCTGGCGCACGATCTGCTTGATCGGCGTTCCGCCTTTCGACAGGCCCAAGATCGTTGCGTTGGTTTCTTCGCGGCGGAGATAGCCCTCATACTGGAGGCGCTCGGCGGTGAGCAGTTTGGGATCGTGATAAGGCGCGCTATCAGAACAAAGAGAATGCGGTGAAGCTTGCGAAGGCAGGCATTCCCGTGTTCCTCGTAAACACGCGCTCCGAGCGCCCTTTCATCCCGGCATGGGACCGACTCGACGCGGCCGTGACCGAAGCTGAGCGGGAGTTTGAGCGACGCACATTCCACGACAAGCACGGCTTAGCGCCGAGTCGCGTCGCTGCTAACCTCAATTGACAGCGCGGACGCGGTAGGGACAGCGCCCGATCTATGGCTCCCCAAGCTGGAATCCGGCGCCGAGTCGCGCCCGCGCCGCTTCCGGTCCCAACTAATCGTCAAGCCACTTGCGACGGCCAGTCCTAGTAGTTGTGCCGGTGAAGTTTTTCTGGACGGATAACATCCTGACGGTCCGCTTCTGCCGCTTGAGGCTGGGACCGTTGAAGTTAGCGGCGCGCGTGGTAGGGACAGCGCTGTATCTGACATGGGAGCGCCGAGTCACGTTGCCGCTAACTTCGCTCTGGGGGTCAGAATGGACGGGGATCACCAACGCAACCAACCTTCGCCCGCCGAGCTGAGGCGTTCGGAGCGGATAAAAACGCGCCGACTAGATCGCACCTCGGGGCCTCACCAAGGTCGACGCAGCCGCCTATTGCGGCTGCTCCCAGGACGCGTTCGATACGTGGGTGAGAAAAGGCATAGTGCCCGGGGCGATCCCCGGCACGCAGCGCTGAGCCCGCAAGGCGATTGACTGATTTCTGGACCGGGCGTCTGGTCTGCCTCAGGCGACAGCCGGCGCTGCCGACGATGCGCCCGCAGCTTGGCGGGCTTCACGCGCAAAGCGCAATCGATCATCAGGCCCGACCGCGGGTATGGCGTGACCGTTGACTGGCAGAGCCTCCAGCTTGAGCATCAAGGCTCTGATGATATCCATATCGCGCTTCATTTGTACTCAGCCCGAATACGTGTTGAATCGTACGCGCTTCACACCTCGCATATACGCGCGCGACACTCGCTCTTCCATCTCCATTTTTAAACTAATTCGCAATCAACAGCGCCTTCACACCTTCCAACGCCCGCGCGTCCCGAGTTGGGAGCGGTGCGGGCTTGGCCCGTAAAGATACGGAAGGAGCGCAGCGGCAAGGGCAGCCAAATAGCTTGCTCTCGCGCGGCGGCTGCAACACAATCTTCCCGATTTTAGCGGGAGTTATCTTGGTTGCTTGGAATTTTGGAAAAAGTTGGCGGCTTCTTTGTCCCTGCAGGAGCCAAGAGCACAATCCACGAAATACTTGGTACGTTGGGAATGAGTTTCGCTGTGATGACTTTTGGGATTGCGGCTTTACTTAATGAGTTTAAGTCGGTTCGCCAACTGCTCGAAAAGAGCAAGTTGCCGCCACCGCTGTGAACACGCGAATGGGAAGGTTGGACTCTATGAGACGTGCGCTCTCTGTTGGCATGACGAAGAAGCGTGTACCTGGAGCATGAAGGGAAGACAGGCTGAGTGCTACACACCCATTTAGTACCCGCCTAGGCGAGCCAACCTGTCAGGCTCGTTCAGACAGTGTGTGCGCGTCACCATCGTGCGAGGGAGCCCGCATCCCGTGTGATCGAAAAGTTCGACAACTTTATGGCGTGGCGCCTTTGCCCAGCGCGTCCGCTAACGTCCTTAGAAACGGTTGATGCCAATCATATTCATCAGACAGCAGCCAAGCCGGTAGGCTGGCGACGTAGCGGCTCAGAGCGATGACGCCCGCAAGCGTGCCCGGTTTGGAGCGGATGAGCACGGCTGCGTACTGCTGGAGAGCCAACGACCGTTCGTCGCTGATTGCGTCGGCGGCACCAAGTTCGGGTCCGTCGTCTAGTTTCGCGGATACCACGGCATCGTATTGCGCGGAAAGCTCGCGGTGATGCTCAATCACATCGAAAATCGAATCTAATTCAGTCGCCATGGCGCATTTGCCCCAGGCCACATGAGATCGACATCTACCAGGATTGGTAGGTGCTTGCGGTACTTCTCCACGATACAAATTGGTAGCACCCTAGGGTATTGAGCCTCTCGGGGGAGCGAGAATTTTTTGAACGAAAGCCTCAAGATCGCCTTTGCGCTAGTTGCCACTGTGGCCGGGGTCGCAGGGGCGTTCTTTGCCATCCGGTTCTTGGCTAGCTTTCATTGATGCAGACGACATCCCGCTATCCCCTCACCTCCACCACTTCCGCCCGCCCCTCCTCCGCCAGCGCCGCGATCTCTGCACCGGAGGCGTCAACCACGATTACGACCGTGCCCGCACGACGGTCGTAATCGGGATCGCTGGCGATATCCTTAGCGACCCAGGCGCCGTATTAGATCGCTTGTTCAGCAGAGCCAAATAGCTCGCCCACAATGAGCTATCCTCGCAATTGAAGCAGCGCGCGCGACTCGGCGTCGACCGGGGGTCGTCGTAGCCGACGCTGTCCCTACCGCGCTCGCGCTGCCAGTGAAGTTAGCAGCAATGTGACTCGGCGCTTGGGGCGTCGCGAGCACGCCAGCGCTGTCCCTGCCACGCGCCGCTAACTTTGGTGGCCAACCTTGCCACCTTGAATGGCAAAGCGGACCGGCACGGCGCGCTCTGAGGTGGTCCATGGGCGTGCCCTCGAAGCTGTATCGGCGAAAGGGCTCCCAAGCACCCACCAGGATTGGTGGGCTGCCTTGTCCAGGCCGAAGTCTAAGCTGTCACTTAGCCTTGCAGATATAGGAGAGACTAGCATGTCTAAACGCGCACGCATTCGCTACGTCAACAAGACGGACAGAAAGAGCCCTCACGAAAGAATCACACATGTTGGGGGAGCAAACCCCGACGGGACGCCGTGGAAGCGATCCATCGATCAGGCTATCAAAGATATCGAGAGCGACGAATGGGAGTTCTATGTCGAAGAAAACGGCCGCAGGGTTGATGTGGTCCGGGCCACGCACGAGGGACACAAGTACATCAAAACGTCGGCGGACGACATTCAACCCAACAATCTTCTTCTGCTCGCTGAGTGTCCGTGATTTTCAGTAACATCTTTCGCCCCTCGTCGCACGGTCAATCGCACGTTGACTTGGTAGACTCGTATTCTGCAGGCTTGCTGCGCTTGCCTTTTCGCAGCAGATCGATGTCTGCTTGAGACAGATCAACAACTCGGGCTGGAATGTCCGTGAACGTAAGTGCGCACAGCTAATCCTATGGTCCGGTTGTCGTTGGCACCATAAACGCCCCTAGGTCGTACCCCTGGCAAATCAGGGCACCCCAATGCTCATTAAGAACACTCGAATTCATAATCTTGATCGCTACACAAAGCACATTGCTACCGGAGCGTTTGTCAAAGTGATTGCTGATGTCTCAAACGATGTCAGCGCCCTAGTTCGCGCTGGCTTTTCAGAAGAATCTCCTGATGGGACCACGCTGCTTCCTCCGATACGAGGACCAGTCTCTCAATTCAACACTGAGGGGAAGTGGCACGCGGACCGAACAAAACCGAAAGAGTCGCGCTATATCAGGACGGTTAGTTGGAAGTGGAAACAGTGGTCAGGAAGGGGCCAACTCGAAGAGCGAGAGGAGTTCAGGGATATCCATCAGCTATGCTATCCACGTATCCTTACGCCGCCACCCTCGATAGAGATCGCCACAAGACAAATCGATTCTCGCGTACTGATTGTCTCTCCGACTCTTGATGTCGATGACGTAGAAACTTTAAAGCATGTCATAAATCTATTTTTGGAATTAGTTGGACAGTGCGAGGTAACCGCAAGCGATCTTTGCTGGGCCCCAGAGACTCCATGAACAATAGCCTGAGGGTACTGTTCGCGATTAGCGCTACCGTCATTGTGGCGGCGGGCGCCTTTTTCGCCATTCGGGTTTTAGTGGGGTTTCACGGCTAGATCGACGGGGGTTTTGCACCCCCGTATTATCTCAGGTGCGCCGCGCTTTCGCGCAGGCTTTGGCTAAGGCGGCGCTGTATCACCCGATCCGCAAAGTTTCCGCCGAGTCTTTTCCGCGATTGTTCACGACGTCGAAGCTAACCTTGGCTCCCTCTGCGAGCGAGGTGAAACCAGCTTTTTCAACTGCCGAGATATGGACAAACACATCCTTGCCGCCGTTGTCAGGTTGAATGAACCCGTAGCCCTTTGTCGGGTTGAACTCCAACAGCATCAAAGTGCTAGAACGTGGTCGTTGTTCGAACGCCACAAAGGAGGGACCGTTCCGTGAAACAGGTTATCACCATCGGGCTGGATCTGGCCAAGCACGTTTTCCAGGTTCACGGGGCGGATGCCGAGGGCTCACCCGTGTTCAACCGGAAGCTACGGCGCAGGGAAGTTCTGCGTTTTTTCGAGAAGCTGCCACCATGCCTGGTGGGGATGGAAGCATGCGGTAGCGCCCACTATTGGGCACGCGAGATCGCAGCTCTCGGTCACGAGGGGAGGTCCGGCTCATTCCGCCAGCTTATGTCAAACCCTTCGTCAAGCGTGGCAAGACGGATGCGGCGGACGCTGAGGCCATCAGCGAAGCGGTGACCCGAAAGACCATGCGCTTCGTGCCGATTAAGACGGCCGAGCAACAGGCTGCCGCGATGGTGCTGAAGACCCGCGCTCTTCTAGTGCGGCAGCGAACGCAGGCGGTCAACGCGTTGCGCGCGCACCTAGCCGAATTGGGGATCATCGCCACCGCCGGCCTGGCAAAGGTTGAGGTGCTGGTCGCAATCGTGCGGGACGAGACAGATGCTCGCCTGCCCGCAGCGGCGCGCTTCGCGCTCATGGCTATTGCCGACGAGATTGAAGCTTCAGCCGACCAGATTGAGAGGCTCGAGCGCGCAATCGTCATGGAGGCCAAGCACGACGAGGACATGCGCCGGTTGACTACCATCCCTGGCGTCGGCGCCATTACGGCGGCGACCATCAAGGCGCTTGTGCCGGATCCTGGCGGGTTCAAGTCGGCTCGCCACTTTGCCGCCTGGCTGGGATTGACGCCGCGGTCTCATTCAAGCGGAGGCAAAGAGCGGCTGGGACGCATATCGAAGATGGGAAATCCGGAACTCCGCTCTCTACTCGTTGTCGGGGCAACGGCCGTCTTGCGGGTTGTCCGAAATGACGCTCGGGCGCGGCCGTGGCTGAAGGCGCTTCTCGCCAGACGGCCCTTCAAGGTTGTCGCCGTCGCGCAGGCCAATAAGACGGCGCGGATCATCTGGGCGCTCCTGAACAAGGGCGGAATTTATCGGCGTCCCGAACCACTGGCGATTACAGCGGTGACGCAGTGACCGCCAAAACGATCTGACTGGCGCAGGCCGGCAGAGGGCAAGGTGCAACAACAGCGATGAACCCATGGGACGAAATCCCGAAACGAGTGAAGCTACTGCCCCCAATGCGCTCAAACGCGTAAACTTGATTTAGCTCCTCGTTCCGCGGATCTCATCGAGGCCAGCGGCCATGTGCCGCGCGCAAAGGCCGGACATATGACCGCACCGTTCCAATGTGTGAAATCGACTGAAAAAGCTCTTGCCACGCGGGCCGTTCCACATATGGGGGCAAGGTCAGAACCACTTCACAGTACCCAATGCCACTTTACTTCTCCATTATAAAAAAAATAAGGTAGTTCCAAAAATTCGACAAAAGCAAGACTCCCCTAGTTAAGAAATTTCCCCCATGCCTCCGTCAAACAGACGCAGCCTGCCGAACCTACTGGATTTCACGCTCGTCAAAAACGAGTTGGTGAAAGGTCAACGAATCATCGTGGCCGCCGCGGCAGGTCCCAGAATGGCCGGCCGATATGGCGTTGTTCTCGGATCGGGCGGAACGCGCCACCGCCTTCGTGTTCTGCTTGACGGATCGAAGAATGAGATGACTCTACACAGCCGCTTTGTGGATGCACTGAGGCACGATCCAGACCAATGAGAACGGCCCAGGTGGTGAACAAGTACGATTTGGATGACCATCACCGTCATCTTTTGAGATTGGCCTGCGAAAGTTGATCAGTCTGAGCAGGCGCGTGCCTCACGCAGCCACCTTCTGCCCAACGACATCTTCATCCCACCGATGAATGATGCGCGTGCTGATGCCGCTAGCCGCGATTGTCGTCAGTTGCGCGAACCCGCCAACGACGCAATGGTCGCCATTATCCAGATTTGGCTTTTTGCGCTGTATCTCCATGATCGCCACCCCCTCGCGAGCCGGATCAACATCATCGGGCGAAGCGCCAGGCGGTACGATAGTTCGAATGCCATGCAGAATTTCTTCGTCGCACGGCAATGCAACCAATCCTGGCAGGTCGTGCACAATCCAAGGTTCACCGTACCGGCCATGAGAGGCCACAAGGTAGGCGGATGGACCTGTGGTCTCCGAGATTCCGGCAACAACGACCTCAAAATCCGGGCCGGCCTCGCATTGCTGCAGCAGATTCGCGTAGGCCTCGCTACATGCCTTTATCAGTGGCACAATCACAGTGCGCAACCAATCGAACGATGTTGCTGCCGCCTGAATCTCTTCGGCAATAGGGCCGAAACCGATCGCGGCCCCCCGCATCGCAAAGGCGAGTTCAAGATGCGGAACAGCGCGAACCTTCTGCGTGAAGTGCGTAATCGTGCCGTCTGGCCGATAGGCTGCCCCGTCAGTAAGAATGTGGACGCGGTCGGATTGCGCCAGAGTGATAATTGCAGACATTCAAATAATCCTCTCAAATTTTCCACCAAGGCCGACACCCGCGCCTATGATCGACCCCGCCCACCCGGGCAGGGAGAGAGCGCTTGCAGCGGCACCACCCAACGGTCCCGCGAACGCCGCCACTGCAACCAGCGCCACCAGGCCAATCACCTGCTTGGCACCGCTGTTGCCGCCAAGCGGATAGGACACAAACCGCACGACGTCGCTGGCGCGGATCCGCCGACGCCGCCAGTCGCGTCGCAGCACCGCCTCGCCGTTGATCTCAAGTATGGTCGGCAAGCCCTTCTTGAACTGCCAGCCATACTTTCGGTCGCGCGTAGCCCACCCAGAGCGGCGCAGAAATGCCGTCACGGTCTCGCGCGGCAGCGGCATCTCGCGCGCGACTTCAACGCCTGGCATGACGACATGCAGGATGGATTGGCAGTTAGTCGAGCGAGTCATATCCACTCCTCTTAAGCAATTCCGCCCGCAGTTCGAGCACATCCTCAATTGGCTCGGTGTCGCAGCCGATCAACGACCGTGGCTTGCTGTCGAGCGGACACGCGGCAAAGTTTGACCGGCCGAGTGCTGCAGCCAGGGCGCACCTGTCTGCGTTGGTTGGTGCTTTGTGTGCGCGCCTGAATATCTCGACCGCCTCGGGGCTAATGTGCACGCTGCGCCGCCGCTTGGTTCGTTTCAACCGCGTGGGCATGGCGGCTCCCCGGACTCTTGCAAAGCCCAAGGCGGGCCTAGTGCTGGGTGGCGCGGAGGCGTGAGCCGCAGGAACTCCGCCCCTAACCGCTGCCAAGCCTGGTGCGCCTCCTCGCGATCGGGCCGTCCGTAGGCGTCGGTCTCGACTCCGGCGTCTGCCAGATCGCCGAAGAAATCGAATTCGCTGGAGAACACGTCAGCCCATGCCGCAGCGTCCGCGACGGCGCGCTTCCTATTCTTACGCGTACGGACCGGCATTATCTGCGACTCCCGTAATCAGCGGTTCTGGGCGGCCGGCTATCAGGCGCTGCAGCATCGAGCGCCAGCTCTCGGAGCAAGCGCGCGAACGCCAACCGGGAGTCGCGCTCGATGGCAACGGCAGGATGAGCCTTCAGCACGCCATACCGGTCGGGAACGGTGATGCCGTCAGCGGCGATCTGCTCCCGCGCCTGCTCGCTCCGGTCCCATGCCTCGGCGGCCTTCACCAAAAGGCGAAAATGGAAGACTTCTAGGTCAAAATCGGCCAAAATCTGTTTGATCCAGCGCCGAGATGGCGCGGAAAGATGCGTCGGAATGACGTGTTTCAAATCAAAATATCCGTTGAATTATGCGGTGCTGCGAGGGTCGCAACTAGTTGAACCGGGGCAGCGCGCGCGATTGTTGTTGAGGGCCGCCGGTAGCTAGTGGCGAACGCAAGAAAGCTTCAATATGCCCCCGGCAAGGCGCAACTTTATTGCTCGCCTCACCCATTCACATCACGCCGCGATCCACGCGAACTTGTCGCCGGAATCAACGTAAATATCGATCGGGCCGTTGGTTGGATCGAAGTAGCGGCGCGGCGACGCGCTTGCGTTCGGGCTCGCGCCGACCGCGTAGAAAATCGCCGCGCTTGATGCGATGGAGAGAAGAGGACGACCATCGCTTGAAGGTGCCGGCGCAGACGACGTCGAGGTCGCTGCCGACGCCATCGTCTCAGACGAGACCGTCTTATATGGAAGAGTCGCAGGGTTTTTGTTGACCTGATTGCTGCCCGGAACTGCACCCGTGGTGCAATAGCTCCACGCAATGTGAACGCCTGAAAGAGCCATCTTGATACATCCTTTTTTGAAATGTTAGCCGGCGCTGATCGTGAGAACGCCGCTGTTGGCCCATAAAGCGCCAACTGTGTGCGGATCCGCGGTGGGAAGGCCGGCGACAATGAGCTTGCCGGCAGCACTGACCGTAAACGTGACGCCGTTGAAATTGATCGATCCGCCTAGCATTACAGTTGTAATTGTTGCCTGAGATGGGCCTTGCGCGCGTTGGCCTGATGGGCCCTGCGCCAGGATGACCATGCGAGGATGTGGGCGTGCGAGATGCGCCGCTGGGCAAGCTTCATGGCGATGCGGCGGATTTCCTGGATCGACCAGCGGATCAAGAACGGTGCTTTGGTCGAGACCGCGGTTGCGTTTTTTTGAGCAATGGATCGGTGTTGGCCCGATGACGGATGACGGCCATCGTGGCGAAGGCAAGCATGACGAGTGAGACGTGGCGATGCCAGCCATGCCAGGAGCGGGTTTCGTTGTGATCAAGGCCGAGTTCGTTCTTCGCAGTTTCGAAGCTGTCCTCGATAGCCCAGCGATGGC
>NZ_AUFA01000066.1:0-19138 GCF_000426265.1 Bradyrhizobium sp. Cp5.3 | reverse complement strand
TAACCTGTTTCACGGAACGGTCCCTCCTTTGTGGCGTTCGAACAACGACCACGTTCTAGCACTTTGATGCTGTTGGAGCGGGCCGTTCCACCACATCAAGTTTTATCCAGCTTTGAGTTCGCTCCGGTCGTTGGATTTGCCCGATCGGGCGGTGGGAGCGACGGGAGCTGGCGCGGAGCCTTGGGCGTAGCGCAGCGCCAGATCCCGGCGCGGGTTGCAGGTGGAAGCGAACTCGGATGGGGTCTTCCATCCGAGCCGCGAGTGTGGGCGTGCATCATTGTAGTCGGCTCGCCAGTATCCGAGTGCGACGCGGGCCTGGGCCAGCGACGTAAACAGCGTCTCGTTGAGCAGTTCGTCCCGCAGTCGGCCATTGAAGCTCTCGATGAAGGCGTTCTGCGTGGGCTTGCCCGGCGCGATGTAATGCCAGCCAATGCGGCTTTGATCGGTCCAGGTCAGGATGACGTTGCTGGTGAGTTCGGGCCCGTTGTCGCTGACCACCATCTTCGGCTTGCCGCGCTCGGTCATTAACTGGTCCAGCTCCCGCACCACCCTGGTGCCCGAGAGCGAGGTGTCGGCCACCAGCGCCAGGCATTCGCGGGTGCAATCATCGACCACAGTCAGGATGCGGAAGCGGTGGCCGTCCGTGAGCTGATCCGACACAAAGTCGAGCGACCAGCGCTCGTTCGGCGCCATGGGCACTGTCATCGGCGCCCGGGTCCCGATCGCCCGCTTGCGGCCGCCACGGCGGCGAACCGCGAGCCTTTCTTCCCGGTAGAGCCGGAACAGTTTCTTGTGGTTGATCAGATAGCCCTCCCGCTTGAGCAGAACATGCAGGCGCCGATAGCCAAAGCGACGGCGCACCTCGGCGATCGCCCGCATGCGCTGGCGAAGCCCGGCGTCATCCGCCCGGGTCGTCTGGTATCTGATGGTCATGCGGCAATAGCCGATGGCTTTACACGCCCGCCGTTCGCTCATCCCGTGGGCATCCATGAGATGCGCGACAGCTTTCCGCTTGGCCGCGGGGAGCTATAACTGATTTGTGCCTTTGAGCCGCCGCCAGGTCTTCGATGCGGTGATAACGAGCTTGAATACCATCAGCTTGGCGGTTGTCGGCGACAACGAACCCTTGGTGCGCACCGTCCGGTGCCGCACGGTGGCGAACACGCTCTCGATGGGATTGCTGGTGCGCAGGTGATCCCAATGCTCGGCAGGAAAGTCGTAGAAGGCCAGCAGCGCGTCGCGATCCTTCAGACATTCGACCGCGCGACCGTATTTGGCGCGGTATTTCTCGGCAAAGACGTCGATCGCCGCTTCGGCGGACGCCCGGTTCGGCGCCCAATAGACCTCGCGCAGATCCTTCTTCATGGTGGCCTGCACCGAGAGCGGGACCTTGTCCAGGACATTCACGGTCTTGTGCACCCAGCATCGCTGGTGCCGTGTGCTGGGAAAGACCTCGTCGAGCGCCTTCCAGAAGCCGAGCGCGCCGTCGCCGACGGCAATTTCGGGCGCGATCTGCAATCCGCGCTGTTTGACGTCGATCAGCAGCTCACGCCAGCTCTGCGCGCTCTCCCGCACGCCGACCTGGAAACCGATCAGTTCCTTCTTGCCCTCCGGCGTCGCGCCGATCAGCACCAGCATGCACTCGCCGTGGTCTTCCATGCGGGCCTGCAGGAAGACGCCATCGGCCCACACGTACACGTATCGGCGCGCCGACAGATCACGCCTCTGCCAGCGCTCGTACTCGCCTTGCCACTCGGCCGTCAGCCGGGAAATCACCGCGGGCGACAGGTTCCGCGCGTCCTTGCCCAGCAAGGCCGTCAGCGCCTCCTGGAAATCGCCGGTCGAAATGCCGCGCAAGTAGAGCACCGGCAACAGCGCATCCAGACTTCTGGTCCGCCGTGCCCACAGCGGCAGGATCGCCGAACTGAACCGGATCCGCTCGCCATCGCTGGACGCCCCGCGGTCGCGAATCTTCGCCCGCGCCACCTCGACCGGGCCGACCCCGGTCAGGATCGTTCGCGCCGGGCCGTAGCCATGCCGCACGACACGGGCGCGTCCGTCCGCAAGTTTCAAATCCTTCACCGTGGCAAGAAAGGTCTCGACTTCCACCTCGACAGCCTGTGCCAGAAGCTGCCGCGCACCGGCGCGCAGCACATTGGTCAGTGGATCATCGATCTCGTCGGGCTGACGAAGCGGGACAATGTTGCTAGTCTCGTTCATGGCGTATCGCTCTCCTTGAGAGGTTCTGGCAGGCTCGACACCCGCCTCGATACGCCGCCTATCTCAGTCCGTCATCACCCACTTTCCTGCATAGCTCCACTGAGAGGTCACGAGGCCTTCCGTGCACTGGCTCATTCTACGCAGTCCGCTCTGGTTACAAAACGAGACATCGCCGCTCAAGGCGCAGTAGCCCGCTTGGGCCAGGAGGAGACATTCTGCTAGGTTCCTTTGATTTCGGAGCTCATGCAACGCGGACTGGCCGATCGGCGTTTCCCCGCCCCCACAACAATCCGCTTCGAAGGCGTTGGCAAAATCTTCGCTGTAGATACCTCTGTTACTGAAGCTCACGGGCACTCAGCGAGTGAAAGAAGATCGTTGGGCTGAATGCCGTCCGCCGTCGTCTTGATGTACTTATGCCCATTGTGTTTGGCCACGATCAAACCAACCGTGATTCCGTCTTCTTCGACATAGAACTCCCATTCGCCACTTTCGATGTCTTTGATCGTTTGACTGACAGATTGCTTCCAACGACTGCCGCTTGAATATACACCACCGACATTTTCAATCCTCTCGTGGGGATCCATCTTATCGGTCTTATTGATGCAACGAATGCGTGCGAGTTTGGCCATGAGGGTCTCCTTCTTCCTTCTCCTTCGGCTGCAGGGCTACTGACCAGCTTAAACTTCGGCCAGGGATTAGGCCGCCAACCAACCCTGGTAGGTGCTGTGCAGCCCTTCTCCGCGATACAATTTGGCAGCGCCACCTATCACCTGGGGGAACGCGGTGGTCAGCTTTGCTGTCAAGGCGGTAAGGCTGGCCACCGAAGTTTGCGCGCGTGATAGGGACAGCGCTTCGTTTACACGATGCCGAGTCGCGCTCGCGCTGCCTCCAGTGTCGCCGAGGTCGCCGCTAATTTCAGGGGGTGACGCAAGCGCACGGACTAAAATCGGCCCTTTGGGTGGCCGGCAAGGCGCCAGCGAAGTTTCGCGCAGCATCCAAAGAGACGTGGAGATGACTAAGGTCACTGTCTACAAGATTCTTCTCTACGAGCCCCACGAGAACGAACCGCTTATTTCCCGGCGGATGGCGACTCGCCACGGCGCTGCAGCCATGGGCGGATTAGTCATAAAGGGCTCCGGCTACGTTATCGACGCAACACACCTTGAGCAGGGCAATCAATGGACTGCGCTGGATTTCGACTAGGCTGCAAGAAAGAGCAGCCTTGAATCTGCGCAGCGTTCCCGACGAACGCCGGAGAAAGGTCTACGGCCCGAGTAGATATGAAGTGGACGTACGAAACACGCGCGGGATTAGCTGAAATTATTATCGTCCCGGACGGATGCGCCCTTCTGTTTGACGGTCAGCTTTTAGGTCAATACATTTCCCCGGTTTTAGCCGCAGACGAACTAGCGAACGGGACATGCTATCGGCCGTCGGCTGAAGACCGTACGAAGATGGGCATTCCGGAAGACCTGTCCGCGTGGCGATACGTTCCGTAACGCGTCGATTGCCGCCGCAGTGCCCTTGGGCTATTTCTCGCTCAAGTACTTCTTAACCCTGGCAAGCGACGATCACACCGCTGCGAACCATTGCCAGCCAATTTTTGGCCGGACACGTCCTGCGGCGGCCGGGATTGCTCCGCTTCATGAGTTCGTCCGCCAATTTTGCTTATCACTGACGCCATACCGTTCTTCGTTCGCGCCATCCACGGAAGACAGGTTTGCTACACGCCCATTTAGTACCCGGCTGGGCCAACCCTCAGGCTCTTTCAGACAGTGCGCGTGCACCATTGTGCCAGGGAAACTGGCCGATTCCCCTTTGCAAAGCGACAGAGCGCGGACTCGCGCGAGGGGCAAGAACGCCGCCTAAGCCGTCCCAGCAAATCTGCGTTACATGCGAAGCGCCCTTCTGACCCGCAATCCTTCATCAAGCAGATAGTTGGCCAGCGCCAGTACCTTGTTTACGACTATCAAAGCCATTCCAAAAATCGGCCAAGGATGATCTGGCTTCACATGGACAGAGAAGATCGCCAACGCGAGCGCGCCAGCTGACACTGCTGGGAACCTCAAGAGCGCGAAAAGAAATAGCGGGCGGCTGCGGTCGCGGATCGCGCACCGCATGGTTTTGCGGTTTGCCCCTTTGACGGCCGCATCTAACAAGGCCAGCGGCCACACCGCGATTTGGGACATGCTCGCGGCCAACCTCCCAATCGCTCTCATCGCGCCCCCCCGTTCGGTCTGTCTGGAAACTCACCGGCCTCCGCTCCGAAACCGGTATCCCGCCGTACTCGCGAAACACCTGAGCCCATTAGACGCCAGCCGGTTGCACTCGCGTATCCATTCGTCTACGGGGCCCCACACCTCTTTGACGCATAACACGGGGGCATGACTGGCGCGCTTGGCCCGCTGCTGAAGACAGGCCTACGCCTTCGCAAGCGCCGACTCGCGCGACAGGCTGCCCGTTATCGCCCTGCGCCCCGCATTGTCGTCGCAATAGAAGAACTCGACCGCCCCGTCTGCGCGCACGGCCTCAAGCTCTCCTCGTGCTACATGATGCCCGCCTTCGACATCGGCGGTGCGAAACATCCTCGCGGTCCACTATTCTTGATTTCAATGCGGAATTTCCCCTGCGGCGTCGGTGCGCGCAGGAGCAAGGGCCCGGATACGCTGCTATCGCGGAGGAGCCGTTTACCGACAATCCCGACCTCGTTGTCGGGATTGTCTCGTTCGAGACACATTGACGTTCGGGAAGGGCACGCCGCCGCACGTTCAGGACCGTTGAATAGAATTACAGAACAGCGTTGTGAGGCTCTTGCTGAGCAGTTGGCACGACCTTTGAATCTATCGCGTGCGTAACGGTAGGGTCCACGGACCGAAGGAGACCAACAATGAAGACCGAAATGTCAGCCTATGGTGTGACCGAATTAACTCCTGAAGAAACGTTTGCAACGTCCGGAGGAATGTTTTTGGGAATATTCCCTGTAATCATAGGCATAGCAGCCATTATAACTGCTGTTGCAGGCGCAGTCGTGGGACGCGGCAAGTAGCTCGTCACGGTGATTTTGACTCTTTGGTCGCGCAGTTTGGCGCGACCTTTGTCTGTTGTGAACATCCGGTTGATACGGCCCGAGCTTTGTTTCGCTGCCGTTCCCATGCTGCGATCTCGTTTCTAAGGCGTTTTGGATCGGCAATCCGGCGGCCGAGACACTGCCCTTGGAGGACGCCGATCTCGATCTCGACCATGTTGAGCCAACTGGCGTTGACCTTGCCCCCTGGACTTAATCCAGATTGAAGTTCGCTCTGGCCCATATGTGGACCAGAGCATGAAGCGCAGCCGCTTTTCGGAAGAGCAAATCATCGGGATTTTGAAGGAGCATGAGGCCGGTGTGCCGGTTGCCGATCTGTGCCGCAAGTACGGCGTCAGTGACGCCAGCATCTACAAGTGGAAGGCAAAGTTCGGCGGGATGGAAGTCTCGGAGGCCAAGCGGCTGAGGACGCTGGAGGATGAGAACACGCGGCTGAAGCGCCTGTTGGCCGACGCCATGTTGGACAACGCGGCACTGAAGGACCTCTTGGGAAAGAAGTGGTGACGCCCGCGGCCGAGCTACGTAAGCCGCAAGATTTGCAGTTCCTAATCTCAAAGGTACTTTGGGCGCGGCGATGCGGCGCGGGTACGCGGCACCGCCTAGTTCGCGCATATTTTGCGGCGGCGTTTTCGGCCTTTGGTTTCTCGCTAAAGAAGTGGCTTTCCCGAGCCGTAAACGGCCAGCCGGACAACGCCCGGCATGGTAACCAACCAATCCTGATAGGTGCATCGCGGGTCTCTTCGGAGATACGATGCACTAGGACTGACTGCGCGAGGTCGCGGGGTACCGTGGGGTACGCGGGGTAAGTGAAATGACTGCAAAACGCGTACTTTGGTTCGGCATCGGTCTCGGAGTTTGTCTCGGCCTTGGCCTATGGCTGGTATTGCCCGGCCGGTTGGCCGGTAAGGACGATGGTGCCGGTAAGGACGATGGTGTCCGCGCGTACGACGACGCCCTAATCGACAAGGTTAAATCAACTTGGCGAGCGCAGGATGGCGAGACGGCGGAGCAAATCTTCGCCAGGGTCTCGAGCGTAGCCCACTTCGTTCCCAGGGGATGGGAACTTGGGCCCAAGACCGACACTGGCGAGTTCGTTGTCTTTTCATGGGCCAAACGCCGGTCTGATGAAGGAAAGGACGAGTATACGGTCACATGGGAGGTGGCACCCGATGGCACCGTGAAACTTGTGGCTCCGTACGCAAAACCGATGGAACTAGGCTGGCAGGCGTTCGCGCTTTCGCTTGTTGCTGACGAAGTAACAAACAAAGAAAGAGGCGTGAACCGTCGCTTTCTGCATGATCCCGCTAGCTTCAACTTCGTGACGACCGCGCAAGGCAAGCTGGGCGATCTTCTACGGCGCGGCCGCTGCTATATCGGTGAGCCGGTTGGACTGCGCTACTCGCCCAAGGTAGACGAGCAGCAAACCGCGAAGGGCACCCTGTGGCGCGTGGAGCTCTCGGTCAACTGCAATACTCCCGGACCTAGTTATGTTACCCGTGCCGGGGTCATCATTTTCGAGAAGCGCGAAGAGCAGGATTGGGAGCCACAATCCTTCTTTGCCACGCTTATCGCCGCGGATGCACCCGACTCTTGGTTTGAACTTGCAGACCCGAAAGACCAGGAAGCATTCGAGGGGGCCCGAAAAACATTGGCCAAATGAAAGCCGTAAACAAGCGCGAGGCCCGGGCCGTCGATCATGGATGGCGAAGACGAACAGGTTGACGATAGGCTGATACGTGCTGTCGCGCGCGCAGAGACCCGGGCGCGAGAGCGTGTCATCCGGTTGCTCGAAGCCGAGGAACTCCTCGACTTGGACACCGAGACGCTCCGCGCGAAAGAGCGGCTTTGCGTCGTCAAAGCCGCAGAGAGTCAAGTAGGGCTCGCCGAGGCGGCCCTCAAGCTGCAAGAGCGTAGCGTGCTCGCGCAGGAGCGCCAAGCCGCCGCAATGGAAGCCTTGGTCGCAACGGTCCAAAGCGTGGTCGGGATCGGACGCCAGCGTTGCTATAATAGCACCAATCTAGGCGGGGTTGATGACGATAAGCCCGCGCTTTTTATCCGTACCGGAACTGGCAGCAAAACGTTCGCTAGCGCTGTCGATAATTCGGGGGCCGACGATGATTGAACGTGAAGTCGCAGCGTCGATGCTCACTGTGTAGGCGAACTATGCGGATACCGGGAGTGCCGGACGCCGAGGTCCACCTTTCGCTGTAATGACATTTACCTGTGCGCGGATCATATCCGGGTTGTCGAGGCCGCAAATCACTGGAGTCGCCAGGTTCGCTGATATTCGCGATCCCGTTTTCGGCCCGGTTCTCGCAAGCCTCATGAAACAGGGCAGTCTCGGGCCATAAACGCCCCTACAGGCGGTCATCATGGATGCACTGGCGAGCAAACCGACCGTGGAAACATGGCCAATTGACCGTTTACGGCCCTATGAGCGCAATTCGCGCCGGCATACAGCCGAGCAAATCGGGCAGATCGCCGCGTCGATCCGCGAGTGGGGTTGGACCATGCCAATCCTGGCGGCGGATGATGGGATGGTGCTCGCCGGTCATGGCCGGCTTGCGGCGGGCAAGATGCTCGGGATCGCCGAGGTGCCTGTCATCGTCGCGCGCGGGTAAAGCGAAAACCAGAAGCGCGCCTATGTCATCGCCGACAATCGGCTGACCGACGCGAGCGATTGGGACGACGAGATGCTGCGGCTCGAATTGAACGACCTGTTGGCCGGCGGCTTCGAGCTTTCCCTGACCGGCATCACCGAGGACGAGCTTACGAAGCTATCGATCGGTGTGGCCGCGCTGGAAGCGATGCCGGAATTGCCGGATGGCGACCGGTCCCCATATCGCGACATGACGTTCATCCTGTACGGCCAGCAATGGGACACGGTCGACGCCGCGATCAAGGCCGCGATCAAGCCGCGCGATCCCAACAGTCCGAACCGATCGCCGCAGGGCAATGCGCTCGCGGATATCTGCGCCGAGTACCTGCTCAATCATGCCCAGCGCTAAAGACATCCGCGTCGCGCCGATCTCGCGCCGCGATGCAGACGCGCTGATCATCCGCCAGCACTACAGCCACAAGACCGTGCAGAACGCCTATCTCGCGCTCGGCGTCTTCCTCGAAGGCGCGATGACCTTCGGCCCGTCGATGGACAAGTCGAACATCCAAGGGCTGGTGCGCGATACCGGATGGCACGGTTTTCTCGAATTGAACCGGCTGGTCTTCACCGATGCGCTACCGCGCAACTCGGAAAGCCGCGCCCTCGGAATAGCGCTGCGGATGATCCGGAAGACATATCCCCAGATCGAGTGGGTGATCTCGTTCGCGGATGGGTGCCAGTGCGGCGACGGGACGATCTATCGCGCGGCGGGCTTCGTCCTGACTGCGATTCGGAAGAACCATAGCCTCTTGCGCGCGCCGGATGGCACGGTGGTGCACAAGATGGCGCAAGTTACCGGCAAAAATCGCGCGGATCACTTCGCCAGGAATGGCGGGCGCTGGTCGGGTGAAGGCACGCCGCTCGCGGGATATCAACTGCGGTACATCTATTTTCTCAACCCGGCAGCGCGGGCGCGGCTGACGTGCCCGGAAATCCCTTACTCGGAAATTGAGCGGCGCGGCGCCGGGATGTATCGCGGAATTGCGCGTGGCAAGCAGGCGATGGCCGAGGTCCCCTCGGCACAGCAGCGGCGACCGCCACGCTCCAACGTAATCTCGCGAGCTCACTAGAAGCCACGTGGTCAGCATAGGCTTTGAAGGGGCACAAGGCGAGGGACAGCGGCGATTAGACATTAATCATTAGTCGGCAGACAGCATCCACTGCCGACACGACATGCCCTTTCGTCCGTCCGACGGTTGCTCAGGCCTCAGTCAACTACCAACCTTGGGAATTGATGGAGCAGATGGTCACGTGGCAATCCTCGTCCAACACACCGTCAGGGAAAGTCGGTTTAGAGAATGAAAAAAGTCCTGCTGGGCACGATAGCCTTCATCGCGCTGGCCGCTCCTGCCTCTGCCGCTGATCTTGCTGCGCGGCCCTACGTCAAAGCGCCCCCGACGGTCATTCCAATGTATGATTGGAGCGGCTTTTACATCGGCATCAATGGCGGCGGCGGCTCCGCGCATCAATGCTGGGACGTGGTCAACACCGGCGGCGTGGTCGTCGCTCCGCCCGTTGGGATGGGGTGCCATAATGCAACGGGAGGCACGGTCGGCGGTCAAATCGGCTATCGCTGGCAAATAGCGAACTCGGTGTTCGGCTTGGAGGCGCAGGGCAACTGGTCTGATTTCAAGGGCTCCAACGCCAACTCCGCTTTCGCAGGCGTCCAGGATGAATCCAAGCTTGATGCATTCGGTCTGTTCACGGGCCAAGTCGGCTATGCCTGGAATAACGTGCTGCTCTATGTGAAAGGTGGGGCTGCGGTCGTTCGTGACAAATACCGGGTCTTCGAATTTGGGTCTGGGCTGGCCATCGACAACGGCAGCGAAACTCGTTGGGGCGGCACGGTAGGGGCGGGCCTTGAATTTGGCTTCGCTCCGAACTGGTCCATCGGTGTTGAGTACGATCACTTGTTCATGGGTCATCGGGACGTGGACTTCTTTTTTTCACCCGGATTCGTGGGTGGTCCGGCGGGCGCCTTTGCAGGGACTGCCCGTATCGGTCAGGACGTCGATATCGGATTGGTCCGCGTGAACTACCGCTGGGGTGGCGCGGTCGCCCCGACATATTGATCTTCGCCAGAACGGAAGCGGTCCATCCCACGGAGAGCTCGACAATCCTTGGCGCGTTGCTCCTCTCTCTAGCTAGCAATCATGGATGTAGGTCGTTCTCAAGGAACGACGCAAGGATGTATGAGTCACGAGAATGAGGCTCCGCATGGCATCAATCTCGCTTCGACATCACGGAAAATGCCCTCGCTGTGGTTCTCCACCTCGAAGAGTGGAAGCGATGATGCGCACGAAGCCCAGCCCTTTGGCCCTGCTGGAACTGCGACCATGAATTTGGCACCGTCGTCACTTCTGACGAGAAGGCGCTGTTAGTCACTGAGACCACAAGGCCATTCTTTACGAGACTGCTCGTCTGACCAATGACGCCCGAACAGGTCGACCTCATAAGGATATCGTTCGACGCGATGTGGCCGATCCGTCGCGACATCGCTGCCCTGTGTTACAGCCGGTTCGTCGAACTAGATCCCGATGCAAGGGACCTGTTCACCGGAGACATCGAGCGGCAGCGGATGAAGGTGCTGGATATGATCACGGCGCTGGTCGCCTCGCTCGACGAGAGACCGATGTTCCAATCGCTGATCACGCTTTCAGGTCATAAGCACGCCAGACTCGGCGTTCAGCCATCGCACTATGTCGCAATGGGCGAGGCGTTGATGTGGAGCCTTGAGCGCAAGTTAGGCGCCTCTTTCACCCCGGAACTGCGGGAGTCTTGGCGAACACTTTACGCCACGGCCCAGACCGAGATGCTACGGTCAGCCGCGAAAACATAGAGTGTCACGAAAGTTTCGCTGCGGTGCCGAGAGGCCGCAGTTGGGGCGCTCAGGCCCATCGCGTTTGTTAGAGAAAGCCAGCTATTGTGTGGTTTGAGGGCGGACGGATGGCCTTACGATCTGAGTGAAAGTAGTTTTGCGATTAGCGCGGCGGTCAGCAGCGTGGCGTGGCCGTCGGGCGCAATGGCGTAAATGATCGCGCGCCGCTTGCATCGCGGCGAGAACTGTGGGCCGCTGCTCGATGCGGTATTGACCGCGCCCGAGGAACAGCGATGCGGTGAAGTGGTCCGCCTTGCGGATCGCCTCGACCGTGCGGGCCTCGATCTCTGTCACCGTCATACGCCAACCCCAAGGGATAGCGCCGCCATGGCGAGCGCGTCGGCGATGCCGATGTCGGCGGGGGTGCGTGCCATCATGGCGCGGATTTCCTCCGTTTGGCCCGGCGCGGAATTGCGAGGGTCTCGACCCCCGAGGCCGGGTGGCTGGATCAATCAGCGCCCGGCGCGTTTCCGGGCCAAATCCCCGGCGGAATGGTCCAGATTTAGGCCATGGTCGGTGGTTGGAAGGCAATTCGGGTCGAATTCCGGGACGAAGAAATGTCGGAAGATCAAAGGGTTGTGGGCGGCCCCGCAGGGGCCTCACAGGTCGGCTCCGATCCGGGGGCGGTTATCTGCGCGGCGATACCGCAGAGACCGATGTCTGGGACCAGCTCGCCGAACTGATCTCGACGCCGATCGACGGGATGCCGATCCATCTGACTTTCGTCGACTCCGGTTTCCGGCCGGGCAAGACCGACACGCTGCCGCTCAATCGGGTTTACGAGTTCTGCCGGCGATTCCCCCGGCGCGTCCGCCCGACCAAGGGATCGAGCGGTCCGATGCGCGTGCCGCTGATGATGTCGAAAATCGAGGTCACCGTCACGCGCCCCACGTTCCGCATGGTCTCGCCATGGGACAAGGGTCTCTGAGCCATGGGCGCGCTGCGGAACATCGCGCGGCGCATCCGCAACCAGTTCGATCCGTCGTCCGCGATCCAGCCCGGGTCCAAGCAGAGCGGCTTCGATAGCGCGCGGTATGGGCGGCGGCTTTCGCCCTGGCGCCCGGCTACCGTCACCGCCAACGTCATCATGTCATGGCAGGGCGAGCTGTTGCGCGCCCGCGACACGCTGCGGAATAGCCCGCACGCGAACGCCGCCGTGGAGAGTTTCGTCGGCAATCTGATCGGCGCCGGCATCAAGCCGTCCTCTCTGATCGAGAACGCCGATAGCCGCAAGGCGGTGATGGCGGCGTGGCTCGACTGGACCGACGAGTGCGACGCGGACGGAATTGTCGATTTCTACGGCATGCAATCGCTCGCCGCCCGGTCGCTGTTCGAGGCCGGCGAATGCTTCGTCCGATTTCGGCCCCGCCGTCTCGAGGACGCTTTCGGTGCCACTGCAAATCCAGATGCTGGAAAGCGAGATGCTGCCCTATTGGGACAACCGCATCGCGCCGAACGGCAACTACATCATGAACGGCGTCGAGTTCGATTTCATCGGCCGGCGCGTCGCATACTGGTTCTTTACCCAACATCCCGGCGACGGCCCGATCGAGGTCGGCGGCTTCACCATGGATCAGGTCCGGGTGCCCGCCAGCGAAATTCTCCACGTTTTCCGCGTCACACGCCCCGGCCAAGTCCGGGGCGTTCCTTTGGTGACGCCTGCGCTCGTCAAGCTGTACTTCCTCGACCAGTACGACGACGCCGAGCTTGATCGGAAGAAGATCGCTGCGATGTACGCGGGCTTCATCACGTCGCCCGCGCCCGAGGACATCCTCCCGGATGTCAGCTCCGACGCGAACAGCGTTCAGGTCGGCATCGCCCCGCTCGAACGGGGCACGATGCAGGCCCTCTTGCCGGGCGAGGATATCAAGTTCTCTGATCCGGCCGATGTCGGCGGCTCATATGAGGCGTTCCAGTATCGGCAGCAACTCGGCGTCTTTTCCGCGATGGGGGTGCCCTACATGCTCGCGACGGGGGACACACGGCGCGCGTCCTACTCGTCGCTGCGCGGCGTCATCGTCGAGTACCGGCGGCGCTTGGAGCAATTGCAGCACAACGTCATGGTCTTTCAACTCTGCCGCCCGATCTGGCAGCGCTGGATGAGCGACGCGGTGCTGGCGGGCACCATCAACCTGCCGGGCTATGTCGATCAGGTCGCCGGCTATCAGCGGGCGAAGTGGATCGCGCCGCGCTTCGAGTGGGTCGATCCGCTCAAGGACCGGCAGGCCGAAAAGCTCGCGGTCGATTCCGGCTTCAAGTCGCGCAGCGATGTGGTCGAGGCGGAGGGTTACGACCCGAGGAGACCGACGAGCGGATCGCGCTGGACCACGAGCGCGAGGAGCGACTCGGTCTCAATTTCCCGATCCATGGCGCCTCGTCGACGCAGCCGATCGATCCGAACGCGCCCGATCCGCAAGAGGTCGCGGACGCTGTGGCCGACGATCAATCCCAAGACTCCGCAGACGCAGCATAGGAGCACGACCATGCGCCGCTGGTTTTCGATGAAACTGACCGCCAAGAAGACCGGCGAAATCATGATCTATGACGAGATCGGCCGCTCGTTCTGGGGCGAGGACACGCTGTCGGCCAAGGACTTCGACGCCGAATTGAAAGCGCTCGGCGACATCGAGCAACTGAATTTGCGGATCAACTCGCCCGGCGGCGACGTGTTCGATGGCGTCGCGATCCATAACACCATCAAGAGCCATCCCGCGAACGTCACCCCTATGTCGACGGGATCGCGGCCTCGGCGGCCTCCTATATCGCGATGGCCGCCGACAAGATCATCATGCCGGCGAACTCGTTCCTGCTGGTGCATGGCGCCAGCGGCTTTGCGATTGGCAACGCGGCCGACATGCGGACCATGGCGGACGATCTCGATCGGATCGACCAGTCGCTCACCGCGACCTATGCCGCGCGCGGCGGGAAATCGACCGACGAGGTCAAGGCGCTGATGGCCGAGGACCGGCTGATGTCTGCGGATGAAGCCAAGGATTGGGGCTTCGCCGACGAGGTGACCGCCGAGGTGAAAATGGCCGCCGCCTGTTCGCTGCGGCTGCTGCCGCCAGGAGCGGCGACGAAGTTCAAAGCGATCATCGAGACAACCGCCGAGAAGGAGCCGCCGCCGGCACCGGCAGTTGCGGAGCCGGGAGCCAAGCCGGAAACGGCGTCGCCCCCGGCTCCAACCAATGAGGGTGGTGCCGAGATCATCCGGATTGACGCCGCGCGCCGCGAGGGGCGCGATACCACGATGGCCTATGTCAACGAGGTGCTCGCCGGCCTGCCGGCACTGGCGCGCGACTTCATCAAGGCGAACGAGCCGACCGAGGCTGTCCGGAGCAAGCTGATCGAGGCGCGGGTCGCCGCCGACCAAAAGCTCGAAATCCAACACCATCGCGCGCTGCCGACCCAAGCCACGCGCGAGAAAAACACTGCTGCGTGGTCGCGGATCGCGGAGCAGTTGAACGCGCGCATCCGCAAGCAATAGGAGGAATCCCACGATGACCACGCTCAACGAAGGTCGGCACCCGCCGAGTTCCTGCTGTCCGAGGCGAACGGCAGCCGCTCGCGCGGCAACATCACCATCGGCGCCAGCCAAACCATCGTGCCCGGTCAGGTGCTCGGCAAGGTCACGGCGAGCGGTCAGTATATCGCCCATGATCCCGCCGCTGCGGACGGATCGCAGACGGCGGCGGCGGTCGCGCTGTATGGCGCGGTGACCGGCGCGGGCGCGACGGCCGCGATCTCGGCGATCGTTCGCGATTCGGAAGTGAACGGCAAAACGCTCACCTACAAATCCGGCCTGACCGCTCCGCAGATCGCGACCGATCTCGCAGTCAACCGGATCATCGTCCGCTAGGCGCGGGCGCCTTTCTCACCCTCCCAACAATCTATCCGACCTCAACAACCACGGCGGCGTGCTGTCGGGGGTGCGGGTGGCTTTTGTCTTTTTGAAAGGAAACGGCAATGCCCATGCTCGACATCTTCAACAGCGATGCATTCAGCGTCGTCTCGCTGACCGATGCCATCAACAAGCTGAAATTCGTGCCCGGCTATCTCGGCGCGTCGGGCCTGTTCGCCGAAACCGGCATCACCACCACGTCGGTCGCGATCGAGCAAAAGAACAACGTCCTTGTTCTGGTGCCGCCCACGCCGCGCGGCGGTCCCGGCGTGACGCTGGACAAGGGCAAGCGCTCGATGCTGTCCATCAACGTTCCGCATTTCGAGATCAACGATGCGGTCTACGCCGAGGAAGTGCAGAACATCCGCCCGTTCGGTCAGGAGAGCGGCGAGGATAGCGTGATGCGGCTCGTCGGCGAGCGCATGCAGACGGACGGCCGGTCGCAGGAAGCGACCATCGAGTATTCGCGGCTCGGCGCGGTTAAGGGCGTCGTCACCTATGCCGATGGCAGCACCCTCGATCTGTTCGCGACCTTCGGCGTGGCGCAGGCGGCCGAGGTCAATTTCGACTTGCAACGCGGCGCCGGCACCGGGCGTGCTGCGGAAGACTTGCGCGGGCGTGATCCGCACCATTGCGGCGGCGCTCGATGGCACGCCGTTCATCGGAGTCGAGGCGATCTGCGGCGATGCGTTCTTCGACAACCTGATCGCGCATCCGGAAGTGCGGGCCACGTACACCAATTGGCAGGCCGCCGAAGAACTGCGGCAGGGCTATGTGCAAGGCGGCCAGGTTTACGGCGCGTTCCCGTTTGGCGGCATCATGTGGACCAACTATCGCGGCCAAGTCGGCACCCAGCCGTACATCAACACGGACAAGTGCCACATGTATGCTTCGGGTTCTTCACCTTGGATCCGGTGGGTATAGCGGCCCGCGCCGTAGGCCCGCGCGAGACCATTCCGTCGAGGCCGAACTTGCAGGGGTGCCGGAATAGATCGGGCCCGATCCCCCTTTGTTCGTAAGCGTCGTTCTCGGGCTGCGGCTTTATTTGCGCGTCTAGCCATTCATAGGCAATCCTGACGCAGTCGTCATGTGCGTTGCAAAACGTTTGCGCGTTGATACTGGACGCGTTTTTTGCGGACGCAATTTCGGCAACAGTGAGCATGGTTGTCCCCTCCGACACACTTCTCGGCGAGTGCTATACCCGGTGCCAACTCCCTCGCGACACCGGTCGTCAGGGTTGTCCGGCCAAACTATTAATTCTGGTAGTTGAGCATTGGGAGTGTGTATGTCGAAAATAGAGGTGCAATGGAACGGACCTTGCAAGATACGGAGAGTCTTAAATGACAGCGCCGATTCGACAACTGACGAACCAAGTTGATGACAATCCTGGGCCGAAATATCAGCCGCCTTGGGATTTCCTGTCTGTGGACACGAATACAGGCGTGGGCGGTAAGTATATCTACATCGGCTATACCTTGGACAATAGCAATCCAGTGACAGCAATCGACTTCATTGCATTTGACGAAGCGCAAAAAAATCCGCCTCCCGATTATCAATGGACAGGTCAGGATCTGAACCAAGGAGCAGGCGGGAAATACATTTACATGGTTTGGAGGAACGCGGAGGGTGGTAAGCCCGTCACAGCCCTGTTGCTGCTTCCTACCGACCTGTCCAAACCGCCTGCTATCGCAGGGTATGAGGCGATCAACCAAGATCTGAACCAAGGTGCCGGAGGCCCTTACATCTGGCCGTACTACAGCACGACTGTTCCGATGCAGAAGAAGGATGAGGTCGTACTCGCAAAGAAGTAGACGGGCAATTTTCAATGGTCTGCTTCTGCGTTCTAATCCTTGACAGCGGACATCAGTGCGGTGTCCCGCGCGGCCACCTTTCCGATGATGTGGTGATCTGCGAATCTGCGGGTAGAATTCGGCCGTTAAGTTTAGAATGGACACAGTGCACAGTGCAATCACGGAGCCGGTGCGGCGTCTTCACCGGAGCCGGAAGTGGGGCGACGAAGACAAGGCGCAGATTGTTTGCCAAGACCGTTACAAGTGGTGACCCAGTCTGTGCCGTGAATCGGCGCCACGCTTGCCGCCCGGTCAGCCGCTGCCCTGGGTGAAATTCACGCTCGCTATCTGCGAGGTCGTCCATTCCCTCAGAGCGCGCGACGTTAGGTGGGCATCGGCCAGTTGCCTCCAGGACTTCCCGGCTTCGATCCAGCTGCGTTTTCGGATGGGAAATTCGTCAAGCATTCTCTGCGCAGTTGAAGCAAAGCCTGCAGCGTCAGAATTCGCGTCACGCTTAGCCTCTTCGAGCGCTTTACGAAGGGCCGTTTCGGACTGCATCCACCCGGCCTCAGTAAACCTACGCTCCGCGAAATGCTCGAAGCAGGATCTGAACTTCAAAGCACGGCTGAGAACCGTATAGGCTGGTAGACCCACCTCGGTCAGCCAGTGCCTGAGGGATGCTGTTTGCTCTTGGCCGGCGTAATCGACAAACTCAGAAATATCGAACACCAGCAGCGCTGCCATACTAGCAACTTCGCTCTTTACCTCCGCGTCCTGCGTTTCGAGCCAATCACTGATCATCTGCAATGGCGTCATCAGCTGCCCCAAAGTCGGGCCCGCGAACCGAACGCGGGCCTGACGGAGCGGAAACGCCGCATTGACCAGCGACGCCGCGATTTCACGTTCGATCGTCCACGCTGCCCTCCTGCGCAAAGCGACCGACAATTTTTCATGTTCCCATCTGGGATACTCCAACCCTCGTCCCTGCCCCGGCTTCTTTACAATAGGACGCTGGACCGATGCAGGGGAGCAGGATCGCTCTTTCCCACATCACGCTCCCACCCACCGAAGCTAGCAGCGACGTGACTCGACGCTTTTGTGACGGACCAATGAAGCGCTGTCCCTGCCACGCGCCGCCAACTTCAGCGGTCAGCCTTACTGTCCTGCAAGTAAAACTGACCGGCCGCCCCACGAGGGTGGAAAGCCCCGGGGCGATGGAATCGTATCGCGAAAGGTCCCGGGCTCGCACCTACCAAAACTGGTTGGCCTCCTAAACCAATGCCGCGTGGATCAATTAACTTCAGCCTTGGCCGCAAAGCAGCTAGGCCTCGAAGGCCGAGCGCGACCAGCGCGATCTACCTTTGGGCAGCCAGCGCGGACGCGACTCGGCGCCGAGGAAACATGCGAAAAGCCGACGCTGTCCCTATCGCGCCCGCGCTGCGCCAGTGAAGTTAGTCGCGACATAACTCGGCGCTTTGTCGTTCCCTATAAAGCGCTGTCCCTGTCACGCGCGACTAACTTCGGTGGCCAGCCTTACCGTTTGCCGCAAAGCTAACCGGCATGGCCCGCACGGACGGGAATCCACGGGCATGCCCCCAAGCTGTATCGGCAAAAGGTCTCCCAGGCACCTACCTGGATTGGTTGGCTGCCTAAGCCCAGGCCGATGTCTAAGCTGTCCGAGTTGAATTCTATTGCGTTATGTAGTCTCGGTGTAGGACGGCTGGTCTTGCAACGCCATCAAAGAGCACAGTATGCCGGTAGTTCGAGGGCTGATTTCGACTACCGTTCCGTTGTTGTTCGCCAAGTCGGACACCGGACGTTCCCACGTCCGCTCGTCCCTCTGCAGTTCATCAACGCACTCCGCAGCCCACGCTTGAAGACAATGCTTGGCACGCCATGAAGGGGCGCCTCCGCCACATAATCTCGTCCGACACATAAGAACGGATCTGCACCACCGTCCCGCACCAGAGCCATCAAGCCGGTCGCCCCCTTGCGGAAGTCAACCGGTGTGCTCGCGACATAAACCTGCACGCCGGCCGGGATCATGCCTTGCGAACCGCCCGCATCACATCGACAAGCCGGTCAGCCCCGACGTCAGGGCCCGCGTGCACCACCACATCGCTGATAACAATTTCTACCATGTCGCTCCGCATCGCTTCAAAGCGCGCAAATTTGACCGGCTTGCTCGGAGCTGCGGCCAATGGCACGACAACCCCGGACGCCTTCGCCTTGCGACGCCACACGAAAAGTTGCGACGGATCGAGCCCATTTGACCGCGCAATCGCCGATACATTCGCTCCGGCAACCAGCGTCTCTCCCACGATCCCCGCCTTCTCCTCATCCGACCATGACCGGTAACTGCGCGCCGGACTGCTCGACAGCCGCACAGGGCTCGCCGTGAGAACTTCGAAGCTTCTAGTATCAGACATACGTTCGCTCACAGGATTCTCCTTGCACAACACCAGGAGATTCTCTGCTATTCGAACACGCAGCGCTATGTGGGGTCTCCTACCTTTCAATTACCCACATTTGGAATCGGATTTGAACGACGCGCTGCGGGCGAAATCTTGAATCGGAAGAATCTGTTGTGATTCATTGTTGAGCA
>NZ_AUFA01000065.1:0-19622 GCF_000426265.1 Bradyrhizobium sp. Cp5.3 | reverse complement strand
AGGACAGCTTCGAAACTGCGAAGAACGAACTCGGCCTTGATCACAACGAAACCCGCTCCTGGCATGGCTGGCATCGCCACGTCTCACTCGTCATGCTTGCCTTCGCCACGATGGCCGTCATCCGTCATCGGGCCAACACCGATCCATTGCTCAAAAAAACGCAACCGCGGTCTCGACCAAAGCACCGTTCTTGATCCGCTGGTCGATCCAGGAAATCCGCCGCATCGCCATGAAGCTTGCCCAGCGGCGCATCTCGCACGCCCACATCCTCGCATGGTCATCCTGGCGCAGGGCCCATCAGGCCAACGCGCGCAAGGCCCATCTCAGGCAAAAATTACAACTGTAATGCTAGTCCGGTCCGCCGGGCTGGCGATGTCCCGCTGGGACGGTGGTCGTGGTGACCTCGGTCAATCGGCTGGTGGCGGTTCCTGCCGCACTCCGCCCAATACGTTGAGGCACCCGACCCGGACATCATCATGAGGCGCTTAGCGACCTCGGAAAGGACCATGACCCCAGCGATGCATCAACGGCTAACAATCGTAGATAAGCCGCGCTCGCCCCGTCTCCGCAACCCGACCAGCTCCAACGGGGCAAGCGCACCGCCGGGCCAAGTGGAGAGCAAGGAAGCAAGGAGGTGGCTTGACATCAAACCGCAATTAAAGGGCCGATTGACACGTAACAATGGCGGCTTCCGGCGATCCAGAGGGGCTCCGTAGCCGCCGGTAGCAACGATTCCGACACCAAAGGCACGAACGATAATGTTGCCTTATCAATCTTGAGCATACCCGTTGTTGCTCGCGTTTCTGTCGCCGGACAGCCCCCCTTTGGCGTCAGATTGACGAGAATTCGCAGTCATGAGCGGACCGCGTGCACGCCCAAATCCCGGACCGACCCAGCGGATGGCCTCTCTCGTCGAGCAGGAGGTCGAAATCTACTCAAATCGGGCGCGCGTACGAAATCTCTGCCGGAGCCGGGATTGATGGGATTCAGCAGCTTGGCGGCCCGGCCGGCGCAGCTCGAAGCGCCGCCGACAATGCGCATCCTGCAGATGTCGTGCAATTGCCTACGGAAAGGGCTATACAGGTAGAATATCGACATATAGGAACCAAGGAGCCGCCGGTGGCGCTAAGCATTAAGGATCGCGAGACTGAACAACTTGCCCGCACGCTTGCGCAGCGCACGGGCGAATCCATCACCATTGCCACGCGGCGAGCCCTTGAGGAGCGCCTGCGGCGTGTGGGTTCCAACGCTCGTAGGGCGACCCTCCTGGAGGATTTGGAGGCAATCCAGCGCCGCTGGAATGCCTTGCCGGTTCTCGACAACCGCACCCCCGAGGAGATCGTCGGCTACGACGAGAACGGCATTCCAAACTGATGGTCATCGATACATCTGCAATTGTTGCGATTGCCTTCAATGAGCCGGAGGCGAAGAGTTTCCGCGAACGCGTCGCGGACGACCCCGTTCGTCTCATCTCGGCAGCGACCGTCCTCGAAGCTGCGATGGTCATTGAGACGCGACTGGGGGAGGCGGGCGGCGCGGAACTCGATCTCTGGCTGCACAAGGCGGATGTCGAGATTGTCGCTGTGACCGCGGACCATGCCGATCAGGCCCGCCGCGCGTGGCGCCGTTACGGCAAAGGGCGCCATTCCGCGGGCCTGAACTTCGGCGACTGTTTTTCCTATGCACTCGCCGCGCTCACCGGCGAGCCGCTGCTCTTCAAGGGCAATGACTTCGTCCAAACCGACGTTCAGGCCGCATGACGATGTCATTGCCTCGACCAGACGAGGACATTTCCGGCGAGATCGTCGTCGGCGAAGCGGAACGCGCCACCCCCCTCCCGCGCTCTGTCGGCGCATCTCGAGTGCCTCGCCGATCGCGCCCGCGACTATATCGATGCGGCGAGTTCGGCTAACACCCGCCGGGGCCTATGCGTCAAACTGGAAGCACTTTTCCGGTTGGTACCGGCGCCAGGGTCTTCGAGGTCTTGCCGCCCTCACCGCAGACGGTCGGCCTCGACATCAACGCCTGTGCTCGGGCGCGGCGACGGCCGATCGCCAACCGAATGTGGTCTCGACGGTCGAGCGCCGGCTCTCCGCCCTGACCTGGAATTATGCGCAGCGCGGGATGCCGCTCGACCGCACGGATCGGCACATCGCGACCGTGCTCGCCGGGACCCGCAAACGCCGCCCCGCCCCAGCAGAAAGAGGCCGTGTTGCCGGAAGACGTCATCGGCATGCTCGAGACGCTTGGCCGGCACGCTGCGGGCGCACGGGATCGCGCGATGCTGCTGATCGGCATTGCCGGGCTTGCGGCGCTCGGAGATCGTCGGCCTTGACGTCCACTGGAAGGCATTTGTATTGGGCGGGCGTAGCCATGACGCCCGCCATCGCGAGGGCAAGATCAAGAATCAGCTACTCTCGTGCCTGATTGCTTTCTCGGTCCAACTCTAAAATATTGGAGGACTCGTGAGTTGAACGACCAGGAAGCGTTTGTTTGGAGATGCGCTCGATCGAACGCGCCTTAGCGTTGTTTCTCTCGAACTCGCAATTTGCTCCCTTCTTGCCTCAAATCATGTTTGTCTTTTTCGGTTCCTAGGTCATGGCTCCGGTGAACAGGATGCTTGATTGTGGCGCGGGCGAACGAATGTCCATGCTCGAGATGTTTGGCAATACGCTCCCTCGTGGCCTCAAGGATGCGGTGTCGCGCGCCGGCATTTCCCGCCAAGACGCGCTCGAGCGCTTTCTCGATAACGATGATTTGGGACTCCGCCGCGGCCAAGGCGGCGTCGGCGGCCGCAGCCTTTCGATCGGCCGTGCGAAACTTTTCCGCCGTCACCCGCCAGCGGTTGCGATCTAGTTCCCGACGGTCCGTGTCCATGCGACCGGTTGTGGCGTCGATGACTTTGATATCTTTGGTGACTCGTTCGACAGCGTCTCGAACAACCTGGAGACGGTCGTCCGGTTTGGCCTGGCTGTCGGCAAACGCCTTCTCAAGTCCAACGCTCCACATCTTGTGCTTCCGACCATCGTCGAGTTCTATCACTGCGTAGGTGGAGGTCTCGGCATCGGGACGATCGCGATAGGGCCCTCGCCCGACCTCGACCAAGCGGCCTGAGACCCCCCTGTCATAGTCGAGCCTTTCGGGAGGTCTGTCGTTTACGCGGCGATTTGATCGGTCCAGGGCGTCCCTACGATCGGAGAGCGTCAGCCGATCCAGCTCGGTTGGCTCGTATCCTTGCACAGCGATGCCGCGAAGGCGGGCCTCCAGCCAAGCCTCGCGTCGGAACTCCTGGGAGCCACGAGCTTGCATGGCCTCCCAGCCCCGATGCTGCGCAACGATGACCATGTCCCGGACTACCTCGGTAGCCTCCAACCGCGTGATCAAGCGATTCTCGGTCACCTTAAAGGCCAGATACTCACCGGCTGCGTCCGCATAGAAATGCGTGTGTGCCTTCCGTCCATCCTTTTCGATCGCGTAATATTTCCGACGGACCCGCTCTGGAAGTCCTTTGTCGTCGACGATGGAAGAAGGAGGCCTCTCGGATTGCCTTGATTTCGACTTGCCAGCGCGAGAACTGCGCTCGGCGGCATCCTGCCGTTGCAGGATAAAGTCCGCGGTTTCACCCGGCCTGTCGCTCATGCTGCTGTCCGTTCTTCCTGCTGGTGAACGATCGACCTGGTGGGGTCGCCTGAGAATCGATGTACTTCAGTGTCCATGCCTTCATGTCTTCTTCAGACAAGCCTTCGAGGTCCACGTCGATCCCGCCAAAGTCGAAACTGACATTGTCAGGTAGCGTTGAGGGATCCGCCACCTCTTCGTCGGTCATCGGTTGCGATCGGAATATTGCGCGGAGCTCGGCCACTTCGGAACGAAGCTCCTTGATTTCGGCGTCCAGCAACGCATTCGAGAGTCCCTTCGGCATCGCCTGGAGGGGTGCCGGCAGCAGTCGTTGCAGAAAGGCCTTATCTTCATAGTAGATGAGCTTGTCGGCAACCAGCGGTGGGATCGCGGTACCGAGGATGAATGTCTTGGACCTGGGCAGAAGCTTCAACTCTTGGGGCAGCATGAGAGCTCGCCGGTGCTCTGACACTGTTTGACTCGTCGACCGTGCAGAAAAGCCCCTTGGCCCACTTTGGCTGCGCGCTTTCACCGTGTCATAGCCAATTCGCTCCGAAAGCTCGTTTGCGACGTCTTGCTCTTTCGGGGCGAAGACGACCTCAACGGCATGATTTGTCATGAAGTTGCGGGCGACGTCGACGCCGTAGATCGCGCGAAGTTGCGCCGGGCTTTGAACGACCGTCAGAAGCCGGATCCCATAGCCGGCAACGAACGCGACCGATTTCGCCAGAACGTTGACATTGCCGAGCGCTGGGAATTCATCAAGCAAGAGCAGGACCTTGCGATTGAGCTTCGGATTATGTTCCGGCAGCTCGCGGGTGTTGAGATCGACGACCTGCTGAAAGAACAAATTCAGTAGAGGTGCCATGCGCTCGAGATTGTCCGGCGTGACGCCGAGATAGATCGACATCGGCTGTTGCCGCAGTTTTCGCAAGTCGAAGTCATTGGCTGACGTCGCGGTATCGATGCGAGGGTTCAGCCACAGGCCGAGCCTTGCTGTTACGGTCTTGCGCACCGAATTCATGGTGTTTTCGGAAGCTGCAAGGAAGTCGTTCAGTGCGGTGATGCAGGAGCGGGACAAGGGAGAGCTGCTCGAACGCCGCGCAGTCATGATCTTCTCAAAATGCGACTTGAGATCCGGAACAGCGGAGAACTGGTGCAAGATCTCGCCGATGGTCAGAGGTAATCCGGGGGTCTCAGCAATGTAGCCCCCAATCGCCACAAACGCTGTCCGCGCCGCTTCAAACCAGAATGGATCACCACGGCTCTCAGCCGGAAATAGCATGACCGCGATGCGCTGGAGATCATCATAAAGGTCCGCGGGATCACTGCGCACATAACCAAGGGGGTTGTACCTTGCTGTCCGACCGTTTTCGTCGAGGGGATCGAACAGATGGACCGTTTGCCCGTGGGCAGCTCGAAAGCCCGCCGATTTTTGCCAGTTCTCCTTCTTTACATCGAGCACGACAACCGAATCCGCCCAATTCAGCAGATTCGGGATGACATAGCCGACCCCCTTGCCTGCCCGCGTTGGTGCATAGACCAGGACGTGTTCCGACCCACCGAAGCAGAGCATCGCACCGTCCTTGCGGCCAAGCAGAATACCCTCCTTCGACCGCAGACCCGCGGCCCTGATCTCGCGCTCGGAGGCGAAACGTGCCTTGCCGTGAAGCGGCAACGGACGCTGCCGGAGGATGATACCGAGCAGACCAAAGACCGCGATCGTGCCGGCGAGAGTGGAGAGCGTCAGCCAGCGGTCGAACCGCGGGTCTGCCCCGTAACGTGGCCAGCCGCTAGCGATCTCGAACCAGTGAAACCCGCCATCGTGAACTCTGAGCCCGAGCAGCAGAACGTTTGAGGCGACCAGCAGAAAGAGCGCCCAGGCGCAAAGCGCGAGCGCTGTGCCACGCGCAAGTTTAATGGGCGTGAGCGCGTTTGCGGAGGGGATCATAATAGATCTCAGAGATGCGATAGCGGCCATCACGCTTTTGCATTTGAACGACGACATCGACCAGGTGCAGCAGCAGCGAGCGGATGTCGTCGCGATGGAGATCCCGTCCCTCCGCGCTCTCCTTCACCAAAAGCGTCAATTGTTCGAAGGCGAGCCGCGCGCTATCGGCGTGAACCGTCGTGATGGATCCCGGATGCCCGGAATTGACGTTCCTGAGATAGAAAAAGGCCGTGCCGTCCCGCAGTTCCTGCAAAAGGATCCGGTCGGGCCGCATGCGTAGGGTCGATTCCAAAAGCTCGCGGGGCCCGATCCTGGCTACGCCCTGCCCGTCTTTGGCATAGAGCAGGCGGACGGAATTCTGGTGCGGGATCACGAGTTCGATGGTGTCTTCAATGGTGATCAGCCGTTCATGCGCCGGGATGGCTGCAATCAGGGCTTTGGAGAGGGTCGTCTTTCCCGATCCGGTGGCGCCCGAGATGAGGATGTTGCGGCGCGTCTGGACCGCCAGCTCCAGAAATTCACGCCAGAGACCAGCTTCCTTCAGTGCGAGTAGCCGGTGCTCGTCCGGGTGCAGTTCATCACCGGCAGCGCGAATCTCATCGAACAGTCTTGTTGCCTCAAGGGCGGCCAGGTTCATGGTCAGTTTTGACGGCTTGCGGATCGTGAGGCTGACCTGACCGGCCGGGACGGCCGGCGGCACCACGATCTGGCAGCGCTCTTCGCCGAGTAGACTGGTCGATACTATGGGAAATTCTGGGCCAATATCCTGGCGGGTCTGCCCGGCGGCCGCCGTCGCGAGGTGAGAGAGGTAGTCGTATGCGAGAGCTGGTTCCGCGTGGCGAGTCCAGCCCTCGGGACCTTCCACGAAGACTTCACCGGGGCGGTTGATGACGATCTCGGTCAGGGACTCGTCGGCCAGATACCGGTTCAGTGGCTCGAGATAGCGAGCCAGCACCAAACGCCCGCCATCCTGCTCGATCGATGCCATCTGAGTCATTTCGTGACCTCGGCGGGCCCGACAACCGCGCCACCAACCGTGCGGTCGAAGATCTGGCTCTGCGTTTCAATTCGCTTCAGCTGATAGACGGACGAGAAATCAAGGTCTCGCGCGACGAAAATATTGACCAGTTCGCCCTGGTTCTTGTTCAGCGTGGGCGGAATGTTGATCGATTGCTCGACGGCAATGCCGGCGGCTGTATTTGCCGAGCCAGTGGTATTGTTGATTTAGATCGAGCTGTCCTGAAGCTGCTGACGCCCGATGGAGCCGGCATCGCCCACGATCGAGAGCAGCAGCGCCGACCCAAATCGCTCCCAGAAATGCGTGTCGATATCGCCGTCAAACCCGCCCCGGCCAAGCGCATCCGTGGCCGGTGAGGCGAGCGCGACGATGACCCCCGTCGGTGTCTTGGCTCGGGACCACAGCACGAACATGCGCTTTGAGCCGCGCCTGACATTGCCGCGATATTCGCCGACCACCTGGGTGCCCTTTTCCATGAGCACGACATTGCCAGAATCGGAGATGACATCGCGCATCACGACGCAAGACACGAAACCTGCGACGTCCGACGACATTGCTGTCTCCAGCACACACGGGATGGACGTGCCCTGCGTGACCAGGAGGTTCCGGTTGGGAAGCCGCGCCGCGCGGACGCCCTCGATCGGTGTGGGCTTGAGCTTGTCGGCCAGCTCATTCGGCGGCTCGGCCCGCCCGAAACCGTAGGGGTCGGCGGCAGCAGCCCCCGTCAGGCCGTTGCGCCCTGAACGCTCGGCAGAGACCGGCCGGTTGTAAGCGAGGACCGGCGCGCGGCGTGCGCTTTCGAGCATCTGATCTGGTATGGGCGGGGCTGCCGGCGGCGCGGCCGCGGTAGATGCAGCCGGAATGGAAGCCGTCGTCAGCGGTGCTGCCAGCGCTTCCGCAGCAGGCTCGAATGCTGCGGCCTGGCGGATCATGAGCTTGCGGGCGGACTCGCTGGCGGGCTTATCGCCTTTCCACGTGCTCCATATGATGAGGAAGGCGAATGCGGTGAGGCCAAGGGCGCCAAATCCGCGCTTGAGCATCGTCGTCCGTGTGTGGTCGGCCTGGCCAACAGGGGTGATGCCGCGGTCGCCATCGATTGTTTCGTTATTGAGTTCCGTCATATCGCTTGCCTATCGGGGCCTTGGGATTGGAGCTGTCTTCTTGGCGCGCCGCTCGATCGACGGGCTCGTGGTGTTGGTGCCTGGATTGATGCCAACCGGATCGAACGCTTCATTGAAGATGCAAAGCACGGTACCGCCCTTGCGCAGCCGAAACTCGCGAGCCGTTGCGTGGACGACCACCAGTTCGCCACGAACGTCCTTTGGCACCAGGCTTTCCGAGCCGTCGGAGTTGATCAGGTAAATGGCGGGGACTTCGCGGTTGCCCGCAAAGCGAAATGTTGTCTCCTTGCCGTCGTCGAAGACGGCTTCGGGCTCGAGATCGACCGACCCCTGTGCCGAGAAGCGCCAGTTCCGCGCACCGTAGGCGTGGTGCAAGTCAAACGTCTGGTCGATCAGGGCCCCTTCCCGTTCAGCGCTCCGCGCAGCTGTTTCTGCGCGGCGTCGTTCGATCTCGTCGCTGGGATAGGCGAAACGAACGACGAAGTAGCTGTCCGCTAGCGTAGTCTCGGCGATCGACAACTCAAACTGATAGGAGCGCTTTCGTCCATCCGCGCGAGTGGTGACGACCTGAAGATTGGTGGGCGGATGCTTCTCGCGCGGCTTGAGAAACAGAATGGATCCCGCCGGTGCAACCTCCCAAGCAACGGAATCGCCGATCGCGACATGGGCGACCTCTTCATCATCGCCAAACATGACCTGGGTCGAAGCGCGAATGACGCCGTTGACCCGGACCACGTTCGTGGGGTCGTAGGTGACGGTACGCACCCGGGCGTCATGCTGACCTGGGGACGGCTGTTGCAGCGCCAGCACCGGCCCTGCAAGCGTGAGGGATAGGGCTATCGAAAAGATGAGACGTTTCATGGCACGACCTCCGGATCGGCGCGATATTCCGAAACCTGAAAGCCGAGTGGATTGACCAGGCGATCGGCGGAGGACATCGGCGCATTGGCATAGGAGAAAGTCAGCGTCGAAACCCAATGCGTGATACGGGTCTCCTCACCTTTTCGGCTTTCCTTCATGAAACGAACCGACGCCACATTGTCGGCCAGGAGCGAGATCGCTTTGATCCTGACGGTGGCGACCCCAAACCGTCCCTGGACAACCTGCGGACTCTCCGGGTTGGAGCCGCGGTACCACGCTGCGAAGCGCGCCTGTTCGGTTGAGCCCGAGAGCAGGGAAATCGTCCGGAAGTTCGTCTCCGCCTCGGGGTAACTGTAACCCTCGCGCGCGCGGACGTATCGTCCGAGAAAGTATTTGGTGACCGCCTCGTCGTAGCGCGCCGGCGTTGCGGCGAGCGCCGAAACCGTGTCGACGACACCGGTGGCATTATCCACCCGAATGACGAAGGGCTCGACCGTCTTCAGCGGCGCCAGCGCTGCGACCGCTCCGACCGAGGCGACCGCCAACGCGCAGGCGCCTGCAGCAATGAACCACGCCGTTCTCCGCGATCGGTGGGCCGATAGCAACAGATCCTGTTCCCATCGACGCGCATTGTCGAAGTAGGTTTTTAGGTCGTCGGGGCCGACCATCTCACGCCTCCTTGCCGCAAGGGTGGTAAGAGGCGACGATGTCGATGTGGCTTGCGGAAGCGGAGGACTGCCCAGCTGGCACTGACGAACCTGCATCCCCTTTCCGGATGAGCGGATCCGAACCAGTTGGCGGAGGTGCCTGTTCCGGGGCCGCCAGCGGCGTTCCGCTCTCCCAGTCCCACAGCGAGCGATTGAGCGGCCGTCGTGCCGCGCCGTCGCATGAGGGCGGAGCCTTGGACCAGCTTGCACAGCCGCCGAGCTCGCATGCGATCACGGAAACCAGGAGCAAGCGGACGAGCAATCGCGAGATATTTTGCGTCCGGTTCATGTGGTCGTGCTCCCCTGCGAGCGGGTCCGACGGAGGCTCCCGCCCTGGCGGCCAACTCGCAGCGCGCCAAGACCCCGGCTGGCCGACCAGCGGGCGCCCGCATAGGCGCCGCTGGCTGCCGCCGTGGCATTGGCAATCAGCGGGCTTGTTACCAAGCGGCTGGCGAGCGAAGCGCCGCCGCCGGCGAGTCCACCCGCAATAACCGGGAGCTGAAGCGATATGTAGCCTGACAGGCCGAGCACCGCGCTGATCGCAACGGCAGCCACGACCATCTCGCCGGCTGTTCCCGCATTGTTGCCGAACCGGTCGATGAACCCCGTGACAGTCGTCAGCATGAGGCCGACTAGCGCGACCACCAGGACCAACAGGATCACGAAGTTTGCGACCTGCCGCAGCCAGGCTTCCGTGAATGGCCTCGTCGCTTCAAAAAGCGCCATCGCGATGAACACGGGGCCAAGGGCGATGACGACACCAAGGCCAACCTTGGCATAGAGCAGGATGGCAAATTGCAGAAATGAACCAATCGCCACAAAAACAAGAAGGATGGCTGCAATAAGCGCAGGCGCCATGTCGGTGAGGCCCGCTTGCTCATAGATCTTGTTGGCGACGTCAATCCCCTTGGAAAGGAGTTGATCAAATGGCGCCCCGGAATTGGTGTTCAGGCCGGAGCCCGCCAGGGCATTGCCGATCTCCTTCGGAAGGCTGTCGAAGAACAGACCCGTAACGTATTGTTGGAACGCGCTCGAATTGGTCGCGAGCAGGACCACAAGAACGATCCGCATGGCTCGCCAAGCGAACTCCATGACCGGCTCGGAGATCGATCCGCGCATCACGGCAAAGCCGTAGAGAACGACATATAGCGTCACGCCGACCCGCAGCGGACCGTCGATATATGAGGCCAAATTCGAGACCGATGTCGACACGAAGGTCGTGATCGGCTGCTCGAATTCTCTCAAGAAGCTGTCGAAGACATTTATGGCCATCGCGGCGGTCCTTACTTCAGGGCGTCTTTCATCTCTTGGACGGTGATCTTTTTGCGCGCCTCGTTCGCGTTGACGCAGCTCGGGGTCTTTCCGAGATCTCCGGGATTGTCGCGGCAGGCCTTCAGCGTGACCGAAAGTTCATTCCGGTGATCCAGGAACCAGCCGACCGTTTTGGTTTCGGGCTTGGCGGCCTCGTCGCAGCCAGACAGAGCAACGGCGAAGGCGAACAGGAGAGCGATACGTTGCACCTTCATTTCAGTGCAGCCTTGATTTCATCGACAAGTTGCCGCTGCTTCTCATGCTCCCGCTGTCGATCCATATCTCCCCGAGCCTGCTGGATCATGGCGAGTCCCTGCATCCGCAGCACGTCGTTTTGCAGGAGAGCCTGTTCGGCCTGCAGGCGCGCTGACAGATCGAGAACCTCTTTGACGTCCGTTGCGGAACTGATGCGGGTTCTGAGCTCCTCGAGCGCATCGATGCGCTGGGACGCCGTATCGTAGACGGCTTGGCCGAGCGAGTGCTTCGCCCCGGTCTGGCGGGCGATACGGTCGAGCTCGCTCTGGTAGTAGGAGTTGCCGCTGTTGCCGGAATAGTAGCGGTTCTGTGAGAGATAATGGTCGATTGCGTCTGCGAAGTTACCGCTCCCCTGCCCCGAGGTCAGGCGTTCGATGTCGGAAAATTGCTGCGGCAGCACCTTGCGGAACTGCGGCGTGTTGAGGAGCGCTCCGATGTCGTTTGCGTTCGTGAGCTTGTTGAAGCTGTCGTAAAGCTGCTTGGCCTGCTTGAGCTGGTCCTGGGCGACCGCGAGCTGCGAGGTCAGGGTATCGACCTGCTTCTTCATCTCCATCAATTGGTCGAGTTGTCGTGCAAAGACACTGGGATCGAACACGATGTCGGCGGCAACAGGAGAGACCATCGCCGATCCCAGCAGCGATAGCACGATAGAAGCAGATAGAGCGCGTTGATGGATCATTCGGCGGTCTTTCGTTGTGCGTGGAACAGGGGCAGCCAGCGCGCCGGGTCGTCGCCGACTTGGCTCCGAATACGGTCGAGCAGTTCGACGGTCTCCGTCCGCCCCGACAGCACAGCCAGCGCATCGTCGAAGCCGCGAAGGTCAAGCTCGGCCACGACCGAGTTGTGGCCTTGCTTGACCAGAAACCGACGGCTTTCCGGGGTGAGCTCCTCCTTGATCAGGCGAAACTCCGTGTCGGTCAGATGGAAACCGTCCACATAGTCGGAGCGCGTGCCCCGCGCGTTGGGCAGGAAGATCTGAGTCGGGCACTGCTCGACGATGGTGTGCGCGATCGGGGACGCGAGCGCGTCGCGTGGCGATTGCGTGCCGAACACCATCAGCGCATTCTGCTTGCGGATGGTCTTGAGCTTGTTGTTGGCAAGATCCCGGAAGGCGTCGTCACCGAGCGCCTTCCAGAATTCGTCGATGTCGATGATCAGCCGCCGGCCGTCGATCAGTTGCTCGACACGATGAAAAAGGTACATCATGAGAGGCGTACGGACGGTTGGATGGTCCAGGAGGCTCGTCATGTCAAAGCCGATGGACCGCGCATCCAGTTGGATCTCGTCGTGCTCGCTGTCGAGCACCCAGCCGAACGGTGCGCCCCGGCACCATTGCTCCAGCCGGGCGCCAATGCCCTCGCGATCCTGTTGGCCCAGAAACGTGCGCAGGGCTCCGAACGAACGTTCAGCCCGCCGCAGCTGCCCCAGAGCGCGCAAGCCGGAGTCGATCCGCTCTCCTTCGGTCACGGAGAGTGGACGATTGCTAGGTGTGACGAGTTGCCGAACGAGTTGACCAAGAAAGGACAGGTTTGCCGGCGTCAGCTCCATGGCCTTGAGGGGAGCACAGCCGGTTGGAGTGCCGTTTTGGAGTGTCAGATACGTTCCGCCGGCTGCGCGGACAAAGATCTCGGCCCCCCGGTCCTTGTCGAAAAAGACGTAGGTTGCACCGAGCCGTTCGGCCTGTGAGAGCAGGAAGTTCTGGACGATAGTCTTGCCCGAGCCGGACGGCCCGCAGATGAATGTGTTGCCGAGGTCGCCGTGATGGAATGAAAAATAGAATGGCGAGCCCGAAGCGGTCTTGAGCATCGCGACCGCCGGTCCCCAATGGTTGCCGGCCGGCCTGCCGGTTGGATAGGTGTGGAACGGGCTAAACGCCGCGAAATTGCGCGAGCTGATGGCGCCGGAGCGCGCCCGGTACTTGAACAGACCCGGAAGTTGGGCCCAATAGGCCGCCTCAAGCCCCAGATCCTCCCGGGCGACAACAGCGCCTGCATCGGCTAGTGCGCGGCGGGCGATACTCATCTGGTTCTGCAGCTGCGAAGGCGTGTCGGCGTAGATCAGAAGCGACAGATGATGGTCGCCGAACACAAATCGGTTGGATTCGAGATCGTCGAGCGCATCGGACAGTTCGTCGATCTGCGAGGCCGCCGGATCCTGCGCGGACACCAGCTGGTTCTGCTTCCGCGTCAATACCGTCTTGGCGTCGGCCTTCGCCAGGAATGCGAAGGACTGCGTGAGGATGAGTTCGAACGGGGCGGACAACAGTGTATTGAGCAAGCCGGGCCGCGTGGACGCCGGATATTCCTTGAGTCCGAACATGCCGGCGAAGCGTGATCCGCCTGCGCCTCGGATCTCGAGGGATTCGCGACCGAAGATGATGCGGTTTGAATAAAGTGCGGGCCCGATCGGTCCCTTTGGCAAAGGCATCGGCATCCACTCGCTCGATGCGATGCCGTGGAGCAGCTCCATAGGCTTCGAGAAGACGATGCCGTCGCGCTCGATTAGTCTCGCCACACGACTGCCATAGCGCTCAAGCGCCGCGACCACATCGCGCGTCGCATCGTTCAGTCGCTTCAGGGCATCATGATCGACTTCGGTGGCATCTCGGATGGCTCGGCCGAGACGCTTGAAGAAGTCGGCCGCAGCATCCGCTGTCCCGCGCCCGGGATGAAACACCAGCGTTAGGTAGAGATCGTTGCGGAACAGCGCTTCTGTCCGAAGTCGCTCGCGATATTCGGCGTTGAGATCGGCGGCAAACGGCGAGCGGAAGACACCTTCCGGGTAGATCGCCGTGCGCCGGCGCACCAGATGGGTCCAGAGTGCCAACCGTGGATCGGCGATGTTGCGTAGTGTCAGGTTCAGCTTGGCATGCAGGTCGTTGAGATCGGCCGTCTCGGCCGTCTCGAACGAAATGCCGTCGATCCTGATCACCGTGAGCAGCGCCCGGGTCGTTAGGCTGATGACGCGATCCGTCACATGGCGACCGAAGGGCAAGTATGTGCTGGGCTCGATCTCCCGGACTTTCACGGCTGACTTACGCATAGCTGACGTCCGTCGCCTGATGCCGGCGGATGAGCCTAAGCGGCGTGCAGGATGATCCGCCCCAGAGCTTAGAGTTCCGGGCGCGGCCGCGCGTCTCCAGCCAGGCGAGCAGAATTCTGAACATGTTGGGATCACGCTGGCAGATGACCCGGCAGAGCCCATGGATCGGGAGCGCGATCAGGGCGTAGACGATACTTCCCGCGGCGAGAAACAGGATACAGGAAAACATGACGTTGAATGCCATCGCTTCCACGGTCACGCCGGCGATCATGGCGGGGCGCGTGCACGCGAGGAACAACGTGTCTTCCGTCAGACGCGTGGCCTCGATCATCAGTGACCACCAGTCAAGGTCGAGACCACCTCGGAGGCGCCGAACGTAATGGCGACCCCGAGAACGACATAAGCGGCCTTACGCAGATCCAGATAACCGAACATCCAGGCGATGCCGACGATGATCACCGCCAGCGTGGCCAGCAGGCGCGCAACGTTGCCGGTGAGCATGTTGACGATATTCTGTAGGACGCCCTCAATGTTTGCCGTTTGCGCCATGGCGGGTTCAACGAGGGCGATACTGAGGACGGCGGCGATAGCCAGCAGGGCGCCGGAATCTTTAAGACGAGAAATCATGACATGGGCTCCAATTGCAGTGTTGTTGGAAAGGCTGGGGTTCGCGGTGCCGGTTGCCGAGCAGCGACACACTCAGCGCTTGTAGATGACCGCTGACTCGCCGATCCCCGAGCGATAGACGTCCCAGCGCGGCACCGTGCTGGGTTCTGTGGATGTGTCCATTGTCGTTGTGTCGCCGCCCCGAGAGGCACTGGCACTGGTGGACATGGTCGGCCTCATGGAGGGCTTCGACGTAGCGGTAGCAGCAGTGACCGAGAAGCTAGCTATGACGCTTGCGATCGCCTCGTCGCGAGTGGACTTCGAAGCTTCCGCGGCTCGCAATCGCGTCTCGAACAATCTGCTCAGGCCGGCGATGTGCTTACATGCATCAAACGTCGTCGTGATCGTGAGGCCCGCTTCCCGCATGTTCTTGGCATCGAGTTGAGCGAGGCCGGTCCGGATGCCTTGGCCGCTCGACATGGCTCCTGTCGCGAGTTCAATGGCCTCGCTGCGATCGGAAGCCTGAATTGGGACCGGTTTGGGCTGGGCAATAGTGATGAGCAGCGGTTCAAACGCGCTTGCTCTATCTACGATCGTGGTCAACGGCTGTATGTAGGCTGCCGTTGGAGCGCACCGTTGGATCATTGCCGCGAAAGCTGTCGGATCCATTCTGGAGCCTTTTGACGAGTGTCAGAGAAAGTGGAGGCGCGACGGCTATGCTGCGAGCGCTACATGTGACGGTGTGATGATTGTGCGTTCGAGAATGTTCCCGGCTTCTTGAACCGCTCGGAGTGCACTTTCGTTGACGGGCAACAATCCGGCGACGGCCTTGGTGCTGCCGACTTGCCGAGGAGAGCCGATACGATCCAAGTGCCATCCTGCTCGCCGCAAGATGCGTTCCATGCGCAAGTCAGTGACGGTTACGATTGCTCGGAGATCGTGTTGCTGGCCCCATTCGATCATGGCAGCGAAGAGCAGAAACGTTGCGCTCCTCAGCCCATTCGTGGTCGGACCTTCCAGGGTCTGGGTATCAACGCAAAATCTGGAGCTTTCCCAGATCGTGGGGCTATTCGGTGCTTCCCGGCCATCCAGCAGAACCGGAAACGTGTTTGCCAGCATGTTGCGTCCGGTGGTCGGCAGGAGGCGGACACAACCGACGACACTTCGTTGATCGACGACCAAAAGATATGTCGGTGCCAGAGTGTCGTATTGGTCGATCTCTAGTCCGTCTGTGATTGAGACGTCCCAATCCAAGCGCACCCTGAAGACGCGCCGACGCAGACGGTGCATCCCCAACTTCAAATCAGAATGATTCAAAAGTGCGGAACGCGAGAGCGAAAAGACCTTCATTGGGCTTCTCCAGACGCGAATCATTAAGCGTTGGAGCCAACAAAGCAGCGGCAATCACGATGTTGCTCTGTCAGATGTGACAGGGTCGTTTCAGAGTATGTCTCGCCCTAAAGCTGCCGCAACCTCTCAATACATCGCTACACGCAATGCGGGAACAACTCGTATGAATCGCGAAAAGCAACCGGGGTGCGATGAAAAAGAATGTCGAACGAGCCTACAGTGAGTTTTTGGAAGGTCTTCAAACAGCCATCACTGAAGACGACTTTAGACGCGCGGCGGAGCGAGCAGCGCACGCATGGGGATTCCGATGGTTTGCCTATTTTGGGCGCCAAGCTCATGGGTCGCATCTAATCTCTTCCTATCCGAAACGATGGACCGACCATTATTTCCAAGAGGGCTACGATCAAATTGATCCCGTTCTTCAGAAGCCGCGCATCGTGGCTCCGATGGCTCTTTGGGATGGTCGCGATGGTCGAAGCGCAAAGTCACCAAGAGAGCGTCGGATGTTTGACGATGCGTTGAGCTTCAGAATTCGAACGGGGCTGACGATTCAGATACCGGCCGGGCAGAGCCAATTCGCTGCGTTCACATTGGCTGTAGACGATCGCAGTCTTGGGCTCGACCGCTTCATTGAGACGTCGCAGGATCTTCTGCAGATGGTGGGGATCAATTACCACGCTCATGTGAGGGCAAAGATTGATCTCGCTCACTTTAGCAACCGGGATGGAATTCCGCTAACGCACCGTGAGCGCCAATGTCTTGCGTGGACGTCCGACGGCAGGACGATGCAGGACATAGCGCAGCTGCTTGGCGTCTCGCCTCGCGGTGTGAAGTTTCACCTGGACAATGCTCGGAGGAACCTCTCTGCCCTTACCCTCCCGCATGCCGTGGCGCTCGCACTTCGCGAAGGGCTGCTCTGACGTTGCGACGCTTGCCCTCCGAAGGCAGGTGTCAAGCCGGCTGATGCGAAAAGTGAGGAAGAAAGAGTATTGTATAGCAATGGCTTGCGAGGGCAATGCGTTGGGGTTCACTCACACGCGAAATCCGCGTAAGCACTGCGTAAGCGGTAAGCACCCGTAGCTCAGCTGGATAGAGCGTCGCCCTCCGAAGGCGAAGGCCACACGTTCGAATCGTATCGGGTGCGCCACTTCGGTACAGAACTGGGCACTCCAAAACCTACCGTTTTCGCGCTCGGCGCGGCAAAAAGTGTGCGCAAGAGTACTCGATGCGCTGGGCGAGCGCACGAAGGTGGTCGGACCGGTAGCCGCTCGATTCGGTCCACATGCGGGCTCGACTGGCGAAGGTTTTGAGCGCCCTGGGGCATGATGCTCGCCCCAGCCCGGTCAAGCGTACCCTCCGCCCGCTCTGCTGTTCCAAAGCTATTTTAGCTGGACGGATTTTCGTCCGCGCCGCTTTGCCCTTATTGTACAGGCACCGAGAGCGATCGCGGACGGGTCAGCACCTCGGGCTGGAGGATATGATCGAGCTGTTCAGGGGGGAGCAACTTCTTTGCCAAGACCAAGTCGTAGACGCTTTGGCTCGTGAGGAGAGCTTCTTGAGCTATCTCCGTCGCATTGGCGTACCCGATATATGGATTAAGCGCGGTAACTATTCCGATCGAACTTCCCACGCCTCGGCGCGGGGATTATATACTTGACGTACCATCGCAGACATTGTAGGATTTGCCTACATCAACGGGAGGTTCGTCATGGCTGACAACGAAACTAGAGCTAAGGCTACTGCACTCACTGGGGCCTGCATTGCTTCCGCTCTGCTCGACGCCTTGTATGCAAAGGGAATTTTGACCCTCGATGAAGCTCGGGGCGTTCTGACCAGCGCCATGCAGCAAGTCGGCCCCCACGCGCAAACCTCCGAGGGCTATATCGCCACGGGCATGATCGGAAACATGCTGTCCGGTCCCTATACCGCCCGCCGCTGACCACGCCTCCATAAAGGCTTCGACGAAAGACTGTGCCATGGCACTCCTCAAAATCTACACCGACGAAAACGCGGCCCGCGAGCACCTTGAAATGCTCAACTGGCCGGATGGCCCGATCTGCCCGCATTGTGGCGTTGTTAACGAAGCCACCAAGCTTCAGGGCAAATCGACGCGGCCGGGCGTCTACAAGTGCCGTCCCTGCCAGAAGCCGTTCTCCGTCACCGTTGGCACCGTCTTTGAGCGCAGCAAGATCAAGCTGAACGTCTGGGTTCATGCCGTTGACCTCTACACCGCGTCCAAGAAAGGCTTCTCGGCTCACCAGCTCCACCGCACGCTTGGCGTGACCTATAAGACCGCTTGGTTCATGGCGCATCGCATTCGTGAAGCAATGCGCGACACCAACCCGCCTCCCATGGGCGGCAACGGCAAGACCGTCGAGATCGACGAAACTTTCATCGGCCGTATTGAAGGCCAGATGAAACTTCGTACTGGTTGGGCTCACAAGAACATTGTTCTTACCCTTGTCGAGCGCGAAGGCTCAGCGCGCAGCTTCAAGGTCGATAGCACGTCGATTGCGGACATCATCCCGATTGTCCTGACCAACGTTCGCCGCGAAAGCATCGTCATGACCGACGAAGCTCGCCACTATCGTACTCGTCCGAGGACGGCCGTCTTGCGGGTTTATCCGGTCTGTAGCTGACTGTCGGTATGGATATCCTTGCTGATGGTCGCCAAGTGCGTCGCCTTGAAGTTGTGGAGACTGGCCGGCGTCGGCGCTGGTCGGCTGCCGAGAAGCTGCGGATTGTCGAGGAAAGTTTTTCGGGTCCGCGGCTGGTGTCGGCGACAGCACGGCATCATGGGCTTTCGAAACAGCTTCTGTTTTCGTGGCGCAAGGCCTATCGCGAAGGACAGCTTGGCGGCTGTCAGGTAGGTGGATTTGTGCCGGCCCGGATTGTGTCGGAGGTCCAGTCGACGACGGAGCGCGCGGCACCGGCGGCGACAGGCACTCTGGAGGTCGTGACCGCGAATGGCCGACGCGTGATCGTGGATCGCAACGTCGATGTCGCGGCTTTGCTACGGATCATGCGAGGGCTGGAGACGCTACGGTGATCCCGATCCCGACGGGCGTGCGAGTGTGGCTGGCGACGGGCCATACCGACATGCGGTGTGGCTTTCCGAGCCTAGCTCTGCGCGTGCAGGAAGTGCTCAAGCGCGACGCCATGGGCGGCGGTCTATTCTGCTTCAGGGGCAAACGCGGCGATCTTTTGAAGGTCATTTGGCACGATGGCCAGGGCGCATGCCTGTTTACCAAAAGACTCGAGAGAGGAAGGTTTATCTGGCCATCAGTTGCCGGTGAAGCGGTAACGATCTCTCCGGCGCAGTTGAGCTACCTGTTGTCCGGGATCGATTGGCGCAACCCTCAAGAAACCCAGCGTCCGACGCGGGTCGGATAGCCGCTTTTTTCGGTTTGAATCTGCTGCTTGATCTGATTCAATGGCTTCATGATATCGAAGCCGGACGATCTTCCATCGGACCTTGTCAGTGCCCTGGCGGCGCTGCAGGCCGAGCGTGAGGCGCGGCTGCGAGCCGAGGCGGTGGCTGCCAGTGCGCGGGCGGAGCTGTCGGACAACGAGGCGCTGATCGCGCATCTCGAGCTGCGGATCGAGAAGCTCAAACGCGAACTGTACGGGCAGCGCTCCGAGCGCATGGCACGGCTGCTCGAGCAGCTGGAGTTGGAGCTCGAAGAACTCGTCACCACGGCGAGCGAGGATGAGCTTGCCGCGCAGGCCGCAGCGGCGAAGACGCAGAACGTCCGCCCCTTCATGCGCAAGCGGCCGGTGCG
>NZ_AUFA01000064.1:0-20004 GCF_000426265.1 Bradyrhizobium sp. Cp5.3 | reverse complement strand
ACCGAGCGGGACGCCGACACGGTGATGCGCTTTCGCGAGCTGGTCGAGCGGCACTATCGCAATCACCCGCCGCTCGATTTCTACGCGCGCAAGCTCGGCGTGACGGCGGCGCGTCTCAATGCGTGTTGCCGCGCTACCACGGGCAAGTCGTCGCTGGCGCTGATCAATGACCGGCTGCTCACGGAGGCCAAACGCAACCTGCTCTATTCCGACATGACCGTGAACGAGATCGGTGCGGCGCTCGGCTATGCCGATCCGGCCTATTTCAACCGGTTCTTCTCCCGCAATGTCGGCTTGTCGCCCGGCCGCTTCCGCGAGCGCCTGCTGCCCGGCCAGACCCGCGCGGTCGCCGGCTGAATCGCTCTCGGGCAAGCTGCATTGCGAGCTCAGCTATCGCGCGAAGGCTAGTCCCTGCCGCTGTAGCGCCACGGCTCGCCGAAACACTCAAGTGAATTCAATAGGCCATCGGGTCTCAATAGTGTCCCGAACAGCTTTGGTGACCGATCCGATGCCCCTCGTCACCGGACGCCGCTATGGCCCTCCAGGATCTTTCGCCTAGCTCTTCGCGGCAAAGGGGAGCCCACGACCACCAATTCTGGAAAGCCGCATCACTGGAGACGCGATTTCGCCAGAGTGTCCGAGGGTCGTTCCCCGAACTGAAGACGATAACTCTGCGCGAAATCACCTAAGTGCCAAAATCCGAAAGCGAGCGCACACGCCTTTACGCTATCCGTTCCGGCCAGCAGTCGTTGCCGCACGAGCCAAAGACGCCTCAGGCGCAAATATCGATGGAGGCTCATTCCTCGGTATCGTTTGACCGCCTCGTTCATGGTTCGCACTGAGGCGCCAACTTCTCGCGCAAGTTCTTCGCTGTAGATCGGACGCCCGATGTTGCCGGACAATACTTCCTGAATATCCCGGAAACTCCTGAAATGCCCAAGGTAGTTCGCATGAAACGCCCATCTTGCGTCAACAACGTGGGCGAATGCGGCATCAATTCCAGCCAGTAGGGACTCCCGGATTGCGGACGAGGCGTCGCCCGCCTCCCAGGCATCGAATGTCGCGGAAGTCGACAAGATCTGCCTCACGAGCTCGCGCAGCCAATGCTGCGCAGCGGTGCTTGTTTCAAACGCTTTCCAGTTGGGACCTGCTTGGGGCCAGCCACGATCCTGTATCGCTGGCGTGAAAATAATCGATGCGTATTGCCGCTCGGTCCGTTCGACTGTGGAATATGCAGCACCGCTGCCGCCGATCGCGATAGCCGAGTGATCTCTTTCGACCCCGTTGAAGCGAATGGGAAAACCGTCATCCATCGAGAACCCGACAGCTGTGCAATTGTCGGCAAGCTGACCATCGGCGATGCGCGGGAAAGACCTCGCAAAATTGATGTCACATCCCGGGAGATTTAGGATGACTTGCTCAGCAGAGATTTTCCGTGCGAGAGGCGTAAATTCGACCTTCAGATTTCGCACGGCTGTTCGATACTGATCGAGATCGGTAAAGCGAAATATCTTTGGCGCCAGCACAGCGAGAACCGCTATTCTCCTATCGAGGGGCAAGGCCCTCTAACAATACTAAAGCCGAATCGGGTTCTAGAGATTCCGGAATACTACGGGTTGAGCGTATAGCGACCAACACGTCGGGTCTTGCCGAATTTCTATCACGTGTCTTGCGCAACCTTAAGACTATGATACCCGCCGACCGCACCTTGCAAATCATTGCTCGCCATTTTCGCGATAATTCATCTTGAATGCGAATGGTCCGCAGTGGATCACCAAGAAGGGTCAATCGCTACGTCTTGCAGCCGATGCCCCGGCGTGTTCCCGGACTATCTTCCATGATCGACAACCCGAGAAGCCGGGACTGAGATGACGCGCTTCATTTGTTTGCAGGGCGCTGCGCCTGCTCAGATCTTCCCTGTCCGGTGGCCTGCGAGGTTCGGCTTGTGGCGGCCTCAAACACCGCAATACGCCGATCAAGTTGCCATAGCTCGATGTCGTTGACATCGACTAGCTGCTGAGCACGTTCTCTTGCTTCCTGCTCGTCGGCACACTGCAAATTGGCCACGCTTATAACGTGGTGGTCGTGATCCAAAAGGTAAGCTCGGTAGTGCGCCATCCCACGCCCCAAAGGCCCGCGCTCATCCATCAGCGTCCGCTCGATGTGCACGGCTTGTTTCTTATTGATCGCCAGACCCGGGCTGGCGAACCAAGAACCTGGATGGAGGAGACGCCTTGTCACGCTCCTTCATTCCCGATCTCGCGTGTTGATCATCAGGTCATCACCTCAATCCTTCAATGAGCGTCCTCCAGCCGAGCACATCGTTCGCCGTTAACAGCGAAGCGCCAAGCGTTGCCAGGTAGGATGGCAATTCGCAATCGGGACGCGCGTTCATATTGCCGACAAACGAGGCGACAGCGTTCTTGAGATCACCTCGGTCGAGATGATCGAAGGCCCGATGCTTGCACCGCTCGACATATTTGTCGCGCGTCATCTCAATCAACAGGGAACGTTCCATTTCGCCTCCCCAACCGACGATGCTTCCAATAGCGCCAGCTGGAACGGAACGGATTTTGCCTGTCTGTTCGAAAGGTGACAAATGGATGCTCTTTGGCTGCAAGTGTGGGAATTAGGACACAGAAACACATCGCAACCGCACTGATGCGACCACCCACATGCACCTCCGCGCACTGATTTCTGACCTACACTGGCAGGTCCAGATGCTCGATACCGAGATTCAGGAGGCCGAGCGGCAGGCCAACAATCCAATCAAGCAGCCGCACCTACTGCTCGCCCTGGGGGATCGTCGGACCAACCGGCGCGACGGAGATGGTGCCTCTCAGAGAAAGTGTCGCCGAATCCGCCGAGCGCCGAGTTTTGACTTACGGCTGGCGCGTTGCACGAGCTGAACCCGGGACCTGTCCGCCGAACTTCGAGGAGCCGGTGCCGCTGAGGGTGGTCGGGCCTGCAGCAGTCCCGTTCGGATCGGTGCGCGCCGCCGTTGCGCCGGGGCCGCGCATCATGTTCATCGAATTGAACAAACCGTGGTGGTGATGACGCTTGGCGCCGTGAGCCGAGGCGTAGCTGCCTGACAACGCCAGCGCGACGGCCAAAATAAGGGTGGCGGTTTTCATGGGCAACTCCTCCTTAGCGAGGAAACGTTGCGAGCACGCCATAGTTCCGCGCTGACTCTCGATGCCGACGCCCAGATGATTTCTTGACTTCGCGAGGGCTGACAGAACCCTCAATGCGAACAGTACATCTTGGCGCGGCGTAGTCTTCCACCACATAGAGACCAATGATAGCTCGGTTAGGCAAATTCTGCGATGCGTTCTATCTTGACGTTGGCCCTGTTGGTGATCCTGTGCGCTTCAGCGAACGCCGCAACGGGACGTCATACCCGCACGCGCCAGCCTACAATCGTTCGTTCCGATGCAGCCGCGAGTCCGCCGAAGCGCTTCGCGGTTCCCGGCTGGAGCGACGACGCGACGAGGCGATGGCTGGACAACGCCTCCTCCAATGTTGGCCGAGGAGGGTAGTCTCCGTCAGGCGCGGCGGCGCGCCTCGTGAATAGCGAGCCGGCCTGGCGACTGAGCGACGCCTTTTCGCGAGGTGCTTGACGCATTCGCACGATCACTTTAACCCCGCGCTTGATCTCGCTGGAGAATATCAAGTGGCAAAAAAGACGAAGAGCAAGCGCAAAGAGTACACCAAGGACGACGTCAAGCTGCTCAAGGCACATTCCAAAGCCCGCACCCCGGTGGCAAAGCTTTCGAAGCTGATGAAGCGGTCGGAGGGCTCCTTGAGACAAAAGGCGCGTAGTCTTGGAATTGGTTTAGGGCATCAGCGCTAAACTGCGGGATAAAGAAGGTTCTGCCCGTCCAGGACGGACGCATCCATATCGAAAAGATCAACGCGCCATTCCACTACACGCTGAAGGCATGCGAGCCGGAATTTGGCGCCGGCATAAAGCACGCGGTCGAGCGCGGTTGGCTCGAGTTGCACGAGTCCGGCACTTACGTCCGGCTCTTGAAGGCAGAACCAGCGAACTGGTGCGGATTGCGGGTGCGCGCGTCAGCCAACACGTAGATTTTCCGCGGACATCTTACTGGACCGCCCGGCCCTCAGCTCGTAGCTGATCCGCACGCCCTCAGCCAAGCCGGTGTAGCCGGCTTTCTCGACGGCACTGATGTGCACGAAGATGTCTGAGCCGCCGTCATCGAGCTGAATAGCCATAGCCTTTGGTCGCGTTAAACCACTTCACTTTACCGATCACCAACGTCAGTGTCTCAAAAAAAAGCATTTCCCCGAAGTGGAGCTGACCACGGACGCCTGACTGTACGATTTCCGACATAGGAGCGAGCGGCCATTATATCGCCGTCTCAATCCGCGCTTCGTCTGGATGGTCAGTGTCTGGATGATCAGATGCTCGGCCTGCATACCCGCGCAGTCAGGGGCCGCCCATCGAGAAGGTGAGAGGCTCGCCAGCGTGAAACGGCGGGCCATTTCCACGGTGAGAAGATATTAACGCCACATAGTGGGTGAGTTCAGGGCCTTGTGACCTGCCGCTTTCAACGCGTCTATCGAGAGTTGCCCCTGTGCCGCAGCTTCGAGGATCTTCGAGGCAACGCGCGTTCTGGCGCCGATCTCATTGACGGGAATATTCTCGCAGACTTCCTCGAGCACAGCCCTGAGAAGCGCAGTCATTTCGGCGTCAAACATGCCCAGCTCCCGACGTTGAGAGGATGCTGAACGCCGCACGAGCGGAATATATTCGCTCGCCAGCGTCCGCAATGCATTCCGGTCTGGGCCCTGAAATCCCAGCGCCGACGAAATTCGCACTCGTCTGTCAAAGTTTTGTGACACTAGCCAGCGTCAAATTGGCCTGCATGGCCGGCAGCGAACCGACCTAATGCGAGTATCCCGGTCCGTCTAACGCCGGTCGGTAGGATGAGCGACGGTTCCAGCCTCTAATGCCTCGGCAATTGTTGCGCGCCAGGCCATTTTGGCGTTGCGCTCGATTTGTGAACAACTGGTCAGGAGAAACGCGACCCGGCTGCATTGCCAATCCGCTCCCAAGCTGGGCTCAAAGAAGGCTCGTGGGTAACTGACGGTCATTGCCACTCCGGCAGCAACGAATACGGCGGCTATAAGCGCGAGCGTCCCTGAACTTTGAAATTTCATGGGCATGCTCCGTTTTTCGACGCGCGAACGTTATGCCCGGCTTACGCCTTCCAATTGTGAGCTATTTCACAAGTCCAACAAAAAAACCGAGCCGCTTCAGGTCCAAACAGAGCGAGGCTGGGCGGCATTGCCGAGACATTCGATGAGGCCCGCGCCGGCTTCCAAGCCATCTGGCAGGAGCTCGCCGCCGCGCGCACGAGGAGTTCGGCGTCGGCTGCGCTGTCGAGCGTGGCTGGCTGATGTTGCACGAGTACGTATGTGCGCCTACTGACGCCAGGCGAGGATCTGCTGAGGCCCTGAAACTGCACGCCATGAAACCGCCCCGCCTTCTCCGGGCAGAGAAAAGCGAGGCCGCCCGCGGCGAAGGTCGAGGATGGATGAAGCGCCGCACTTTTCGATTTGTCGCCTCAAGTATTAAATCGACACATCTACATCGGAATGGTGCTGCCGCGGCAGCTTGTCGGCTAACCTGCCCCCAACGCGACAGCCTTGGTCAGTTATCTTGTCCTTAGGTCATCCAAACGCGCCAGCCCAGCCTCAATCACGACGATGTCTTCCTCGATCTGCTGGATAGTACTCGTGCAATCGATCCCGGTACAAGCATTGAGGTCTGCGATAAGCTTCCGGCGCTGCATCCGAAGCTCATCGAGAGCCCTCTGATCCTTGAGGGAAACGTAACCCTCCACGATCAGCCCAATAGCACCTGACATCTCCCATACCCCAAGCCTTATTCATACCCTCAAGCTTACGTCACGCAATCAACGCGCCGGAGTTCGTCCAAAACAACGCCCCTCCGCAACTCGTGCGCAGCAGCCGTCAAGTGGGAGCCTACGATCAGCCCGAGCCGCTTTAATTTCAGGAGAGCAACGGGGTCACACAGCTCGATAGAAAGTCCGGCTCCCAGTATCGCAATGGCGCGTTGCTGCTCCGCGTCGAGATCAGCCCAGGAGGTGCCTTCCATCACGCGCCTCAAAATTGTCCTCCAAGGAGATCTCAGAACCCAAACGCATGCCTGATTTGCAGCAGCATATCCGTGGCCGCATCGGTGTACCGACCGTTGGTTAGGTATCGATCCAGTTGCGCCGTGCTAATCAGCGCCACAACTACCACCTTGAAGCCCTTAAACATTGGGCCTCTCCTGAAAGAGACCGCCAACCGGGCGTGTCGAAGTATTAAACCGTTCTCAGAATGCGCTGCCGCATATGGCGACCTAATATGCAAATGGTGACAGTGACTAGTAACCAGTTCCTTAACGAGCGCGATGTCTGGATGCACGCGCCATTGGATGAGGCGAAGGCGCTGCAGCGGCCGTTGCTGGACGATGTGCTCAAGATCGTGATGCGTGGCGCGGACAAGGAAGATCGGGCAGCGGCATAGCTGAAAGCAAGGAACAACTCTTCTCAGCCCGAATTGGCTTTTGGACCAAAGTTGGCCCGACAGTCCACCTCTCTGTGCCTCCCCAAGGCGGAACCTGCGCTATGGGAGAAATAATCATGGCTCACCCAACAGAAGAGCAGATACGGAAACGCGCGTTCGTGCTGTGGGAGCAGGCGGGCAAACCCGAAGGACGCGAAGATGAGTTCTGGAACCAAGCGCAGAGGGAATTGCAGGGCGCAGAAGAGCGTGGTGACCTAAACAAAGGTACCGACATTTAAGCTCGCTCCCAGAACCGCGCGTTCCTCAAAGAGCGGCCAATCAGAGCGCAGAGGAGAAATGGCATTACTTCGATGCGATAGGCCCAACAGCAGATCGCCCGACCCTAGACGCTTGCTCTTACGCGCTGCGTACCTATCTGTTTGGCCATGCAATTGACCGAAGTTCACGACCACGCAATCCAAGCCGGCATGGCGCTCATCGTCGGCGCGAAGACGTTCGACCGCCTCTTCGCCGGCGTGCAGTTCGACGAAGTTGATGGCGACATCCTGTTTGTTTACGCCAAGGACGAGGACACCGCGGCGAACATTGAGGACGAATTCGCGCTGCACATTTCGATCATCGCGTCCAAGATATTGGAGCGCGAGATCAACGTCGTAGTGGTGTTGCCGAGGCAGCTTGTCAGTTGAGCTTGACCATCCCTGTCCACACCAGACCGAGCGGGCCGAGTACGCTGATCAGACAACTGGGCCTAACCGCATTCCGCATCGACCTTCCACCGGGCTTTGCGGGGAGGCAATTTTTCTAACATGGGTTGGTTTTTTCACCGGACCGCGTCAGCTAACTAGTCTTCTCGGCGCTCCACATCGCGCTGCAAAGTTCCGTACGGCGATGGTCGAACAACTAGACCTTGAAGATTTTGCTTGGCAACTTGCGGCTGATGTGTACCGCCTCAATTTGTATGGCCTACTCACCGGACGATCAACGCTGAGGGGCTTAGCGGTAACGGACGAACAACTGGCCCGAGCTATCCGTGACAGCTTCAAGCAAGTTCACGAGACCGCTTATAAAGAAATGGTCAAGTTGGCGACCGACGCGGCTCTCGAAGCCTACGATCGGGTTGTGTCACGCAACATTAAGCAGTCGCGGGCTCGGCGCGCTAACTGACCGCTCGATCCACCGTGCGGCGTTCATCTACTTGGCGCCCCACATCTCATCACCAGAAGAGTGCTGATGCTCCCGGCCATGGGCCGCAGTGCAAGCGCCGCCCGAGGGTCGGCGGATTGATCCATCTCGCGTTCGCAGAAGAGCCAGAGTGGATCGTACGAAAATACGTGACGGGTACGACGCGGCTAGGCGAAGGTCCAGCCCTCGCCTTTCTTCACGCTACAATGCGCCGCAACACTCCATCAGCATAAGGGCGGTGGGATACCGGCCTCGGATCGGTTAGATCGAAGCGCGCAACCACCCCGACGCCGAAAGATGGGAGAACGAGAACGCCCCAAAATACGCCAAACCACGCTATGGCAGCCGCGGCCCCTACTCCCACTCGATTGTCTCGCATCGACCTATCGTTCTGATTTTCGGATACAAAATCGAGTTGAACGGTCCGAAGCACCGACGACCAGACCGTCACAACGTGTCCCTCATGAATCCACAGCAATATTTCTTCGGTTGGGCAATCGCTCGATATCGACATCCATTGAGATCTTTCGCTCATCGCCGCTGAACGCGTTTGGCGTTCGATCCCAAAGGGCGCGAACCCTAAATCTGGAGCGCTCGCCAGACGTCCGCATTGTCCTCGAGGGCGGATACCGAAATGCCGTGCGACCATCAGATCGGCAAGGCTCTCGCCAACAAAACAGCCCACATCTCTGTGCAGCCGCGCCAGTTCGGCGAACACGACATGCGCCAGCGGCATCGCCTCATGGATCGCCGCCTCGTCGGTCGGCTCGCCCAGCAACATCGGGCGGACGATGCGCTGGAAGGTGATGATGTTGCCGCAGCCGCTGCCCTGGAAGAGATGCCAATCGACGATGCTCATCACATGGTCTATGCGCGCCGCAGACTTGGGATCGGCCGGCGTCAAAGGCGGGTTGCGGCAGCGCGCGGTCGAGATAGCGCAAAATCGCCTGGGTCTCGTAGAGCCTGAAGTCGCCGTGATCGAGCACCGGCATGCGCCCGAACGGATAGCGCGTCAGATGCTCCGGCTGCCGCGATGTGCCGGCTTGACGCGGCAAGCCGCCAATTCGCGCCCTTCTCTTCGAGGGCGGCCATCGTGTCGCGCGCATAAAGGCCGCCTGGCGTGTCGCGCCCGACGAACTCCGACATCTGACGGGTCTCTTGGCCGGGGCCGTCATTGATATCGGCAGCCGCCCGTCGAGCACACGGCGATGTGAACGGCCCCCACTCCCGGTTCCGAAACAAGCGCCTTGATTTAGGAGCATATACACCTAATATAGCCTCCTATAGGAGCATATACTCTCATATGAACGAAGGAGCGTCGTCATGAGCGAAGCAACTATTCTGGTCAGCGGTGCGACCGGGCGGACCGGGGGCGCCGCCGTCGACGAACTGCTCAAGATGGGCAAGACGGTGCGCGCCTATGTGCGCTCGGTTGGCGAGCGCGCGGTGGCGCTGAGGCAGCGCGGCGTCGACATCGCCGTCGGCGATTTCACCGACATCGACGCTATTCGCGCGGCCATGGAGGGCATCCAATCCGCCTATTTCCTCCATCCGATCGCACCCGGAATCATCAGCGCGGCCGCCTATTTCGCCCAGGCAGCGAGAGAGGCCGGCGTCAGCGCGATCGTCAACATGTCGCAGATTTCGGCGCGCCGGGAATCGGCGAGCCATGCCGCGCAGGATCACTGGGTCTCGGAACGGGTGTTCGACTGGTCAGGCGTTGCGACAACGCATCTTCGCCCGACGTTTTTTGCCGATTGGCTGGTTTACCCGCATTTCGGAAAAGAGATCTGGGCGAAAAAGAAGATCGAATTTCCGTTTGAGAACGGTCGCCACGCGCCGATCGCCAGCGACGATCAGGGGCGTGTCATTGCCTACCTCCTGGCGAAGCCGCAAGGCCATAAGGGCAAGATCTATCCGCTGCACGGACCGGTGGAGATGAACCACACGGAGATCGCTGCCGAGATGAGCGAAGTGCTCGGCGCCAGGATCGACTATGCGCCGACCTCGATCGCGGTGTTCAAGGAGAAGATGGAGAATCTCTACAAGTTCCCTCCGTTTCTGGTGCAGCACTTGGTCGAAGTCGCCAAGATTTATCGCGACGGCATTTTCTCGGGCACCAACGATGCCGTCGAGAAGATCACGGGAACGCCACCGCTCTCGGTCCGGCAATTCATCGCGCAGAACCGCGCCGTGTTCGCCTGAACATAATCAAAGCCAGCATGAGTTTGAAAAATGTCCCCCCCCCAGGCCGAGCGCCATCCGGTTCTGGACGATCTGACTGCTGATGCGCAGCTGGTCAGCTCCGTCCTGCGCGGTCCCGTCACGGGACGCGAGGACGTCCGCCGCGTCGTCGATGCCGTCGGCACCTTCTACGCGTCGCAGACACCGACCTTCGTGCAGGATATCGGCTCGCGGCTTGTTCTCGAATACGAAGCCACGCTTACCAGCGGAGAGGAGCTGAGCGCAGCCGTCGTCGTCGAGCACAATCCCGACGGATCGGTACCGCGCGTCAGTGTGCGGATGAGTCCGCTTGGCGCGGTGCTGTCCCTTGCCGCCAGCCTGCGCGAGCGGCTGTCGAAGCAGCTGCCGGAAACTCTCTTTATCTGAACTGAAAACGAGCCAGCGGCGCGAACAGCCTCTGACGAAATTGGAAAGGCAGACTGTCATGGATATCAAGAGCGCAACCGTCTTCATCACTGGAGCCAATCGTGGCCTGGGCCTCGCCTTTGCACGCGAGGCACGTCGCCGCGGTGCCGCGAAAGTCTATGCGGGCATGCGCAAGACGGACGGCTTCAACGAGCCCGGCATCATCCCGGTCAAGATTGACGTCACCGATCCGACCTCGATCTCGGCTGCCGCTAAGTTGGCGGCCGATACGACGGTACTGATCAACAACGCCGGAATCGCTGCTCTGATCGACGGGCCGCTGTCGACCGACGTCGTGGCGCAATCGGCCCGCATGTTCGATACCAACTATTATGGCGTCGTGCGCGTCACGCAGGCCTTCGAACCGATCCTGTCGACGAAGCCGACCGCCGCCATCGTCAACGTGCTCTCAGACATCGTGTGGCTGCCGCGGCCGATTTTGACGCCCTATGCCGCGTCAAAGGCGGCGGCCTGGAGCTACACCAATCAGCTTCGCTTTCATCTGAGCGAACGCGGCGTTCAGGTTCTCGGCCTACATGTCGGGTTCGTGGACACCGACCTGACTAACGGCATTGACGTGCCGAAGGCGAGCCCCGAGGACGTGGTGCGCCAGACCTACGACGCCCTCGCCGCCGGCAAGAGCGAGGTGATGGCCGACAAAGGAACGGCGGTGCTGAAGAGCACGCTTGCGGGCGAGGAGCCCGGCTACATCACCCCGCCGCAAGGGTTTTGAGAATATCGGCTGCGCCCGCGCCGCGCCTATATCCGCGGCGCGGGCCGCGATGGAAACGAGAACGACAAGGAGTGTTGCCGTGAACAAGCCGCTGGGAGTCGATCAATGCAATTGCTCCGCCATGAGGAAGGCCAACCGGCAGATCTCGCGCTTTTATGACGCTCACCTCGAACCGGTTGGCCTGCGCATCACGCAGTTCCTCACCCTGGCGGCACTGAACGAACTCGGCAGCGCCGCCGTCAACGCGCTCGCCGAGCAGCTCGACATCGAACGGACCGCCATGGGCAAGATGGTCGGCTTCCTGGAACGTGACGGCCTCGTTCGGATCCGGCCCTCGCCCACCGATGGACGAAGTCGCCTCATCGAGCTGACCGATGCCGGCCGCCGTTTTCACGACAAGGCCGCTCCGCTTTGGCAGCGTGCGCAGCGGGAGTTCGAGCAGCTGAACGGGGCGAAAAATGTCGCCGTGCTGCGAGGGGCCCTGCGCAACATGGTCGTCGGCAACATCAAGCCGAGCTCATCGGAGGACTGAGCGCCGCCATCCGATCGCGAGCGCGCGGCAGCGATGCGTGGCCGGCACGAGCAAGGCCGTACGATTATGCACGCTACATCGGACCTCCGATCGCAGCGTAACCTCGAGAAGATATGGCCCGAGTTATCTCGAGGCATATCCAGGTTCCACGAGCGGTTGCCGTTTTGCAAAGGAACTTGCGCTACGAGTCAAAAGCAGCAGTCAATGCTTCCCTCTCCCACGTCCGCTCTGCCATCAGAACGAGACATCGCCGCAACCAGCACTCGCTTTGGCTAACGATCGGGGGCGACGGGCGGCGCCGCGAGCTTCGAGCAGTCGGCCTCAGAAAAAGACCGTCAGAACGATCACAATTCTTGACGGTCTTTTCTCCATCGGGTCTTGCGACTTGTGATCAAACCGTTGGAAGAACCGTCAAATGAGTCGGCTTGGTCCGTCCGCCGCGAGACTCTCGTTAAATCAATAATTTGGACGAACAACGGCACGGAGAGACGATGGAAAGCGAATGATCAATGAGATCTCCTGTAGCCCCTCGTCTTTCCTACGCTATTTCTCTCCAACGCACTCCGGAATAGCCGGTCCCCCTACTCCCACTCAATCATTTGGAACGCCGTTACGGCGTTGATTTGCAAGCACAAACTTTCGAACCTGGCGGACAAATCCCGACGGCATATCCGCCCTAAATTTTTGGTCTTGAATTCACAGGAAAATTAGTGCGGCGCGGACGAATGGCTACTTCGGGAAGTATCGGAGTCAATCGACTGAGTGGGTGAGCGTGCTTGACCGTAAGGGTCACCGCCGCACTCGCGCGCCTTTGCTTCCGATACCGTCAATGATCAGGAAAACCGTGGTTGGCTCGTGAGGTGATAGCTCGCACCGATCAGGCGCGATCCGGAAGCAGGAGGCAGTTCCCGGTTTCTACTCATCGTCCAGAGCGAGCCTCGACCGCTGCGAACGAGGACGACAATTGCATGTTTCCGCTTTTCGGAGCGCGTTTTGGGTGTCACCATGCTCGTGAAAGGACGGGAGGGCCGCCATGCGCTGGTGTGTCTCGGTCGGCGCGGTGCTTGTTGCGGTGGCGATGGTCGGAGGTGACGTTGCTGGCATTGCCGCGCCGACCCCGAACTCTCGATTCGCCGACACCAACCACAGTGTACAGCCCGTCAATGTCGAGCTCGTTATCGCCGTCGACGTCTCCTATTCGATGGATATGGACGAACTTGCCATTCAGCGCGAGGGCTATGCACAGGCCATCGTCTCGAAAGAGTTCCTTGAGGCGCTTAGGACCGTTCCGGGCAGCAAGGTGGCCGTGACCTATTTCGAGTGGTCGATGTCGGGCGACGAGAAGATCATCGTTCCCTGGCGCATGATCGACGGCCCGGAATCGGCGGATGCAGTGGCCGCCGAGATCATAAAAACGCCGGTTCGCCGAGGTTCGAGTACCTCGATTTCCGGCGCGATCAATTTCGCACTCCAGCTGTTCGAAGAGAATCCCTATCGCGGGTTGCGGCGCGTCATCGATATCTCCGGCGATGGGCCGAACAACGATGGAGCCCCCGTAACCGGGGCACGTGACGCTGCCCTGGAGAAAGGCATCATTATCAACGGCCTCCCGATCATGGTGAAGGAGCCATCCCTCTCGACGACCGATATCGAGAATCTCGATCTCTATTACGAGGACTGCGTGATCGGGGGGCCGGGCGCCTTCATCATGACGATCAAAGATCGCGAACAATTCCAGGAAGCGATCCGGACCAAGCTTGTTCGCGAAGTTGCGGGCCTCACGCCAGAGAGCGGGATCGTCCCAGCCGCCGAGAAAAAGCCCCGGGTGCCCTGTCTGATCGGCGAAAAAAAATCGCAGGAGCGCGGCCGGCGATGAGACAGCAGTTTATCATGGTCGCCGCCCCATGCGCCGGGGCATTGGAGGTGCTAACGTCCGTTCGTGGCCCACACCGACGAATTCCCGCGCTCGTCCAAATGGCAGCTGTTAAGGGGCGACCGGAAATGGCTGACGTATGGCCAAAACGACGCGACTGGCGAGCAGGTTTTGGAAACTGTGCCCCAGCAGGCCGTCGTCAGCATCTATTGGAGCACAAGGAGGTCCGATATGGCGACAGCAGCTACCCAAGTCGTTTTTGATACGCCCGCGGCGGTGTTCCAGCTTCCGGCCACCGACGGCAAGACTTACGCACTGGACGACGTTGCGGGCGAAAAAGGCACGGTCGTCGTCTTCATCTGCAACCATTGTCCCTATGTTAAAGCGGTGATCGACCGCATAGTTTCGGACGCCCGCGTGCTGATGTCGGAGAGCATAGGCTTTGCAGCGATTTGCTCGAACGATGCGGCGAGCTATCCCGAAGACTCATTTGAGAATATGAAGCGTTTCGCGAAGGCTCATGATTTCCCGTTTCCATATCTCCACGACGAGACCCAGACAGTCGCTCGGGCGTATGGGGCGGTCTGTACGCCGGACTTCTTCGGCTACAATGCCGACCGCAAGCTCAAGTATCGCGGCCGGCTCGACGAAGGGCGCACAACTCCGCCTCGCGCGGGGGCGCCCCGAGAGCTTGTCGAGGCCATGCGCGCGATTGCGACCACCGGTCTGGCGCCGGCTGACCAAAAGGCGTCTGTTGGCTGCTCGATCAAATGGAAGGACGAATGAAGCCGATCCCTGTCAACAGGTTTCGTATCTGAGACCGCGGCGTGCGGCAGCATTTGCTGCACATGTGCGATTTGACTAGCGGCATCACGAAGGCCCTGCGGCCGCTGCCGGGGTCGCATTCGCCCCCTTCTCCTTCAGGTCTGCTTCCGGGGCAACACGGACATCAACCGGTGAGATAACCGGCTAAGTCGGTCGAAAATGACCCAACTCGCACCTTCCCAGTTGACGCACGTTCATTGCAGCCGGGCCACGGGCCCGACAACATGCCACTTGAGAGACAATCGGGCTCCTGCGATTACCGCTCACAGGCCTTTGACAAAGTGCTAGGGTCCCCCTTGTCCCAGCGGCGTGGATTAGTCGGGTCGTTCGGAGGACGCGGTGGCCGAGCAGCGGGTTCAGAGACGACTAGCGGCGATCCTGGCTGCCGACGTGGTCGGCTACTCTGCGTTGATGCAACGCGCTGAGGAAACCACCTACGCCGAGTTCGAGCGGCTGAAGCACGAAGTAATCGAGCCTGGCCTCTCTCGCCACGACGGGCGACTGATCAAGACCACGGGTGACGGCGCCTTGGCCGAGTTCGCAAGTCCATCGGCTGCGGTGCAATGCGCGGTGGAGATACAGGAAAGCATCGCATCAGGCCGAAGCTCCCTTAAGCTACGCATTGGGATCAATCTCGGAGAGGTTATCGTCGGGGCTGACGGCGATCTTTTTGGCGACGGGATCAACATTGCTGTCCGGCTGGAGGGGACCGCCGACCCGGGCGGCATCCTGATTTCCGAGAAGGTGTACGGCGAAATCGAAGGCAAGTTGGCCGTTGGCTTCGAGGATCGCGGCGAGCAGCAGCTAAAGAACATCTCCAGGCCGGTCCGCGCATACGCCGTCCGCGCGGCGGCGTATAGCGCGCCGACCGAGGGGTTAGGTACGGCCCCTCCACTTCCACACAAGCCCTCCATCGCGGTGCTGCCGTTCGAGAACCTGAGCGGCGATCCCGAGCAGGAGTATTTTGCGGACGGAATGGTCGAGGAGATCATCACGGCACTCTCGCGGTTCAAATCGCTGTTCGTGATCGCTCGCAACTCCAGTTTCACGTTCAAAGGCAAAGCCGTCGATATCAGGGAAGTCGGGCGCAGGCTTGGCGTCCGCTACATCCTTGAGGGGTCTGTTCGCAAGGCCTCTGGGAAAGTTCGCATCACAGGGCAGTTGATTGATGCGATGACAGGGGCACATATTTGGGCGGATAGGTTCGAGCGCGACCTGACGGACGTTTTTGCTCTCCAAGATGAAGTGGCGGTCGCCGTTGTCTCAGCCATTCAGCCAAAGTTGCTTCAGACAGAAATTGCGATGGCGACGCGGCGGCGACCAGAGAACCTCACTGCCTATGACTTTTATCTCCGTGCTATGCAGCAGTACTACCCGGCGACCCGCGAAGGTTTGGCCGAGGCGATCAGACTGGCTCATCGCGCTTTGGAACTGGACCCTCGATTCGGCTTTGTCGCGGCTCTGGCAGGCGTCTGTCACTCGCGAAACGTCCTTTTTGGCTATGCTAGCGATCCCCAATTCGAACGCAACGAAGCGGTTCGGCTTCTTCGCTGGGCATTGAGCGTCGACGATGGTGATCCAGACACGTTAGCAGCGGCTGCCTTAATCTCGGCGTACACGATCGGCGATTATGAAGGTGCAATCGAAATGGCTGACCGGGCGGTCGCGCTCAACCCAAATTCATATCGGGCATGGTTCAACAGAGGCTGGGTCTATAGAGTTGCGGGGCTGCCGGAGGAAGCGGTCCGAAGCTTTGAACGTGCTATTCACATGAGCCCGGTAGACCCGGAGCTACACCAGCCGCTTGCTGGAATAGGGTTTGCCTTGATTGAGCTTCAACGCTTTGACGAGGCCATCGTCGCAGGGAAGAAATCCCTTCGTCACAATTCCTCCTATTCGCTAGCTTACCGCTGTCTCGCGTCCGCTTTCGCCCATCTCGGACGCGATGCGGAGGCGCGTGAGGCGGCGGCCCGTCTGCTTGAGCTCGATCCCACTTTTACAATATCCGGGTGGATAGCTCGCGGCGGACAATCAAACTCGAAGCTGATGTTAGAGGGCTTTCGGAAAGCGGGGTTGCCCGAATAAGCCGGGTTGCGCCCCGCGCCGACGAGGTGATCGAACTGGACGCGATTTGCTGCGGCGCATAAGTCTGCTCCTGGTCCGTTTGGGACATACCAACCGGCCCGAAAACTGTCCGCTTATCGAGGTAAACCGGAAGTGGCTCGCCTGCGGTCAAAATGGCGTCTTGACTCCAACCGGACGTTGGGCGCCCCAGGACAGGAACTGTGGTATCCTCCGTCAACGCGATGGGACGGTTCAATAAAAGCGGCTGCCCTTCGAAGGGCACTTGCTGTGCGTCCTCGTGTCCTCGCCGGGCTCCGGGACAGCACAAAATGGCCCGGCGTCCCGACCTCTTAGGCGCTACTCGGCCCGCGCCGACGAGGCGATCGAATGAGAGGCAGCTGGTGCGATCCAGCCGGCGGAAGACCGATCCGAGTAAGGGACAGCGCTCTCCCGGGTCTCGAGGAGGACCAGCATCGTGAAGCGGGACTTCGACCTTATCGTCTATGGCGCGACGGGTTACACCGGCCGCCTTATCGCCGAATATCTGGCGACGTCCTATCGCGGCGACGATACTGCGTCCTGGGCGATCGCGGGACGCTCGACCGACAAGCTCCAGAAGGTGCGTGCGGACATCGGCGCACCGGACGATTTGCCTTTGGTTAAGGCGGATGCCGACGAGCCGGTGAGCCTGCATTCGATGTGCGATCGTGCGGCCGTGATCATCACGACGGTCGGGCCCTATCAGATCCACGGTACTGAGCTTGTCGCGGCCTGCGCGGCCACGGGCACGGCCTATGTCGATCTGTGCGGCGAACCGGCTTGGATGCGGCACATGATCGACGCCCATCACAAAGAGGCGAAACGGACCGGCGCGCGCATCGTCTTCTCCTGCGGATTCGATTCCCTTCCGTTCGATCTGGGCGTGCTCACGTTGCAGGAGAAGGCGCGCGAGAAATTCGGACGCCCGGCGCGGCGGGTCAAGGCCCGCCTGCGCAAGGTGAAAGGCGGGATGTCTGGCGGCACCGCGGCGAGCGCTCAGGCGACGTTAGCGGCCGCCACGCGCGATCCGGCCCTGATCCGGCTGCTGACCGACCCCTTCGCGTTGACGCCCGGATTCACCGGGCCGTCTCAGCCGTCGGGCCTCATCCCCGAATACGACCCGAGGATGAACGTGTGGCTCGTGCCGTTCCCTATGGCGCCGATCAACACCAAGAACGTGCACCGCACGAATTTCCTATTGGGTCATCCCTACGGCACCGACTTCGTTTACGACGAGATGATGGTCGCGCCGGGATTTGGGGAAATCGGTCGCGTGACGACGGAGACCTTCGCCACTATATTTTCCCTACTCGGGACCGGCGGTCTCAAAGCCGGTGCAGGCCCGACTCGGGAGGAGCGCGAGAAGGGCTTCTACGACATTCTCTTCCTGGGCGAGCTGCCGGATGGCGGACGGGTCGAGGCGGTAGTCACGGGCGACCGCGATCCGGGCTACGGCTCGACCAGCAAGATGATCGCCGAGAGCGCTCTCTGCCTCGTGCGCGACGTGCAGGGCGAGGGCGGCATCTGGACGCCGGGCGCGCTGATGGGGCCGGCGTTGCGCAAGCGTCTGACGGAGCGCGCCGGCCTCACCTTCAGCGCGCGTTGAGCTAACGCTCGGAACCAGCGGCGTGCCGCATTACGCGGATCGTAACCAACGAAAGCGCGGACTGGTGTCCGCGGCCTCAAATCCGGTTCAATGGCCGCTTTCGGCCCGTTTGAGACGTCCCCTCTGGCTCTGGGAATGTCCGATCATCGGGACAGCGACGAGCTCCATCGCAAGGTTTCACGATGAAGAAGGTAATCAACCCAGCACCGTCGCGCCGCCACTTTTTGCGGCTGACGTCGATGGCCGCGGCATCAGCTCTGACTCCAACGGTGTTGTGGGCCGAGCAACAAGAAGCAGCGGATTCGGCCAGGTCCCAAGCCGTGCCCGCGCGCATTGCCACGTTCGATGAGGTATGGCGGACCGTGCGAGACCGGTTCTACGATCCGCACCTGCACGGGCTCGATTGGTCGGCGGTCCGGGAACGTTACTTGCCGGACGCCACGCGGGCGAGTTCCGAAGAGGCGCTGGCCGGCGCCATCAATAGCATGCTATCTGAGCTGCATGCTTCGCACACCCGCTACTACACACCGTACGAACCAGAGTACTACCAGCTTTCCGATATCTTTGCTGGTGCGTTAAGGCGGCGCGGACTGGAACGCGTTTTTCCGAGTGGCCGTATCTCCTATCCCGGCATTGGCGTCCTCTCGCGTCTCGACATGCAGGGCCGCAGCCTGATCACCGGCGTCATTGAAGGCACGCCGGCCCAACAAGCCGGCCTGCTCGCTGGTGATGTGATCGTGTTCGCCGATGGTGCACCGTTTCAGCCGGTTCAGTCATTCCGTGGCAAAGTCGGCAGGGAAGTTGTGCTGGGGCTGCGTCGTGCCGGCGCGTTTGTGCAACTATCGGTTACTGCGGTTGAAATTGAGCCCAACAAAATGTTCTTGGACGGCCTGAAGGCCAGTGCCCGTATAATACCGACCAACGGCCGACGGATCGGCTACGTTCATGTCTGGTGCTACGCTGGCTCCGCGTATCAGCGGACGCTCGAGCATCTTCTATCGCAGAGTCCGCTGAACGACGCCGACGCGCTGATCTGGGACCTGCGAGACGGCTGGGGCGGCGCGATTCCCGATTATCTTGATTTGTTCAACACGCGAGCGCCGACGATGCAGGTCACTGATCGCAATGGCGCCAGCGGGCTCGAGAACGTGAAGTGGCGTAAGCCCGCCATGCTGGTCAACGGTGGCACCCGCAGCGGCAAGGAGATCCTTGCCTATGGCTTCAAGAAATATCGGCTTGGGCGAGGTCATCGGTAGCCGGACCGAGGGAGCTGTCCTCGCTGCGACGGCATTTCTCATTGACGGCGGCCTGCTGTTGCTCGCGGTCGGGGACGTGCAGGTCGACGGCGAGCGGCTGGAAGGCGTTGGCGTCGCCCCCACGATCGAGGTCCAAGCTGACCCGGCCTCTATGGGTCCAGGTGATCCTCAACTCAATCGTGCAATCGCAGTCCTATCCGTGGCCTGATCCTCGGGAGGCAACCTGCCAGCTCTGCCCCCGATCCGCGAGGACCGGACGCCACAAGTGAAATGCTGCGCTTCTTGCCAGAGCATTCGATCCCACGGCAGCCAGGCTAGAGTCAGTCCGCTCGTGATGCTGTGGACGGCTCCTCCACCGGCACGAGAGTGCCAAGGAGTGGGCGCCGTTTGAGGCTCCCACGATTCGGAGGAGCAGCCTATGCAGTCAATTTCGACGATCGGTCTGGATATTGCGAAGTCGGTCTTCCAAGTACACGGCGTTGATGCAGCCTGCCAAGTGGTCGTACGCCGTCAGTTGAGGCGCCGGCACGTCTTGGCATTTTTCCAGAAGCTGCCGCCATGCCTGGTGGGGATCGAGGCGTGCGCCTCATCGCACCACTGGTCCCGCGAGCTGCAGGCGCTGGGGCATACGGTGCGGTTGATGCCGCCGGCCTATGTGAAGCCCTACGTCAAGCGGCAGAAGAA
>NZ_AUFA01000063.1:0-20236 GCF_000426265.1 Bradyrhizobium sp. Cp5.3 | reverse complement strand
TGGCGTTCTACGACTTCCCGGCCGAACACTGGAAACACTTGCGGACGACCAATCCCATTGAAAGCACCTTCGCTACCGTGCGACACCGCACGATCCGATCGAAGGGTTGCCTGTCCAACAGGACGGCACTCGCGATGGTCTTCAAACTGCTTGAGGCCGCGCAGAAAAGCTGGCGTCGTCTCGATGGCCACAACCAGTTGCCAAAACTCGTTCTCGGTGTGACATTCAACGACGGGATCGAGGTCATCGCCAAACCGACTGACCGTCAGCCCATAACCGCCGCCGCCTGACCGGCCGCGCCGTCACCAAAATTTGGCGATAGCTCCACGCGCTGCCCAAGGCACTGAAACGCACAAACAACCTCATGAAAAGTGGCGACTCGCCCTTGCGTGTGATGTCCTCGTGGCAGCAAGGGAGCTAACTGCGCACGCATTCTGTAGACATGCTCAGATTATGTCTCAAGCTGCGCACTCGCATTTCCCCCAACACGCACGATGCCCGCCATTCGAACGGTGAAAAACCAGACTTGTCGTTGCGTTCGCATCGTGCGTTTTTGCGCTCGCCGTGCAGCATTCGTGCGCTGCATCTGGTTTTTCGGGGAAAAGCATCGTGGACTTGAATGGCTCTGGACGGGAGTTCTGAAATTGCATGATGTTTTTGATCTCTCCAGTGCGAATAGCTGTTGAGTCCGCTCGCTGCGCCTCTTGACCGTCGTCCGTTATTCGCGTCAACGAGAATTAGTACGGATCGGAATCGCGAGCGAAAGACGATGAATGTGATTGATCAAGCGAACGGCTCGGAGTTGCCGCCCGCCTTGCACAGATCATCAAGACGCTTTCTGTGGGCTTTTGCGCTGATCGTCGCAATCGGGCTGTGCGTCGGCGGAGCCTATTTGGGGACCGACATCGAGAAGTTCATCGAGAAACCGGCGTCGCGCGAGGTGGCTTCGATGCCAGCCTTGTCACCTGACAGGACGACGCTTTCGGAGATTCGGTCAGGGCAACAGGAGGTAAGCGAGACGATCGCGGAACTCAACCGCAACATGGGGGCGCAGCAAGCCGAGTTACAACGAATATCGGATCAAATCGCAGCGCTGAGCTCAAGAATCGAATCTTTACAGAATACCGCCGCACCTGCGTCTCTTCCTCCGGCTCCTCCTCCGCCGCCAGCACAAGCCGTTTCGAAGCCGACCAAGAGGCTCGTCCAGCCCTCTAAGCCAGAAGGGCCGGTCTCCATTGGGGGCGCGCCGCTGGTTTCGGAGCCAAGAACAGAGCCGCATTGATCGGATCGTAAAAGCCTCATGGTGCAGACCGGCCGAGGTGGCTTCACTGAGAAGATGTATGTCGAGACAGGGAGAAAGCGGTAGCAAGGCAATCGAGAATCATCGTTCCTGAACGATCAGCCCGATGGTATCAGTCGGCTGTTTCAAGCCTTCCCTGTAATACGCAGCAAATGGGACGCCCGCGGCTCTATGACGGCCCGGATAGTCTTGAGAATGGTGTGAGGGATGCTGGAGCCTTCCAACTCCAACAGCAGATCATCGGTTGCATCTCTGATCCTAGCCGGTGCCCCCAGGATATTCTTCATGAGTAGCCACTCTGCGCCGCGTGTGCCGGGGACGAGTGTCAACTAGTGCTGCAATTGAATTGCATCCGGGGTGGCGCGCCGTATGTCCGATCGCATTTGCAAGGTTGCGTGCACGAACGCCGGCGAAGCCGGCGCCTCCGCCCCTTCGCGGTCATCGGCGGCCTTGCGGGCCCTTACCTATCGACCGACGGCGCTTGCGCACCAGGACGTATCGGATCGCCGAAACGGAAGCTTGACAGCGCCCAGCTCCCAAAAAAATCGTCCTGATGAAAGACGAGTGCGGCGGATTCCTCATCGGCTGCGCCGAGCGCCACCATGAGCGGAATGAGATGATCCTCGCGCGGATGAGCAATGCGCGCATGTGGTGCTTGCGTCCAGGAGACGACACGCCGGCGCCGCTCGTCGGTCGATGTCGCAAGCAGCGTTTGCTGGAGCCAATCGTCGAACTGGCGGGAGGGCTCGACCGCGGCGGGGCCCCTGAAGCCGAGATTGTGGAAGCTCGAGCCGCTGCCGATGATTACGACGCCTTCGTCGCGGAGCGGGGCGAGCAGTCGCCCGACCGACAGGTGCGCTTGCGGGTCGAGGTCCCGGTTGATCGACAACTGAACGATCGGCATCTCGCCGTTCGGGCAGAGCGGCTTCATCAGGCTGAACGTCCCATGGTCGAAGCCGCGTTCGGAATCGCTTTCGCAGGCAAAGCCGCCAGCCTGGAGCATGGCGCGCACCCGCACGGCGAGTTCGGGCGAGCCGGGCGCATCGTACTTGATGTGATAGAGATGCTCGGGGAAGCCGTGATAGTCGAACACCATGTCCGGCGCCGCCGCCGAAGAGACGGCAAACTCCGGCGTTTCCCAGTGTCCGGAGACGATCAGGGCCGCGCGGGCGTCGGCGCCCCATTCGCTGCGGATCGAGAGCAGCGAGGCTTCGAGCTTGTCGAAGCGGCGACGCATGCTGTCGTCCATGTACGGCCAGGGACCGCCGCCGTGCGAGATGTAGTAGGTCGGAAGCCGCCGGTCCGCCATGGTCATGCCCTCGCCAGACGCTGCCGCGAACCCGACCACACGCCGTCGATGCTCCAGGCGCCGGCCCCCGCAAAGACGAGATAGAGGAAGACGAAGCAGTACAGGATTGCGGCGTCGCCCTGGTTGACGGCGGGCCAGAAGTTCTGTGGCGCGTGGAACATGAAATAGGCAGCCGCCATCTCGCCCGAGCAGATGAACGCGGCACCGCGGGTGAACAGTCCGACGGCGATCAGCGCGCCACCAATGATCTCGATCAGCGCCGCGACCAGCATGATGGCGGGCAGGGGACTCGGCAGGCCGGGAATGGCGGCGGGGAAAGCGATAAGCTTCATCAGCCCGTGCTCGATAAACAACAGGGCGGTGATGATCCTCAGCGCGGCGAGCACGCGCGGCGACCAGGTTTCGAGGTCCAACATCGGGTCTTGCTCCGGACGGTTTCGAGACCTCCCAGCTAGGGTTTTCCTCTGATTTGATCATTGGCTGATTTATTGAATGATCGTTTCCTCTGGATTGACAATAGGGAACGAGTCTGTAAGACGGCAAGCATCCGAGTGCTCTGCGCCATCGGGTGAGCCGCTTTCCGGATGCAGGGCGTCATCCTTCGAAGGGGCGATGCGTCGACGGCAAATGCGCTCTTACGCCAAGCATCTACCCGAGGAAGCGTTATCGAACCAACATGATGCGATTCCTCTGGCACATCCTTCAGGGACGGAGGATCGCGCCCATGACCGTGGCCAGGCGCCAACGCATCTGATCGTCGTTTCCGGCGGCCGGCACAAAGCGCGCGATTTGCTCGCGAGTAACCAGCGTCATCGCCATCGCGCCTATCGCAGCAAAGAACGCGAAATTCGCATCAAACTTGCGATCGCCGACCTCGCGATGGGCGGTCTCGATCAAGGGCACCAGGATCTGACGCAGCGGATCGGTCAATGCGCTGTGAAGCAGTGCCACTTGCTCGCTCTCCTCGCCCTTGACGAGTTCCTTGACAATGAACTGCGGGAATTGGGGCCTTTGGCAGGCCAGGGCGATCAATTGCTCGATGGCGAGGTCAAGGTGGCCGCCGGTTGAAACATCGGCATGATCAACCTGCAGCGATGTTAGGGAAGCGATCGTCTCGCGCGAGAACCTTTCGACCACAGCCTTCCACAATTCGAGCTTGGATCCGTACCGGTAGGCAATCAGCGCCACATCAACATTCGCCGCGGCTGCGATTGAGCGCAGGCTCGTCTTGTCAAAGCCATGTTTGGCAAAGGCATTAAGGGCGGCCTCGAGAAGTGTCTCCTCGTTGCGTTCCGTCCCCTTGCGTGGCCGACCACGCGTTCTCGTCACCTCACGGGTTTTCAAAAGCACCTCCATCACGTGCTGCATCCTTGACCTTAATGCCACCCCTGAATATATTCAACGTATGTTGAATTTATGGTTCTGAAGCGCTACCGTCCGTCAGGACCATCCATGACGGTGAGGGGGCGACGTCCCTTTTCACTGAAAACGTTCAATAATTCAGAGGTTTATACGTATGTCGACCACCGACGATGAGCCGCGTGTACTCGCCATGCGACGCGGCGCGAGCTTGAAGGTCTGTATGGCGTCTGTGGCGCTTGCACTGCTGGCGAATGCAGCGGTGTGTGCCGCCGATCAACCCACCGGACTCGTACGCGTGGCCGCTGCAATGCCGCGTCGGCAGTACCCGGTCGCCGATCTGCCTCTCACGGGGACCTTCCAGGCGCGCGTCTTGTCGAACGTCGCCTTCCAGACTAGCGGGCGCGTGACACGGCGGAACGTCGAGGTCGGACAGCATGTCAATGCAGGCGATATCCTCGCGCTTCTCGATCCAACCGAGTTGCAGGCAGATCTTGTCAGTGCCGAGGCGGCCCTGAATTCAGCCAACGCCCAAATGACGGAGGCACAGAAGAACTTCGACCGGCAGCAGTCTCTGCTCAGCAGCGGCTCCGCGATGCGACGCAACCGGCCACTGTGGTTCAGCAGCTCGCGCCGGCGATGGACGCCTTCGCCAAGACCCTGCCGGTGCCGATGAAGATCGCCACGGGAGGCGCGGTGGAGGAGAGTGCGAAGGGACAGGCGCCGCTGGTTGCGGTCGTACCGCTGATGCTGCTGACGATGGCATTCTTCATCATGGTTCAGCTCCAGAGCATTCAGAAGATGTTCCTCGTCGTCAGCGTGGCGCCGCTCGGCCTGATCGGCGTCGTAAGCGCCCTGCTCGTGTCGGGGAAACCGATGGGATTCGTCGCGATCCTCGGCACCCTGGCGTTGATCGGAATCATCATTCGCAATTCGATCATCCTGATGGCGCAGATCGACGAGGTGCTGGCCGAAGGCCACGATCCCTGGACGGCGGTCGTGCTGGCGACGCAGCACCGCGTGCGGCCGATCCTGCTCACGGCAGCGGCGGCCAGTCTCGGCATGATTCCGATCGCGCCGCAGGTGTTCTGGGGACCCATGGCGCTGTCGATGATCGGCGGCATCATCGCTGCGACGTTCCTGACGCTGTTTTTCCTGCCGGCACTTTACGTGGCCTGGTTTCGCGTTCCGGCTCCCCCCGATAAAGGTGCAACCGGATGTCGACGAGCCGCTGGACGAACAGGCCAACGCCGCTCCGGTGCTTGGATCCTACGGAGTTGGCACCTAAGCGCGGCAGCCGCTTGAGATCGCATTGGAGCGAGGCCATTCGTGATGCTCAATCCTCCGGATAAGATCACCGATCTTGCGGACTGGATCGTTCGGACCGCGACCAGAAGCGATTCCCCCGAGCTGCTACTCGACGGAGTCTGCCAAATCTTGGTGCGCCATGGTGTACCTCTTTGGCACGTCAGTGTCGCGGTCCCTACTATTGATCCGCAGTTTCGAGGCGCGGCGCTGCATTGGTGGCGCGACAGCACGATCAAGGTCGAGACAGCTGCTCACGGCGCCGAGACCGATGAGAAGTTTCGGCATAGCCCCGTATTCGCGTTGCAATCGCAAGGCGTCTCATTCGGGCGATGGATGATTGAAAGTGAGGAGGGATGCGAGATCCATCCCGTATTGAAGGGCCTCCGCTCGCAAGGTGGCACGGAATACGCCATGTTCCTGGTCGACTTCTCGCCAGCGACCTCCGTAAGTGGCACCGCGATTTCGATCGCGACGGATCGCGTAGGAGGCTTTCAGGATAATGATCTGGACCGCTTTCGAGAGATCGTTCCAGCACTCGGCCTTGCGATCTATCGTCAAATTCTTCTGATCACGGCGACGCAATCGCTCGACAGCTACCTTGGTCGTATGACCGGCGCGAAGGTTCTGGCAGGTGAGATCATCCGCGGCCAGGGCCAAATGATCGAAGCTGCCATCCTTCTTGCAGATCTGTCGGGCTTCACGACGGTTACGGACCGGGAAGATGCGATGGACGTTGTCCGCTGGCTCAATGAGCATTTGGAGGCAATCGGCGATCCGGTGATGGAGAATGGAGGCGAGATCCTGAAATTTCTCGGCGACGGTCTTCTCGCGGTTTTTCCAGCCGCGCCCCGTACCAGCTCGCGATGCGAAGCTTGCGAGGCGGCGTTCTCGACCGCAATGGAAGCGCTAAGGCGCAACGATGCAGTGAATGCGAGGCGCAAGCGGGCTGGAGAGCCTCAATTGGCGCTCGATGTGGCCCTTCATTTCGGAGAGGTGGTCTACGGCAATGTCGGCACCTCGCGGCGACTTGACTTCACGGTGATTGGACGTGCGGTGAACGAGGTGAGCCGCATCGAAAAGCTATGTGATGAACTTGGGCTCCATGTCGTCATCTCCGACGAGTTTGCAAAGCGTTGCTCGCAGCGGCTCACAAGCCTTGGCGCATTCACGCTGCGGGGCGTCGAGTCGCCCAGAGTATTGCTTACTCCGGAGTGAGACACGGAAGAGCCCGATCAGGTGCAGATTCGCCATTGGAGAAGTCGAGAGTGACGCCTAAGCATTCGCACCATTGATGCCGGGATCGATTGGTTTGGTCGCTCGTGGCGTCGCCAGCGCTCTCAGAGGCGAAGTAACGTCGCGATGAGATGTAGAGTGGGGAGGGAGTTCAATGGATCGGCTAACGGAATTGGAAATGTTTGTTCGAGCGGTTGAGCTCGGCAGCATTACACGTGCCGCGGAAAAGCTGAGCTTGTCGGATCCAAGCGCCAGCCGCTGTCTCAGTTCGCTCGAGAAGCGGCTTGGGACTCGGCTTCTGGAGAGGACGACGCGACGGCTCTGGCTGACCGACGCGGGTCGGAGCTACTATCAACGTTGCGCAGAGTTGTTGGCCGAGCTCGCCGAGGCAGACGCAGAGGCCGCCGACTCCACGAAGCGACCGACAGGCGTGCTTTCCGTGACGAGTTCGCCATCATTTGGGATGATGCACCTCGCACCTATACTGCCGCAGTTTCAACGCCTTTACCCCGGCATCTCCGTTCATTTGATGGCGGCAAATCACTATCAAAACGTGATCGATCCAGGCGTAGATATCGCCATTCGGACACGGCCATTCGAGCGGGACTCGAGCACCACGGTTCGCAAATTGGCGCGAACGCGTTATCTGCCGGTGGCTTCTCCAAAATATTTGAAGGAGCACGGTAGTCCCTCCGAACCGAGGGATCTCCAGTGTCATCCCATGCTTCTGTATGGGTTCGCTCGCGGACCGGAGCCGTTTCGATTTTCGCGCGGGGATAAAAGGGAAACCGTGCGTCTCGTTCCGGCAATTCAATCCACTGAGGGACGCGTGCTTTGCGCAGCCGCACTTGCTCACGGTGGGATCCTCATCCAACCAATGTACACGATTTATGATGACCTTCAGGCAGGGCGGCTTCTGCCGGTTCTCGAAGGATGGAAGTTGGATTCCATGACCATCAACATCGCCTATCATACGCGCAAGCACCAGCCAGCCAGGATCCGCATATTCGTGGACTTCCTCCTTAGACATTTTGCGGAGCAACAGTACGAGCAGCAGTGGATGAAATGATGCATTCGTGCAGTCCACGAGGCGCGATCGAGCTGTCGTGAAAGTATTTACGGGCCGGCTCACTGTCGACGTATTACTTTGAGGTGAAGTGACGTCCTTGTCGCGCACGTCGCTCGGCTCGACTGGCGAACGAAGATGGATGGAGCGATCCGCGCCAACGGATCGCGATCGGCGCCCATGAGATGGTTGGGGTTCAATCGAGCCGTGCCGCCAGGCCATCGCGCAGCAATCTCGCGTGCCTCACTCGCTTGTATTCGTTCAAGTCGAGAAAGAATGTCTTGCAACTGAGGCATTTCTTGAAGGGGAGTGCCCGATTAGAGTTTCGCCATCTAGGGAGCGAACGAGAAGGTTAGCCATGTCCGCAGCGCTGCGAGTTAAACACCGTCTGGTGCGCTGACGAGCGAGCGTGAGGCAAGCAATAAGATGCGTATTTGGCACCAGTCCGTCACAGAACTCGAAGCCCTTCCTCACTACGCGGAATCGTTGTCGCGCCGCTTCGCGGCTGCTGCGGGGCCGGGCGTCGAGATCATCCTCCATGGAGTGCCAATCGGGACCTACGGATCCTCGTCTCCCGCGCAGGCTCTCGAGTATCCGCGCGAGAGGATCCGCGTTGCGAATGTCGTGCTTGCGCAGGTCGAGCGTGCCGAGGCCGAGGGGTTCGACGCCGTCATGATCGCTTCGTTTGCCGAGCCCGCGCTGCGTGAGGCTCGTGCAGTTCTTGATATCCCGGTCACGTCTATGATGGAGAGTTGTCTCTTGGCCGGCTGTTCGGTTGCGGCGCTGATCGGAATCGTGACGATCTCGCCAGCAGGTGCGCGGATGCTGAGAGAGGGTTTAGACCGCCACAAATTGAATTCGCGGGTCGCAGGGATCGTCAGCCTCGATCCGGCTTCTGACGAATTCGATCTGCAGCGCGCCTTTGACGAGCCCGGGAAGGTCAGAGCGGCCTTTGAGAGCGCCGTTCGCAAAGTGATCGAGATCGGGGCGGACGTCATTATTCCCGGAGAGGGCGTGTTGAACGAACTGGTCGCGCATCTGGGCATTCGCGAGCTGGACGGCGTCGCCGTGATGGATGCGACTTCGCTCACACTGATGCATACGGAGATGCTCGTGCGAGCTTATCAAGGATCCATGCTGCGCACCGGACGGCGATGGGGGTACCCCAAGGTGCCGGCTGATCTCAGGCGTGCGCTCGACACTCCTCGGAGAAATGGATGAAGCGATGCGTCTCTAAAGATACGGACGGAAAGCTGAGAGTGTCGTTGATCGATAGCGGGAAGTGCGGATGACCAGGCACTATGCCGCCGAAAACCAGAATTCGTTTTATGCAGGCGTATGCCAAGAGGGCCGCTTGCTTGAGTTGGGAGGCTCGTCGCGATGATCAAGATCAAGGTGGATTTCGCCAGGTGCGATGCGAACGGTTCGTGCGCGGCGCTCATGCCGGATGTCTTCGAGATCGGAGCAGGGGGCGCCTTGAAGCTGCTCAAGAGCGAGGTCGAAGAAGACCGCAAGGACGAGGTCGAGGAAGTGATCTTGTGCTGTCCGATGGGGGCAATCTCGCGCGGTTCGGACGCGCTACCAGTCGTTGAGCCGTTCTCGGCGGAGCCGCAACCTCACATGGGTGGATCGCTCGAGGGCAAGCCTCTTGGCTTCGGGTCGGCGGGATATGTCGTGCTCGGCTACGCGCTCGCCGCGCGCGTCCTGCGCGATTCGCGGTTCAGAAACGCGGCGCTCGATCTCATGGAGAAGTTTGGCATTACCGCCGGGCCCGTGCACGAATTCCGTGCCCGAAGCGTCCTCATGGCGGAGGGGCCGCAACATATGCGGCTCAGGGCACCCCTCGCCCGCTTCATGGGGCCCAATACCGTGGAGGCAATCAGGGGCGTTCTCCGGGATATCCTGGGTGACATCATGCATGGTATGAGCGGGCAGGTGCAGTTCCATACGGCGGTTGCGGATCCCATTCCCGCGCGCATCTACTGTCATCTGGCCGGTGCCCCGGCTACCGACGCTCCGAAGGTTGCGAGCCTTTCAGCGCGTACGTTGTCGCTCCTCAGCCGAGACCGGAGCCTCACTCCCGTGATCTTGGTGGCGTACGACGAGCTCTTCGACTACTTGCGGAACCTGTTCGCACGCAAGAAGGCGGATGGCCTCGGTAGCGATATGCTTTCCTTTCTAATCAAGGAGCAGGAGGCAGGTAAGCTCTCGCCGGAGGAGCTCCTGAACGAAGCGACTGCGATGCTTGAGGCGAGCTCCGTCAATACGTCTCACCAGATCGGCCTTACCGTCTGGGCTCTCCTGCGCAATCGCGACATCTGGTCCAGGATCACAAGCGATGCATCGCTGATCCCCGCAGCGGTTGTCGAAGCCACCAGGCTCTTTCCCAGACCGGGCATCGTGAGCAGGATCGCTACGGAAAGCATCGATCTCGACGGGACCGTGATCCCTCAGGGCACGGACGTTCACGTCGCCATCTGGTCTGCCAACCGTGACCCGGAGCGTTTCGAGCGGCCTGGCGAGTTCGATCTGCATAGAGAGAGAAATCAACCGCTTACGTTCAGTACGGGTGCGCACGGATGCCTGGGCCAGAGCCTGGCGCGGGTCGAGATGGAAGAGGTCGTCCGTTATCTCGCCGCCCACTACCCGAACTCGGTCGTCGTCGACGACGCGACGGAGGTCGCGCAGGTTGGCGGTCGATGGCTTGTAAAGTCGCTTGCCGTCGATCTCCGGCAATGAACACGGCAATGCCGCAGACGTCTTACGATGTTACAATCGTCGGTGGGTCGATCGCTGGGTTGCGTGCGGCGCAGACGGTCGTCCGCCATGCGCCCGACCTTACCGTCGCGATCATCAGTGACGAGCCGCATCCTCCGTATGAGCGCCCACCTCTGTCGAAAGTCGGTCTGACGAAACCGCTGTCGCTCGATGCACTGATTTATCCGGCCGTCAACGACCTGAAGAGCCATGGCGTCGAGTTCATGCTGGGTACGAGGGCCGAAGAGCTGGACGTCGATGCGAGGACACTACGACATTCGTCCGGGGCGCTCCAGTATCGGTCGCTCGTTGTTGCCACGGGCTGCGAGGCGATCATACCACCCGCATTCTCTGGCCAGCCGGATGTATTCCCGCTGAGACGTTACGAAGACGCGACGTCTCTTCGTCGTGCGCTCGCCGATCCATTGAAGTCCGTGGCGATAGTAGGCGCCGGCTTCATCGGCGGTGAATTGGCGTCCATGGTGGCGAACGAAGGACGACAGATCGCGCTCGTCGATCTCGCGCGGAAGCCGCTGGGCAGGTTCGGCGAGGCCGTATTCAGAAGTTACGAGGCGCTTCACCGAGGAGCCGGGATCGAGCTCTATTTCGGAGAACAGGTAGTCGATGTCGTCAATCAGGGCAGTAGCCGCGCATTGAAGCTAGGTGACGGTACCACCGTCCCCGCCGACGTAATTGTCGTCGGCGCCGGCGTTCGGCCTTCCACCGCGTGGTTGAACGGCTCGGGCCTGCGCGTTGAGAACGGCATTCTCTGTGAGGGCACGCTGCGGGCGGCCGATCACGTGTTCGCTGCCGGCGATGCGGTCCGGTGGCCGAACCCGCGTTGGGGGACGGATATGAGGGTTGAACACTGGACCAATGCAGCAGAGCAGGGGCGTGTCGCCGGCATCAACGCCGCAAATGACATTCTTGGATCGCCGTTAGAGGTCTGCGCCAACGTACCATACTTCTGGTCGGATCAGCATGGCGTGCGCATCCAGTTTGCCGGCCATCGCGCGGGCGATGAAGAGATCACCGAAAGTCGGAACTCAGGTGGCTCCCTTTTCCTGTACAGGCAGGGCGAGATCGTCACAGGAGTGTTGGCGTTCGAACGTCGTGCGGACTTCGTGAAGATCCGAACGATGCTGAAGAATGAACTGAGCTGGCAGGCAGCCAGGTCGCTCATCGCTTGAGAAGACTTGTGACACTCCACTCCCTGACACATCTCCTCGCGGTTCGCGGCGTCCGCATCGCCCCCCAGAAGGCCGTGGCTATAACAAATACCAAAGACGGAAAGGATAATCATGACTTCCGCAGAGGCCGTCACAATCGTCGGCGCTGGCCCTGTCGGGCTGATCGCCGCGCTCGGATTGGCGAAATCCGGAATCACCGTCAGCGTGTTGGAGCGGGAGAAGGGCATTGTCGCGTCGCCGCGCGCAATCACGTATCACTGGTCTTGCCTTGAAGGCTTGTCGGAGCTGGGTCTTCTGGACGATGCCCTCCAGGTCGGGTTCTCGAAGCAGGATTACAGCTACATCGAGTTTGCGACCGGTGAACGAATCGATTTCAGCCTGGATGTGTTGGAAGGGCTGACGAAGTTTCCATACAACCTTCACCTCGGTCAGCATCGGCTCGCGGAGATTGCGCTGCGAAAGCTCTCCGCTTATCCGAATGTGACAGTTCACTGGGGCGTCAACGTCACTGACGTCAAGCAGGATGCCGAGGGCGTGTCGATTGAAGCCGTTGGGCCCGACGGAGAGCTCGGGTTCCGCAGTAGCTGGCTCGTTGGAGCCGATGGTGCCGGCAGTACGGTTCGAAGCAGGCTGGGCCTGGAGTTTGAGGGCATCACTTGGCCGAAGCGCTTTGTCGCTGCAAATCTTCGTCTCGATTTCGCCAAGTACGGTTTTGCTCGAACGACGTTTTTGATCGATTCGACCTATGGGGCCATCATCGTCAAGCTGGATCAAAATGACCTCTGGCGATGCACCTACAGCGAGGACTTGCACCTGCCGGAGGAAGGTATCCCGGAGCGCATGAGGAAGTTCCTGGAGGTGATCGTCCCGGCAGCGAAGGACCACACGCTCGATGCCTATTCACCCTATCGGATGCACCAACGCGCGGCCACGACGTTCCGCGTTGGACGGGTGCTCCTCGCGGGCGACGCTGCGCATGCCACCAATCCCAGCGGTGGCTACGGACTCGTCGGTGGGTTGTTCGATGTGTACGTCCTCTACAAGGCCCTTGCCGCCGTGGTGCAAGGCCGTGTGGGCGACGAGGTGCTCGACAAGTATGCGGAAGACCGTCGTCGCGTCTTTCTGGAGATCGTCTCACCTGCTGCATCGGAGAACAAGCGCATGATCTTCGATACCAGCGATCCGGCGCAGCGTGCTGCCGATATGGCCAGGATTCGAAACCTTGCCGCCGACAAGGTGACATTGGTCGAACGCTTGATGCTGACGTCCCGGATGAGCTCTGAGCCGTTGGCGCCACTCAAGATGTCTCCGCAGCCCGAGACGATTTGAGTGTTCCCGACCGATCTAAGCACGCCTCTGGATCGCGCGATCCGTCCCCTGACGGTGCGTAGCCTGAGGTTCCTGAATAAGACATGGAGCATCCCATGAACAAGCATCGGGTTATCTTCGTTCCTGGCTTGGCGTCCGATGGACGCCTGTGGCAACCCGTTATTGACCGGCTTTCTGACATAGTCGAGCCGACTGTTGCCCGGTGCAGCGGCGACTCGATCGCCGACTTTGCTGACGAGATCTTGGCGGATGCCCCCGCTAAATTCGCGATTGCCGGCATTTCGATGGGTGGGTACGTGGCGCTGGAGGTCGCGCGACGCGGGGACGCCCGCCTGGCGGGAGTGGCCCTTCTGAATACGAATGCGAGACCGGCGTCTCCGCTCCAGGTGCAACGCTCAACTGCTTTTCTCGAGGATGCCAGGCGCGGTCTGTTCGACATGGTCGCGGACAAGCTCGCGGAGATCGTCGCTGGGGGTAAGGCGGAGGTCGCGACCCTCGCCGCTGCAATGACTCGTACGGTTGGCCGCGACGGCTATTTGCGACTGCAACGGGCTGTGCTCGATCGCCTGGATCAACGCAGCGAGTTGCGACGGATCGCCGTGCCAACGCTCGTCATTGCAGGTGACGAAGACCGCATCTCGGCACCCAGCCTGGCCAATGAAATCGCGCGATCAGTACCGGGCGCGGTATTGGAGATTTTCCCTTGCGGGCACCTTTCGACGGTCGAAGTTCCGGAGATGGTGGCGGCAAGCCTGCGCGACTGGCTTTCACGGCGAGTTGACGGTGCGGCGTGATCATTTCCGCTGCCGAAAATGTTCAGGAGGCACAGCAGGGAAATGAGCGACGCAATTACCGATCTTTCACATCTGCGCCAATGGATCGGACGCAGCGAGAATCTCGATGACGACATCACGCGTGCGCCGGTCCGGGCGTTGAACGCGACGTTGGATCTCGCGGAGATGGAGATCTCCAAGGGCATGCCGCTTCCACCGCTGTGGCATTGGCTGTATTTCCTGCCCGCTCACCGGCAAAGCGAACTGGGGCCGGACGGCCATGCTCGCCGAGGCGGCTTCTTGCCGCCGGTGCCGCTCCAGCGTCGGATGTGGGCGGGCGGTCAATTTGAATTCCATTCGCCGCTGACAGTCGGTGATTCGGTCAAGCGGGTGTCGACGATCGATGATGTTGTCATCAAGGATGGGCGCACCGGTCGGTTGGTGTTCGTGAAGGTGCGCCATGAAGTCTTTCGCGCGGGTCACACTGGACCGGCGATCACCGAGTTTCACGACATCGTTTATCGTGAAGCCAAGCGCCCCGGCGATGTGGAGCCCGCTCCAACGTCGGCACAGATTGGCGCCCCATGGCAGCGTCATGTCGAGCCGGACGATGTTCTTCTGTTCCGCTACTCAGCCCTGACATTCAACGGACATCGCATTCACTATGACCGCGAGTACGTGACTAAGGTTGAAGGGTACCCTGGCTTGGTGGTTCATGGGCCGCTCATTGCCACGCTGCTGATTGATTTGGTGCGGCGCCAGGCGCCTGGCCGGGAAATCGCCAGCTTCCAGTTCAAAGCCGTTCGTCCCACGTTCGATGGGAAATCGTTCAGCCTGAATGGTGCACCGTCCGCGGACGGGCGCTCGGTTGGTCTGTGGGCGGCGGATCATGAAGGTTGGCTGACCATGCAGGCAACCGCGACCCTGACCTGAACGCCGGAGCTTCCCTTATGTCATTGCCGCTGGAAGGCATCACCGTCGTATCCCTCGAGCACGCCATCGCCGCACCTTTCTGCACGCGCCAGCTTGCAGACATGGGAGCACGCGTCATCAAGGTCGAACGGCCCGGCTCGGGCGATTTCGCCCGTGCCTACGACGATCGGGTCCGCGGTGAGGCCTCGCACTTCGTCTGGACTAACCGCAGCAAGGAAAGCTTGGCCCTGGACCTGAAGAACCCGGAGGGGCTGTCGGCCCTGAAGGTCTTGGTGGGCCAGGCGGACGTGCTTGTGCAAAACCTGGCGCCCGGCGCCACGGCGCGCATGGGGCTCGACTACGCCTCGCTGCATGTCGCCAATCCCCGGCTCATCGTATGCGACATCTCGGGCTACGGCAGCGACGGCCCGTACCGCGACAAGAAGGCCTACGACTTGCTGATTCAGAGCGAGGCAGGCTTTCTCTCTATCACCGGCACGCCCGACACGCCGAGCAAAGCAGGGAATTCGATCGCCGACATCGCCGCCGGCATGTACGCCTACAGCAACATCCTTTCCGCCCTGTTGTTGCGTAACAGGACAGGCGAGGGGGCCCACATCGACCTGTCCATGCTCGAAGCGCTGACCGAATGGATGGGTTATCCGCTGTATTACGCTTTCGATGGCGCACCGCCACCCTTGCGGGCAGGCGCCTCCCACGCCAGCATCTACCCTTATGGCCCATTCGCTACCGGAGGCGATGGCACGGTCATGCTGGGCCTGCAGAACGAGCGGGAGTGGATCGCCTTCTGCGCCCACGTTCTGGACGATGAGGCGCTCGCTCTGGATGAGCGATTCGACAGCAATACGCGACGCAACGCCAACCGGCAGGCGCTGGACGCCATCATCCGTGACAAGTTCAAGTCCCTGGACCGTGCCGAGGTGCTCGAACGCTTGGACAAGGCGGGCATCGCCAATGCGTCGGTCAATGATATGGCGGGGCTGTGGCAACACCCTCAGTTGCGATCCCGCGACCGTTGGCGCTCCGTCAGCAGTCCGGCTGGGGAGATTCCCGCCCTTCTTCCGCCGGGGCGCAGCAATCGGTGGGAGGCTCGAATGGGGGCGATTCCACAGTTGGGCGAGCACACCGCCGCAATCCTTCAGGAACTCGCTGCCGGCTCAAAACCAGCTTGACGATCGAGCTGCAGAGGCAAGCATGGCATTTGACACCGACAGCATTGGCACCTTGACAGAGCGCTTCGCCGCGCTGTGGTCGGAGCAAACTTGGGCTGACATCCCCGAAGCGGACATCGCGGGCATCAAGGATCACGTCCTTGATACTCTCTCTGTTGCCCTCGTGGGCGCGCGTACGTCGGAAGCCGCCAGTGTCATACGCGTACTCACCACGGCGAATGGGCGCGGGGCTGGCGCGACCGTGTGGGGCACGCCGGATCGACTGCCGCTCTCCCAGGCCGCGCTCGCGAACGGCACATCGGCGCATGCCCGTGACTTTGACGATGGTGGTGGGGCAGGACATGCCGGGTCGACGGTTATTCCGGCTGCTCTAGCGGTTGCCGAGTCAGCAGGCGCCTCAGGGCGGGATTTCCTGCTCGCGACGATAGCCGGATACGACGTCGGATATCGCTCGCTGCTCGCTATCGGCGGTTTCGCGGTACACACCGGCCGGGGCTGGCACTCGTCGGGCACAATGGGAAGCCTCGGCGCTGCGGCAGCCGCAGCCAAGGTTCTCGGGCTGGACGCCGAGCAGTTTGCAAATGCGCTGGGCATCGCGGGTTCATTTACCGGAGGCGTGTGGGCATTCATCGACGACGGCGCGATGACCAAGCGCCTTCACCCCGGAAAGGCGTGCGAGACCGGCGTGGATGCAGCCCTGCTTGCCCAGGGTGGCATTACCGGTCCGCATCGGATCTTCGAATCGGAGTTCGGTGGGCTGTTCACCACCTACAACGGCGGCGTGGGATTCCGGGAGAAGGCACTGGATGGTCTTGGCGTCAACCTCAACGTTGCCTCTTCTTACCTGAAGCCCTACGCCTGTTGCCGCGGCAGTCATTCCACGATCGACACGGTGCTGGGGCTGATGAGCAGTCAGGGCCTGCGGGCAAGCAACGTGAAGCGCATCGGCATCACCGCCGGGCAGACCGCCTACGATATGATCAATGTCTATCCTATCAAGACAGTCTTCGATGCGCAGTTCAGCCTGCCCTATGCGGTGAGTGTGACGCTGGTCAGTGGTGAGGCCGGCCTCGGCCAGTTTGAGCCGCCGAGGCTCAACGAGCCCGAGGTGCGCAGTGTATTCGACCGCATCACCTTCACCATGGACAAGTCGATCGGCCTGGAGGATGGCCCTCGACTGCATATCGAGCTCACCGATGGCACGGTCATCGCCGCACCCGCGGGGAATCCGACGCTCGCCAAGGGCTCGGCCGTGCAGCCGATGACGCATGCCGAGGTGGTCGCGAAGACGCACGCCCTGATCGACCCGATTGATCCGGCCCTGGCCGAAGCGCTCGTCTCGGCAGTTGAGGGGCTAGATCAGGCTTCGGACGTCACCGCCTTGCTCAACGCATTGAAGATAAACGGGTGAACCGGCTCGCCCCTGCCTGGTTTGCTTGCTTCTGGTTAAACAGCCCGACACCTTAAGGCTTGCTTCCGGACGTGTCTGAGCCGGCCGGTAAGGTCGCGACGGCGAGGCCGGAGGTCGCCGGCATGGAGCTCCGCGAGATCCTCCGCACCGTTGCGTTCTTGAAGCTCGCCGTGTGCTTTGGGATCATGGCATGTCGATCTCTGCAATCGCGGCCAACGTGACGTTCATTCTTCCCAAGACCGCGGGTTTGGGCCCGGCTCAGGTGGCCAAGGTTGTGCCCATCACTGCAATTGCCATGCTGCTCGGGCGCATTGCTTTCGGCTACCGGTCGGACATATTCATGGGTCGGTCATCGGCGTCGTTGCGCAGAAGCCAGCGCTGGAGACGCAACCAGCAGTGTGATCGCTGCTTCCGTGCCGCGCGCTGCGGGTGCCGTGTCGGGCAACGGGAACCACGCGCAAAAAGCAGAAGCATGATCTGGCGCGCCGGCACCACCTCTCGCGTGACAGATAGTTCCAGATTACGCAAGACTCTCTTTCGGCCGCGGCATTTCTCGCGCCCGGTTGGTCGCATACTGTGACGGTCAAGCAAGAGCCTCAGGGAGCAAACGTGGCAGCCACAGACAGCGTAGCGATCGTCGGTGCGGAACCTTTTGGGTTGGTGACCGCCTCGGCTATTGCGCGAGCCGGGGTCCCGGTCGCCATTTTCGAACGCGGACGTGAGATCGTCTCCTCGCCGCGCGCGATCACGCACCGTTGGCTGGCGCGACCTGGTTTGCTCGAGGATGCGCTGGCATCGGAGTTTGCCAAGCAAGATTACACCTATCTTGCGTAGCGATCAGGCACTTTGTCATCGATGCTTTCGTCGGTCTTCAAGCCTTGGAGCAAGCGCGAGCCGCTGTAGTTCGCCAATGCCTTTGGTGTGCCGAACTTCATCAGTGTTGATTGGGACGAAAGCAACAGGCTCGTGCGCTGTATCGCTTGTAGAAGAACGGAGCCCGCGATCCGGCTCTCTTCGTGATTCAGGGCACAGCGCCTTACACTTTGTGCAGTGGAGGGAGAGATGGGAGATAGGCTTTCTGGGAAGACAGCCATCGTGACCGGTGCAGGATCGGGTATCGGCCGCGCCACGGCTGTTCGCTTCGCACAAGAGGGCGCGTCGGTGATCGCGGCCGGCCTGTCCGAGGGCCTCGAGAAAACCGCCGAGCTTTGCAGAGCGCTGGGAGCGACTGCAATTGCCGTGGTAGCCGACGTTAGCCAAGCTGGCTCGGGCGAGGTGATCCTTGAGGCCGGGGTCAGGATCTCGACCTGCCCCAATGTGCTGGTGAACAATGTGGGTGTCGCCGGTACGACCGGCGTCTACGATACGACCGACGAAGAATTTGATCGCATCTTCGATACCAATCTCAAGAGCGTCTTGCGCATTTCGCGGCCCCTCCTGCAATTGTGCCGCTCAAAAAAGATGGCCGCGTCGATAGTCAACATATCGTCGGTGCAGGGCATGCTTGGATTTCCGAACAACACCTCCTATGCCGCAACCAAGGCAGGCGTCATCGGATTGAGCAGACAGATGGCGCACGATTGCGCCGCCTTCGACGTCCGCGTGAACGTGGTTGCACCCGGCATCATCGAAACGCCGCGCACCGAAGCGCGTCTGCGCGACAATGCTGAATTTAGAAAGTACTCCGTTCAATCGACCCCTCTGTGCCGCGCGGGACTTGCGGATGAGGTTGCCGCAGCATGCCTCTTTCTTGCCAGCGACGAAGCCAGCTTCATCACGGGACAGGTCCTTGCCGTCGATGGGGGAGCATCGGCGACGGTCTTCCGCGCTTAATGCAGTGACGAGGCGGTCTATTGGGATCTTCTGAGATCAGCGTTGCCTGCGCCGGTCATGCTTACAACGGAGTCAATCTCGAAGTCTCGAATGAAGCCGGATGATTGCGAAGGGGAGGGGAGAATGTTGCGATGGGTAGAGGGGACGATACCGTTCGGCCCGTGGCTGCCGGGTCGTTGTCGATCGCACGAAGGCGATGGTACGTCGGTCATTCCGTCATGACTCGGTTGAACCCGGTCGATCGTCGACCGCAGCTCGCGGTCCGCGACGTCAACGTCGTGTTCGGCGGCATCGTCGCGCTCAACGGCGTGTCCTTCGACATGCACAAGGGCCAGATCCTCGGCTTGATCGGCCCCAACGGCGCCGGCAAGACCACGCTGTTCAACTGCCTCTCCCGCCTCTATCAGCCGTCGTCGGGCGACATCCTGATGGAGGGCGTCAGCATCCTGTCGCGGCCTCCGCACCGGATCGCCGAGATCGGCATCGGCCGCACCTTCCAGAACGTGGCGCTGTTTCCGAACCTGTCGGTGATGGACAACGTCCGCGTCGGCGCCCATTCGAAGACCTCCAGCGACATCATCAGCGACTCGCTGCGGCTGGCGTGGGTCCGGCGCAGCGAGGCCAGCATCAACAAGAAGGTCCACGAGATCCTCGCCTATCTCGACCTCGAGGAGGTCGCCCACACCACCGTCTCCGGCCTGCCGTTCGGCACGCAGAAGCGCGTCGAACTGGCGCGGGCACTGGCGGCCGATCCGAAGATCCTCCTGCTCGACGAGCCGGCCGGCGGCCTCAACCACGAGGAGGTCTATGTGCTCGGCGACCTCATCCGCCGCATCCGCGACGACCGCCACATGACCGTGCTGCTGGTCGAGCATCACATGGGCCTCGTGATGTCGATCGCCGACCACGTCGTGGCGTTGAATTTCGGCAAGAAGCTCGCCGAAGGCACGCCCGCCCAGGTGCAGGCGGATCCCGACGTCATCAAGGCCTATCTCGGGAGCAAGGACCAATGACGACGCTGCTCAACGTCAGTGACCTGCGCGCCTATTACGGTCAGGTCCAGGCGCTCCACGGCCTGTCCTTCTCGCTGAGCGAGGGCTCGCTGACGACGCTGCTGGGTGCCAACGGCGCCGGCAAGACCACGACGCTGCGCGCGATCTGCAACATGGTGCGTTCCACCGGCGCGATCGAGTTCGACGGCAAGCCGCTCAACCACCGCTCCACCGAGAGCATCGTGCGGTTCGGCATCGCCCATGTGCCGCA